>NZ_AKJC01000123.1 GCF_000282535.1 Pseudomonas sp. GM84 | reverse complement strand
TCCACGCAGTGCCTCATACCGTGCTTTGAGCGCTGGGTCCGGCGATGAGGGCCAATACATCTGTTAGGCTGATACAACCCATCCAAAAGCCACCTGACCATTCGCCCCATGGATGAACTGCGCAAGATCGACCTCAATCTCCTGCTGGCCCTGCATGCGCTGCTCAGCGAAAAGCACGTGACCCGCGCCGCCCTGCGCCTGCACCGCAGTCAGCCGGCGGTCAGCCACGCCCTGGCGCAACTGCGCACCTATTTCGACGACCCCCTGCTGATCCGCCAGCATGGCCAAATGACCCTCAGCGCGCGTGCCCAGGCCTTGGCCAAGCCCCTGCAAGACGCCCTCGGCAGCCTCAACGGCCTGCTCGCCACGCCGCATTTCGACCCGGCTCAGGCGCAACGGCGTTTTCGCCTGTCATTGTCCGATTACTCCTCGCGCATCGTCCTGCCGCCGCTGGTCCGTCACCTGCGCCGGGTGGCGCCAGGTGTCGACCTGGCGATCAGCCAGGCCAGTCGCGAGACCATGCTGGCGCAGCTGCAGGATGGCGAACTCGACCTCGCACTGGGCATCTTCCCTGAGCTGCCGCCAGCCATCACCGCGCAAACCCTGTTCGAGGACAGCTTCATCAGCGTGGCCGACCGCCAGGTATTGCCCGCCAAGGGTGGCCTGGCGCTCGACGACTGGCTGGCGCGCCCGCACGTGCTGATGGCCATGCGCCCGGACGCCCACGACGAAATCGAACGCGCCCTGGCTGCACAGGGCTTGCGCCGGCGCATCGCCCTGGCGTTGCCGCACTGGAGTGCTGCGGTCGAGGTGCTGGGCGGCACCGACCTGGTCCTGACCGTGGCCAAGCGTGCCGTCGGCCCGATGCGCCAGTACCAGACCCTGCGCCAGTTCAGCCCCCCCTTGCCCATTCCCACCTTTGCCTATCAGCAAGCCTGGCACGCGAGAAAGGACACCGACCCGGGCCATCGCTGGCTGCGAGAGGCGGTATGGGCGTGCAGCCAGCCCGGCCAATGATCAACCTTCAGGCTGTTTGGCGATCACCGCGCCGTTACCCGCCGGGCTTGCTGCCCAGCTGCCTTGAACCAGAAATACTCCGGCCAGGATCAGCACCACCCCAGCAACCCGGGCCAGGCTGATCGGCTTGCTGGTAACGCCCATCAGGCCGAAGTGATCGACGATCACCGACGTGAGGATCTGCCCCGCCACCACCAGTACCAGGAAGCCCGCCGTACCCAGGCGAGGGATCAAGGCTGCAGCGCCCGCCACATAAAGGGCACCCAGCACGCCGCCGATCCACAACCACCAGGGGCCTTGCAGGGCCTTGCCCAGGTCGGGCATGGGGACTCGCAGAATCAGCAGCGCCGCGATGACCACCAGTGAACTGACCGTCAGCGACGTGAACGCGCCCCACAACCAGTGCCCCAGCGCACGGCCGACAGCCGCGTTACCCGCAGCCTGGAAAGGCAGGACGGCGCCGGCGATCAGGGCCATGAACAAAGGAAGGAACGCGAGCAACAGGGTTTTGTTGGACATGGATGCACTCATCGGCAGTCAGGATGAGTGCATCATGGGTGAATTGACAGGGCGAATGGAAATCGAACCGGTGCACCCTGATTATTCGTCGTATGGATAAGCCGATTCAGCAGTACCGGTTATCCCTGAGGTTCAACGCGAGGTCTCGACCCTCAGCACCTCGGTGTAGATCGCATCGACGGTCTGGCCTTTCTTGAGGTTCTTCATCCGCGCCTGCAAGTCCGGGTTCTCGACCTTCACCACTTGCACCTTGCCTTCCGGCGGCATCAGGGTCACCTCGTGTTCTTTCAGGTCGATCGCCTCGATTTTCGAAGTGACCTTCACCTGACGGAACGCCTCGCCCCCCGGGTTCGGGTTGGCCTCGGTGGCGCGGATGGTACCCGATTCCGAGCTGGCTTTCGGCGCCCCACCTACCTCGGTATTGAGCACATACGCCACCGCTCGGGTGACGTAGATGTCGACTTTGTCACCCACCTTCAGATTCGGCAGGGCCTTGGCCTTTTCCGTCAACTGGAACGTCACGGGCTTGTCATCCGCCCCTTTCACCGTGACCTGGCGGGTTGCCTGGTCGATGGCCGTGACCTCGGTTTTGATATGGCTTTCCAGCGCTTCGCTAGCGATCGGAATATCGGCCGCCTGCACGGTGAAACTGGCAGTGGCAACCAAGCTGGCGAGCGCAACGGCACGCGCGAGAGTGCTAAGAGAATTCATAGGCCTGCATCCCTGTGATCAAGAGCGGAGTCGTGTGCGTGAGAAGTTCACGCGCAAACAAGCATAGCCATTACGCGGCACTCTGCCCTTGTCCCATGTCATTTCGCCGCAACCTGACCTCGACGCTATTGCGATAGCAAATAAGAATTCTTTACACTTGCTTTACATTTACAAACCGTTACTATTCGTGACCTCAAATCAACAATCGAGTCGCGATTCATGACAATGAAGTCTGTTGCCCCGGCCTCCCTCTCGGTCCTGGGCCTGCTGGTGGTTCCTGCGGTACATGCTGAAAGCCAGGGCGAACTCGCCTTGCCGGCCACTTCCGTCACCAGCGCCTACGAGCAGCAGAGCTACAAGGCCAGCGACAGCCGCAGCGCGCTGAAGATCGACGCCCCGCTGCGCGACATTCCGCAAACCGTCAACGTCGTGCCGGAAAGCGTGATCAAGGACCAGGGCGCCCAGTCCATGGAAGACGTGCTGAAAAACGTGCCCGGGATCGGCATGTCCAACGGCGACGGCCAGCGCGACCAGGTGACCATCCGCGGCTTCAGCGCCATTGGCGACATGTACATCGACGGCGTGCGCGATGACGCCCTGTACTTCCGCGACCTGTCCAACATCGAGCGCGTCGAGGTCGTCAAAGGCCCGGCCGCCGTGCTCTACGGCCGTGGCTCCTCCGGGGGCCTGATCAACAGCATCAGCAAGAAACCCAACTTCGCGCCCAAGCGCGAGGTGGGCGTGACCTTCGACAGCGAAGGCAAGCGCCGCACCCAGTTCGACACCGGCTGGGCCGACCCGCAGGGCAACCAGGCCTACCGCATGACCGGTGCCTTCGAAGACAGCGACACCTTCCGCGACGACGGCTACATCGACCGCAAGGCGATTGCCCCGTCGGCCTACTTCAAGCTGTCCGACGACCTGGAACTGAACCTCGGCGCCACTTACCTGTACGACAAGCGCCTGATCGACTTCGGCATCCCGGCGCTGGGCGACCGACCGGTGGACGTCGACCGCGACAAACGCTTCGGTTCCGGCGATGCCGACCAGGACTATGCCCGCAGCGAAGTGTTCTCGCTGACCGCAAGCCTGGACTATCGGATCAACGACGACCTCACCCTGACCAACACCAGCCGTTACTACCGTTACGACCTGGACCGCAACAACACCCTGGCCGACACCAGCCCGACCCGCTTCGTCACCTCCCCCGATGGCGAGCTGCTGGTCAAGCTCAACCGCGGCAACGTCGCGCGTGACGAATACGGCGTGTTCAACCAGACCGAACTCAAGCAGCAGGCGCAGCTGCTGGGCATGCAGCACAACCTGTTGTACGGCGTGGAAGTCGGCTTCCAGGACAAGTACCAGCGGGTGTTCAGCCAGAACAACGTGGCCCAGGTGCCGGTCTTTGGCGACGGCCTGGTACCTGTACCGGAGCATGCCGCCAACCTGTCCTCCAAGGGCACCAACTACCAGGAGACTACCGGCCTGTACGTGCAGGACATGATCGAGCTGAACGAGCACTGGAAAGCCCTGGTCGGTGTGCGCTACGACATCTTCGGCCAGGAGTACGACGACGACCGCGTGCAGAATGTCGACCTCGACCGCACCGACAAGACCTGGAGCCCGCGCGCGGGTCTTGTGTATCAGCCGGACCAGATCCAGTCGTACTACGTGTCGGTCAGCCGCAGCTACCAGCCTTCGGGCGAGGTGTTCGCGGTCAGCCCAAGCAGTGAACACCTGGAGCCTGAAGAAACCACCAACTATGAAATCGGTGCCAAGTGGGACTTGCTCGACAGCCGCCTGGCGGTGACTGCGGCCATCTTCCGCCTGGAACGCACCAACATGAAGACCGCCGACCCGGCCAACCCGAACCTGACCGTGCTGGCTGGCGAGCAGCGCACCGATGGTTTCGAGGCCACGGTCAGCGGCCAGTTGACGGACAAATGGCAGGTGTATGCCGGCTATGCCTACCTGGATGCCGAAATCACCAAGTCCAACAGCAAGACCAATGGCGTTGCCAACGAAGGCCAGGTGCCGACCCTGACGCCACGCAACAGCGCCAACGTGTGGCTGGTGCGCACGCTCACTCCCCAGTGGCGTGTGGCGGCGGGTGCCAACTACGTCGACGAGCGCTACACCGCACTCGACAACAAGGTGGTCATGCCGGGTTACACCACCTTCGACGCCGCCCTGCTCTACGGCGAGCCCGAGTGGGACATGGCGCTGCGCCTGAAGAACGTGTTCGACCGCGACTACTACGCTTCGGCGCACGGTTCGGTTGACCTGATCACCCCAGGTGCGCCACGCACCCTGGAAGCGAGCCTGAACTACCGCTTCTGATCCAGAGCAGGCTCGGCCCTATCGCCGGCAAGCCGGCTCCCACAGGAATCCCATGCAGTTCAAGGACTGCGCAGTACCTGTGGGAGCCGGCTTGCCGGCGATAGGGCCCGAACAGACGACAGTGTCTCGCGATCGCCATGTCGTCCGATAGGTTCACCGCTTGGCTTGTTTGACATATCCTCAAAGCATTAACCCGCCCCAACAGAGGCAATGTCATGCACGCTCACCCCGCACGACCCTACGCGTTCTGGGCTGCGCATGCCCTGCTTGCCCTGTGCGTGGCGCTGACCGCAGGGTGTTCGAGCAAAAGCAGCAAGCCCCGTTCCTACGCTGTGGCGCAGGGCTCCAACTGCTTCGCCAAAGCCGTGCCCAGCCTTGGCGAAGGCGGCCTGGCCTGGGGCAACACACTGAGCATCGCCCGGCAGAAGTCGATGAACAATTGCATTCGCTATGCAGGCCGCTCCGGGGGAACCCCGAACACCTGCCAGGTCGTCATGGCCAAGTGCAAGAACTAGTCGATATTCAGGTTCTCACCCGCTGAGCGGAAAAGCATTCAGTCATCAACCACCGGCTGGCCAGTGGCGGCCACGTAACGGTCGAAGGCCGCGACCTGGGCAGCCATGCGGTCGGCCGACTGGTAATGCTGAACATGCTGCCTGTACCCGGCAAACTCGGCAGAGTGCGCACCATCGGCGAACAAGGACGCAATGGCTGCGCTCTGCACCAGCCAGTAGACCTCATCCGAAAGTTCATGGGCTTTGCTGCAGCCCAGGGTGATGGCCTGGCTCAGCAGCTCGCTGGCCAGATGCCGACCTGCGTCGCGCAGCGCGTCATCGGTCACCGGCGCAGGCGCTTTGGTCACTTGCGCCAAAAATGCCGCATAGCGCTGCTGCAATGGCGCGCCAACAAGGCCTAGCGGTGGGATTTCAGGAGGCGGCAGGTCGAGCGGTTCGTACACCCGGTTACGTGGTAGCCAGGCCAGGTTCTGCTCGACACGGGAGGGAGCAAAACCCGGCTCGACGGCCACCTGTTTGCCTGATCTGCGCTCGAGACAGGCTCTCAGACGGTGGTAGAACGTGATCACCATGACATCCTTGTGGGTGCGCGAGACTGCATGCTACCCCGGATCTCGAAAAGCCAGTACTCAGCGCTTCATGATTACAACTTCCAGGTATTCGCTGGGCACCACGAGCGACGATGACCCGCCCTGATTGTTTTCATTGAGCAATGCAGTCAGGTCACTTTCCAGTGCCGCAGCGGCATCCGCCGGCAACGCCGCGAAAGCCTTGTGCACCGGCCCATACCAGGTGCGAAACACCTCGATGAAATGCGCCGCCGAGCGATAACGGAAGTTGAAATGCTGGCGGGTGACGTCCATGGCGCCGATCGCGCCTTCGAACATGGCGCGAAGTTGTTCTTCATCGCCCCAGCGCGACGGCGGCAACGCCCCGGCGGGCGGTGGCATGTGCCGGCCGAGGGTCTTGAACATCTGTCCGACGAAGCCCTGCGGCGTCCAGTTGGCCAACCCTACCCGGCCACCGGAACGACAGACCCGGGCCAGCTCCCGTGCAGCCTGGGCCTGGTCGGGGGTGAACATCACGCCAAAGGTCGAAACGACCGCATCGAAGGTGGCGTCCTTGAACGGCAAGGCCTCGGCATCGGCCACCTGAAAATCAACGTTCAGGCGTTCGGCGCGGGCACGCTCTTCCCCGCGTTTGAGCAGCTCGGGCACATAGTCCGTGGAGGTGACCCGGCAACCGCGCCGGGCGGCGGCCAGGGTGGCGTTGCCATTGCCCGCCGCGACATCCAGCACCTGCTCGTCCCAGCGCAGGTCGCAGGCCTCGGCAAGCCGTTCGCCCACCAGTTGCAAGGTAGTACCGATCACTGCGTAGTCACCGCTGGCCCAAGCCGCCTGCTGTCGGGCCTTCAGTGCATTGGTATCCAAAGGAGTGCTCATTCGTCTGCGCCTTCTTGTTGTGAGCGCGGCCGAGGTCCTTCTGGCGGTCTACGCGCCATGCAGTAGGTGAAGTGTGTGGCCAGCTACGGCCGGCAGATAGCTAAGCGCTGGTGCCGGGATGCAGCAAGCGCTAATGCCTGACTGGCAATACGGATTGGCAATAGGGATAAGACGTTGCCGCTATAAAGGGGCGCATGGCGCCCCTCGGCAGCGCTGTCAGACCGCGTTGGCCCGCGCGGCGTGCAGCTTCTTGTAGCTCTCGATCAGGCGCAGGTGACGGTCCAGCCCTTCGAGCTTCATGCTGGTCGGGGTCAGGCCGTAGAAGCGCACGCTACCGTCCACCGAACCCAGCACCGCGTCCATGCGCGGGTTGCCGAACATGCGGCGGAAGTTGGCCTCGTAGTCCTGCATTTCCAGCTCGTCGTCGAGCACCACTTCCAGCACGACGTTCAGCGCCTGGTAGAACAGGCCGCGATCGACGGTGTTGTCGTTGAACTGCAAGAACGCCTCGACCAGTTCCTTGGCATCCTCGAAACGTTGCAACGCCAGGCAGATCAGCAGTTTCAGCTCAAGGATGGTGAGCTGGCCCCACACGGTGTTGTCGTCGAACTCGACACCGATCAGGGTGGTGATGGTGGTGTAGTCATCGACATCGCAGTTGTCCAGACGCTTGCGCAGCGCACGCAGCGCGCGGTTGTCGAGACTGTGCAAGTTGAGGATGTCGGCACGGAAGCCCAGGGCGCGGTTGGTGTTGTCCCAGATCAGGTCCTCGACCGGGTAGATCTCCGAGTAACCCGGCACCAGGATGCGGCAGGCAGTGGCGCCAAGGTTGTCGTACACGGCCATGTACACTTCCTTGCCCAGGTCCTCGAGGATGCCGAACAGGGTCGCGGCCTCTTGAATGTTGGAGTCTTCGCCGTGGCCGGAGAAGTCCCACTCGACGAACTCGAAATCGGCCTTGGCACTGAAGAAGCGCCACGACACCACACCGCTGGAATCGATGAAGTGCTCGACGAAGTTGTTCGGCTCGGTCAGCGCATGGCTTTCGAAGGTCGGCTGCGGCAGGTCGTTCAGGCCCTCGAAGCTGCGCCCTTGCAGCAGCTCGGTGAGGCTGCGCTCCAGCGCCACCTCGAAGCTTGGGTGCGCGCCGAACGAGGCGAACACGCCACCGGTGCGCGGGTTCATCAAGGTCACGCACATGACCGGGAACTCGCCACCCAGCGAGGCATCCTTGACCAGCACCGGGAAGCCCTGCTCTTCCAGTCCCTGAATGCCAGCGAGGATACCCGGGTACTTGGCCAGTACTTCTTGCGGCACGTCCGGCAAGCACAGCTCGCCTTCGAGGATCTCACGCTTGACCGCCCGCTCGAAGATCTCCGACAGGCACTGCACCTGCGCCTCGGCCAGGGTATTGCCGGCGCTCATGCCGTTGCTCAGGAACAGGTTTTCGATCAGGTTGGACGGGAAGTACACCACCTGCTCATCCGACTGGCGCACGAACGGCAGCGAGCAGATGCCACGGGCGGTATTGCCCGAGTTGGTGTCGTACAGGTGCGAACCGCGCAGCTCGTCGTCCGGGTTGTAGATCTCCAGGCAGTACGCATCGAGGATTTCGGCCGGCAGCGCATCCTTGGGGCCTGGCTTGAACCACTGCTCGTTGGGGTAATGCACGAACGGCGCGTTGGCGATGTCCTCGCCCCAGAACTGGTCGTTGTAGAAGAAGTTGCAGTTCAAACGCTCGATGAACTCGCCCAGCGCCGAGGCCAGCGCGGCCTCCTTGGTCGAGCCCTTGCCGTTGGTGAAGCACATCGGCGATTGCGCATCGCGCACGTGCAGCGACCAGACGTTGGGCACGATGTTGCGCCACGAGGCGATCTCGATCTTCATCCCCAGCCCGGCAAGAAGGCCCGACATGTTGGCGATGGTCTGCTCCAGGGGCAGGTCCTTGCCGGGGATGTAGGTCGTGGTGTCGGCCACCGGCATCAGCAGGCCCTGGGCATCGGCGTCGAGGTTGTCGACTTCTTCGATGATGAACTCGGGGCCGGTCTGCACCACTTTCTTGACCGTGCAGCGGTCGATGGAGCGCAGGATGCCCTGGCGGTCCTTTTCGGAAATGTCTTCGGGCAGCTCGACCTGGATCTTGAAGATCTGGTTGTAGCGGTTCTCGGGGTCGACGATGTTGTTCTGCGACAGGCGGATATTCTCGGTGGGGATATCGCGGGTCTGGCAGTACAGCTTGACGAAGTACGCGGCGCACAGGGCCGACGAGGCAAGGAAATAGTCGAACGGGCCAGGCGCCGACCCGTCGCCTTTGTAGCGAATCGGTTGGTCGGCGATCACCGTGAAGTCGTCGAACTTGGCTTCCAGACGAAGGTTGTCGAGAAAATTGACCTTGATTTCCATGCGGGATTACCGTGATTTAAGCGTGCAAAACGAAATTGGCCGGCATTATCCGGGTTTTTCGACTGGAAGTCCTGTTTGTCGGCACTGGCCACTCCCACAGATACCGAGCTCAGGTTGGGGGAGTCTGTGGGAGCGGGCTCGTCCCGCGAAGAGGCCGGTCTGAACACCAGAGTTGCATGGCACGGGCTTCGCCCGTGTTCGCGGGACAAGCCCGCTCCCACAAGGGGATCTCGCAAACTTTCAGATTCGGGTTTGCGCATTCCAACGGAATGCTTGCCTGATCCTCTGGACCTGCCGCCCAAGGCAGACGAACGGTTCCTGCCCTGTGCTAGCGTTTCTGGATTGGGGAACAACGTATTCCCCAGCAGCGCGCAATCGACCACAACCGATGATCAGCAGGTGAGCCATGGAACTTCGTATCAACCAGCAGACCTACCAGGTCGAGGCTGCCGCCGACACGCCCCTGCTGTGGGTGATCCGCGACGACCTGGGCCTGACCGGCACCAAGTATGGCTGTGGCCTGGCCCAGTGCGGCGCCTGCTCGGTCCTGGTGGACGGCAACGTGGTGCGCGCCTGCGTGACCCCGGTGGCCGGCGTGGTCGGGCGTGAGGTGACCACCATCGAAGCCATCGAGGCCGATGCCGTGGGCAAGCGCGTAGTGGCCGCCTGGGTCGAGCATCAGGTGGCACAGTGCGGCTACTGCCAGTCCGGGCAGGTGATGGCAGCCACCGCGCTGCTCAAGCACACCGCCAAACCCAGCGATGAGCAGATCGCGGCAGCGATGGTCAACCTGTGCCGTTGCGGCACCTACAACGCCATCCATGCCGCCATGCATGCGCTCGCCCAAGGGGAGAAGGCCTGATGAACGTGCCAATCGATACCCCGACAGCGCTGCTTGACCTGCCAGCTGGCGAAACCGTGAACCTGTCGCGCCGGCGCTTCCTCGCCGGCACCGCCGTGGGTGCCCTGGTCCTCGGCTTCGGGCTGCCCTTGGGCGGCGGTCGGGTCCAGGCGGCAACGGCCGTGGAGCGCGGCACCCAGGTGCCGGCATTCCTGGAGATCCGCCCGGACAGCAGCGTGCGCCTGCTCTGCCCGTTCATGGAGGGCGGGCAAGGCACCTACACGGCCATGGCGCAGATCGTCGGCGAAGAACTGGACGCCGACCCCGCCACCTTCCTGGTCGACAGCGCTCCACCCGGCGAAGCCTATGTGGTGATGGAAAACGGCATGCGCATCACCGGCGGCAGCATGTCGGTGCGCATGAGCTACCCGACCATGCGCCGCCTCGGTGCCCTGGCCCGGGCCATGCTGATGCAGGCTGCCGCCGAGCAATGGGGCGTGCCGCTCAGCGAACTGTCGACCGAGCCCGGCAAGGTGCTGCACGCCGCCTCTGGGCGGGCGCTGACTTACGGCGAGCTGGCCGGGCGCGCCATGGACCTGCCGGTGCCGGACCCCGCCAGCGTCAAGCTGCGCGACCCCAGCCAGTTTCGCTGGATCGGCAAGCCGGTTCGGCGTGTCGACGCCTACGACAAGTCCACCGGCAAGGCGCAGTACACCATCGACATCAAGGTCGACGGCATGCTCCACGCGGCCGTGCAACACGCACCGCGCCTGGGCATGACCGTGGGCAACCTGCGTAACGAAGAACAGGTCAAGGGCCTGCCTGGCGTGCACTCGGTGCACCGCTTGCCGGGCGCCGTGGCGGTGGTCGCCGAACGCTGGTGGTACGCCAAGCGCGCGGTCGAGGCGCTGCAGGTCGATTGGCGGGAGCCCACGGCGGACAGCAAGGTGCGAACCATGCCGGCGGACTTCTCCAGCGACGCCTGGCGCGAGCACCTGGCGGCCCAGCAGGGCCCGGCCCGCGACGATGAACGCGAAGGCGATATCGACGGCGCCTTGGCCAACGCCAAGACCCAGGTCGAGGCCACCTACCACAACCAGTACCTCAACCATGCCCAGCTGGAGCCGCCGAGCGCGCTGGCGCGTTTCAACCCGGACGGGTCGCTGGAGGTGTGGCTGCCGAACCAGGCACCGGACATGTTCCGCGACGACATCGCCAAGCGCACCGGCCTCTCCCCTGCGCAAATCACCCTGCACTCACCGCTGCTCGGTGGCTTCTTTGGCCGCCACTTTCTCTATGATTCGGCCAATCCCTACCCGCAGGCCATCGAACTGGCCAAGGCCGTTGGCCGGCCGGTGAAACTGATCTGGAGCCGCGAAGAGGAGTTTCTGCGCGATGTGCTGCGGCCCGTGGCCGTGGTCAAGTTCCGCGCCGGGCTCGATGCCGACGGCCTGCCCATCGCCCTGGAAGCGGTGAGCGCCACCGAAGGCCCGACCGAAGCCCTGGCCGGCAAGCAAGGCGAGCAGATCGACCCGACCGCGCTCGAAGGCCTGTCGGGCAAGGCATATGCCATCGCCAACAAGCGCATCGCGCAGGTCTATGTCAAAGGCCCGGCCATGCTGGGTTACTGGCGCTCGGTAGGTAATTCGCTGAACGACTTCTTCTATGAGGCGTTTCTCGATGAACTGGCCGACAAGGGCGGCAAGGACCCCTTCGAGCTGCGCCTGCACCTGCTGCGCGACAACCCGCGGCTGACCACCTTGCTGCACGCCGTCGGCGAACTGTCGGGGGGCTGGAAGCGCGGCCCGTTCACCGCCGAAGACGGCAGCAAGCGCGCGCGCGGCGTGGCCATGGCGTCGCCGTTCGGCTCGCAAGCGGCAGTGATTGCCGAAGTGTCGATCGAACAGGGTCAGGTCAAGGTGCATGACATCTGGCAGGCCATCGACCCCGGCAGTATCGTCAACCCGGCGATCATCGAAGCCCAGGTCAATGGCGCCGTGGCCCTTGGCCTGTCGCAGACGCTGGTCGAGGAAGCGGTGTACGTCGATGGCCAGCCGCGGGCGCGCAATTACGACCTGTATCCGATCCTGCCCGCCTCGCGCATGGCCCGGGTGCATGTGCGCATTGTCGAAAGCGGCGAGAAGATGGGCGGTATCGGCGAACCGCCGCTGCCCGCAGTGGCGCCAGCAGTCGCCAATGCGGTGGCGCAGCTCACCGGCCAGCGCATCCGCAGCCTGCCCCTGAGCCGCTATACCTTCAGCTGACCGGACAAGGACCGCCCCATGACCCACCGCCGATTGGCAAGAGTTGCAGGCTGGCTGGTGTTGCCGTGCCTGCTCGGTGCAGGCCTGCTGGCCTGGTACGTGACCCGCGAGCCCGCCTCGCCCTTCGCCGCTGAACAGCCCCCCGGCAGCGACCCGGCGCTGGTCAGCCGCGGCGAGTACGTGGCCAGGCTCAGCGACTGCGTGGCCTGCCACAGCCTGCCAGATGGCAAACCCTTCGCCGGTGGGCTGGAAATGGCCACCCCGCTGGGTGCGATCCATGCCACCAATGTCACCCCCGACCGCGCCAGCGGAATCGGCAGCTACAGCCTTGCCGACTTCGACCGCGCGGTGCGCCACGGCGTCGCGCCGGGCGGCCGGCGCTTGTACCCGGCCATGCCCTACCCTTCGTACGCCAAGCTCAGCGATGACGATGTGCGCGCCTTGTACGCCTTTTTCATGAACGGTGTGCAGCCCGCGCAGCAGGCCAATATTCCCAGCGACATCCCCTGGCCGTTGAACCTGCGCTGGCCCATCGCCTTGTGGAACGGCCTGTTCGCGGCCACCACGCCTTATGCTGCCAAGCCGGGGCAGGACGCCTTGTGGAACCGCGGCGCCTACATCGTCCAGGGCCCCGGCCACTGCGGCAGTTGCCATACCCCGCGCGGCCTGGCATTCAACGAAAAAGCCCTGGATGAAGGCGCTGCGCCCTTCCTCGCCGGTGCCTTGCTCGATGGGTGGTACGCCCCCAGCCTGCGCAGCGACCCCAACACCGGCCTGGGCCGCTGGAGCGAGGCGCAGATCGTGCAGTTCCTCAAGACCGGGCGTAACCAGCACGCAGTGGTGTTTGGTTCGATGACCGAAGCGTTCAACAACTCCACGCAGTTCATGACCGATGACGACCTGGCGGCGATTGCCCGCTACCTCAAGTCGCTGCCCGGTGACCCCAAGCGCGACGGTACGCCCTGGCAGTATCAGGCCAATGCGGCCGGCGAGCGCCTGGACAGTCCCGGCGCCCACACCTATGTGACCCGCTGCGCCACCTGCCATGGCCTGGACGGCAAGGGCCAGGCCGAATGGATGCCGCCGCTGGCCGGCGCGACCTCGGCGCTGGCGAAGGAAGATGCATCGGCGATCAACATCACCCTCAATGGCTCGCAGCGCATCGTCGCGGCGGGCTTGCCGGATGCCTACCGCATGCCGGCCTTCCGCGAACAGCTGTCGGACCAGGAAATTGCCGACGTCCTGAGCTTTGTGCGCAGCACCTGGGGTAACCACGGCGGTGCGGTGGCTGCACAGGCGGTTGGCAAGCTGCGCGACCACACCGGCCCCGCCAGCAGCAGGCCGATCATTCTGCACATGCGCTGAAGGGGATGCGTGAGAGGTTCACTGCGTGCTCGGGCAAGCGCTCCTGCCGGGCGCCGCGGCCGCCCTCACCGCTTCGGCCAGCTTGCGCAGGTTGGCCTGGTGGGCATTGACCAGGCTGGTGATGCTGTTGTCGGCTGCAGTCTGCACCGACGTGCGGCAGGTCAACTCAGCCTCGGCCGGTTTTTTCAGGCGCCACAGCGTGTCCAGTGACGCGTACTGGCCTGGCACGCTGTCGAAGCGCTGCACATCCACACGCAGCAGCGCGGTGGATCCCGCTACTGGTCCGCCCAGCATGTCCTGCAAGGCGCTGCGAAATTCATCCACCAGGTTGGCGCCCCACCACTCGGTTTCAAGGATCGCCAAGCCACTGGCGCCCTGACGCACCACCAGCTGCGAGCGATCCACCTGGGGCGGCAGGCTCACCCGGCCGACCATGATGTGCTGGCTGTTTCCCTGGGCCGGCTGCGCCGGCACCAGCGTGTGGTAGTTGTTCGGGGTGCTGCTGCACCCCGACAGCCAGATCAGCAAACCGGCTCCACACAGATTGCGCAATCGATGCATCGGCAGCACTCCTCTGGCCTGCGCCCTCAAGGTTTCAAGTTTTCTGCGCCGGCCGCTTTGGGGCGGCCACGGATCAACGATTCGGGGTGCCGGCCCAGGTAGTCGGACAGGTCACGCAACGAACGTGACATGCGCTCCAGCTCGTCCAGCGTCTCGCCCAGCCGTTCGCGTTGCGGCGAGTCCTCGGCAAGGGTCGAATTGGCGCTTTTCAAGGTCTTTTGCATCTCGTCGAGGGTGGTCTTCACACCCGGCAACGTCTGGCCATTGAACTGCTTGAGGTTGGCACGCAGCTCACGCAGGCTGCCGTCGAGATTGTTGGCGATGCTCTCCAGCGGCAACTTGCTGACGCGCTCGATGAAGTGCTGCAGCTGCTCTTGCAGTTTTTCCAGGCTGCCCGGCAGCGTGGGGATGACGATGGGCTCGGCCGTCATGTCGAACGCGACTTTCGGCGCCTCGGGGTAAAAGTCCAGGGAAATGAACATCTGCCCGGTGATCAGGTTGCCGCTGCGCGCCTGGGCGCGCAGGCCATGCTCGACGAAGGTGCCGATCAGCCGCCGTGCCCCGGCCAGGTCGCCGGGGGTCTGCTTGAACACGCCGAGCATCTTCTGGTGCACAGGGCCAAGGCGCTGCGGATAGATCACCGCATCGACCACCACGGGGAAACTTTGTTTGGCCTGATCGTAGTCGAGCTGGATCGAGGTGACCTTGCCGAATTCCACGCCCTTGAACTCCACCGGCGCCCCCACCGACAGGCCGCGCATGGCCTGGTCGAAGCGCAGTTGCAGGTACTGCGGCCGGCCATGGGGCGGCGACAGTGCCATCTCCCGGTCGGCAAACAGACGGAAACGCGCCTGGTCCTCGGCGGGCTCGGCGTCCGGCGCGAAATCGGGAGAGCCGAACGCCAGCCCACCCACCAGGATCGACGAAATCGACTCGGTGTCGACCTTCAGGCCATTGGCGCCAATCTGCATGTCGACACCGCTGGCATTCCAGAAGCGCGTGTCCTTGGTCACGAAGGCATCGTAGGGTGCTTGCACGAACACGCCGATTTCCACGCCCTTGCCATCTTCGCGCAAGTTGTAGGACACCACTTCACCGACCGGGATCTTGCGGTAGTAGATCGACGAGCCGATATCCAGGGAGCCCAGGTCGCGGGCTCTGAGGATGAAGCGTTTGCCAATTTCGCCATAGGTGATCGCTGGCGGCAGTTCCAGGCCGGTGAATTTTTTCGCCGGTGACTTCGACTCACCCGCATCGGCGCCGATGAAACTGCCTGACAGCAGGGTATCCACCCCGGAAATCCCTCCCGCGCCAATCCGTGGGCGGACCACCCAGAACCGCGCGCCCTTGGTCGCGAACGATTTGGCTTCGTTGGACAGCTGCACTTTGACCAGCACGCTCTTGTGGTCGTCGGCCAGGTCGACCGTGGTCACCTCGCCGATCACCACGCTGCGGTACTTGACCTGGGTCTTGTGCGCCACCAGACCTTCCCCGGAACGGAAGGAAATCGAGATCACCGGCCCCTGCTCCATCCAGTTGCGCACCACCAGGGAAGCCCCGACCAGGATCGCCAGGATCGGCACGATCCATACCAGTGACACATTCCAGCGCCGGGTACGGATCTGCGCTTGCCCTGCGCCTTCTTGCCTGTCACTCGCTTGCGCCATCGGTGCCGCCTCCGTCGTTGCCAGGGTCATCCCAGATCAAGCGTGGGTCGAAACTCATTGCCGCGAACATCGTCAGCACCACCACCATGCCGAAGAACAGGATGCCCGGCCGCGGTTCGATGGTGCCAAGCCCACGCAATTGCACCAGCGCCGCCACCAGCGCCACCACGATCACATCGAGCATGGACCAGTAGCCGATCAGCTCGACCCCGCGATACAACTGCGAACGCTGTCGGCGGGCCCAGCTGGAACCGCTTTGAGCGGTGAACAACAGCAGGCCGAGCGAGAAGAACTTGATTGCCGGCACGCCGATACTGGCGATGAAGATGATCAGGGCGATATCCCAGGCGCCCGCCTCCCAGAATTCGATCACGCCACCGACAATGGTGCTGTCACTGCCACTGCCGAGCATTTCGGTGTGCATGACCGGCAGCAGGTTCGCCGGGATATAGAACACCAGCGCAGCGAACAGGAAGGCCCAACCGCGAGTGATGGCATTGGTCTTGCGCGGGTGCAGCGCGGCACCGCAGCGCTTACAGGTGTGCGCGCCGTCGCTCAGGTCGCAGGCCTGGCCACAGCCGTGACACAGGCACAGGCCCAAGTCCTCGGCTTGCGCGGGCGTGTTCATACCTGCTCCCACAGGTCGCGTATGTCACGCCCGGCGATATAGATGATGAGCACGCTCAGCGCGGCCAACGCGATCAGGCCAATGCCCGGGATGACATCGAGCAGGCCCGCCAGCTTGATCACCGCCACCAGTGCCCCCAGCAGGCAGACTTCCAGCATGCTCCAGGGGCGCAGGCCTTCCAGGCAGCGCATGCACATGGCAAAACCGGGCGCACGACGACCGGCCAGGGCAAAGCTCAGTACCCAGCACAGCAAGGCGATCTGCAGAACGGGGGCGAAGATGATGGCCAAGGCCATCACCAGGGCGATGAAGGTGATGCTGCCGCTGCTCAGGATCAACACCGAATCCCACAGGGTGGCCGAGTTGGACAGGCCCTGCATGCCGATAGTCATGACCGGGTACAGGTTGGCGAACACCAGCAACACAGCGCCGGTGACACTCAGGGCCAGACGCTGCTGAATGCCAAGGCTGGAATGCCGGTACAGGACGCCGCCACAACGGGTGCACAGCGCCCGCTGATGCCGTTGCACGGGCGCACGCTCATACACCGCATCGCAGTATTCGCAGATGATCAGGTTCCGGGGCCCACTCATGCTCATGCTCTTTCCCTAGGACGTCGTCTTACAGGCAGTCACTCCAGGCCTTCACGCACGCTGACACGTGCAAGCCTAGTAGGAAAATGTACTTGTGCAGGGGGAAGGAAAACGATTTGTGCCGAGAAGGGTGCAGCCAGCAGGCCGGTGCATCGAGCGACGTGTCGATGCCCTGCCGCCGCGTCAGGCCCTGATAGAACAAGGCCCGAGCGAAATTCGAATCAGCCGCGGATACGCGCCAGCGAGCGCTCCGCTGCCGCCTGGAACACACGCCGCAAGGCGTCGATCTGGCCTTGCGCAAGGCCCCTGGAGCAGATCAGCCCCTGCAGGAAGCCGATGCCCCAGTTGCGGGCTTCTTCCAGTTGCTGGTGGTCTTCAGCGTCAGCGATATCACCCAGGTGCAGGGCAGCATGGTGCTCGTAGCGGTCTTCCAGCGCCAGATTGCGCAATTCCTTCAGCGCAATCTTGAATTCTGCAGCGGCAACATCGTCCAGGCCCAGGTGCTCGAACTGCAGCAGGCTCAGACGGTCGGTGGCGGTCATCGGCGAATCTCCGTTTCTCAATCAGGGCAGCAGGGCAAAAGAAAATCACCAGCCAAGCGTCGACGCATCCAGGTGGCGGGCGATGGTGGTGTCGGTAACGGCTTGTATAACATAGGAACCGCCTCTCTCCCTAGCGGTGAGCGCCGTCCGGTCGGCTTTAAAGCGGGCTTTCGCCTTTTGTCGTCATCACTAAATTTAAATTGAATTTAACTTAAAACTAGCCCAGGCTTCTCCCATTGCTCAACGGAGAGAAAAGCCATGGCGACAACCGTTCGTGAACCCCGCAAGGACGGCGAAGCTACCCGCGCCCGCATCCTCCAGGCGGCCGGCGAACTGTTTGCGGCTGTCGGGTACGCCGAAGCCAGCAACAAGGCCGTGGCAACCAAGGCCGAAGTCGACCTGGCGTCGATCAACTATCACTTCGGCAGCCGCAGCGGCCTGTACCTGGCCGTGCTCGATGAAGCCCGGCGGCGTTTTCTGGACATTTCCGACCTGCAGCGCATCACCCTCGCCCAGCAGCCAGCCACAGAGAAACTGCGCGCGCTGGTCGAGCTGGTGGTGAACAAGGCGCTGCAGGGGCACAACAACTGGCACCTGCGCGTGCTCGCCGCCGAAATCCTGGCGCCCAGCCCGCACGGCCAGGCGCACCTGCAGACCGGGGCGCCGATGAAACTGGCACTGCTCAAGGGCCTGTTCAGCGAAATCACCGCCATCCCGCCTGACGCACCGGCGCTGACCCGCTGCATTCTGTGTGTCACGGCGCCCTGGGCCATGCTGCTGATCGGCCCGCGCGCAACGTCCGGTGCGCTGCACGAGATCCTTGGCATGCCTGCCGATCAGGTGAGCACGCACTTGTACCAATTTGCGCTGGCGGGCCTTGAAGCAACCGGGCGCCAGTACGCCCAGGGCGAGGGCTGCTGATCATGCACCGACGAGCCGCCGAAACTGCCTTGCCAGATCAAGCCAGCCCCCCGCCATCGACCGCCACCGACGCCCCCTCTCCTGCACTCACCAACGTGGAAAGGCAGACGTCCATCCCGTGGTTGCTCGGTGCCTTGATGCTGGTGATGTTCCTCGCCGCCCTCGACCAGACCATCGTCTCCACCGCGCTGCCGACCATCGTCAGCGACCTCGGCGGCCTGCGCTGGCTGTCGTGGGTGGTCACCGCCTACCTGCTGGCCTCGACCGTGGTAGTGCCGCTGTACGGCAAGTTCGGCGACCTCTATGGGCGCAAGCGGGTGCTGCAGATCGCCATTGCCTTGTTCCTGCTGGGCTCGGCCTTGTGTGGCGTGGCCCAGGACATGACCCAGCTGGTGCTGTTCCGCACCTTGCAGGGCCTGGGCGGCGGCGGCCTGATGGTGGTGGCGATGGCCGCCATCGGCGATGTCATTCCGCCTGCCGAACGCGGCCGCTATCAAGGCTTGTTCGGCGGTGTGTTCGGCCTGGCGACCGTGGTCGGGCCACTGATCGGCGGCTTTTTGGTCGAGCACCTGTCGTGGCACTGGATCTTTTTCATCAACCTGCCGCTGGGCCTGCTGGCGGTGCTGGTCATCGGTTACGTGTTCCGCCCGCATGTCGCCCCGGTCAAGCATGTGGTCGACTACATCGGCGCCTTCTTCCTCACCGTTACCCTGGGTTCGCTGGTACTGATCACCAGCCTTGGCGGCAGCCTGGTGCCGTGGGCATCGCTGGACATCCTGTGTCTGGGGCTGTTCGCCGTGGTCGGCCTGGCCGGCTTCATCCACGAGCAGCGCCGCGCGGTCGAGCCGATCATGCCGCTGCACCTGTTCCGCCACCGCACCTTCGTGCTCGCCGGGCTGATCGGCCTGGTCGTCGGCGTGTCGCTGTTCGGCTCGGTGACCTTCCTGCCGCTTTACATGCAGGTGGTCAAGGACGCCACCCCGACCGGTGCCGGCTTGCAGATGCTGCCGTTGATGGGTGGCTTGCTGGTGGTGTCGGCCATCACCGGGCGGCTGATCAGCCGCTGGGGACGCTACCGGATCTTCCCGATCCTGGGCACGCTGCTGCAGGTGATTGCCCTGGGCCTGTTGAGCCGCATCGACCTGGACACCCCGAAGATGCTGATGAACCTGTACATGGGCCTGCTGGGTGCAGGCCTGGGCATGGTCATGCAGGTGCTGATCCTGGCGGTGCAGAACAGTGTGGAGCGGCGCCACATGGGCGTGGCGACTTCGGGCGCCACCCTGTTCCGCTCGATAGGCGGGGCGGTCGGCGTGTCGGTGTTCGGGGCGTTGTTCGCCCATACCCTGCTCGACCGCCTGCCCAGTGATTTCGCTGCCACCAGCGGCGGCCCCGCGAGCCTTTCGCCAACAGCGGTACATGCGCTGTCGGCCCCTTTGCAGCAGGCCTACCTGCAGGCGTTCTCCGGAGCGATGCATGGCGTGTTCCTGCTGGCTGCAGTGATCACCTGCGTGGCATTCGCGTTGTCGTGGATGCTGCGCGAGGTGCCCCTGCGCTCGGCTGCAGCCCCATGAGGGCTGCGGCCTCCCGGCCCGGAGCAGTCCGGGCTATTCTCAATGATACGGTTCATATTTAGTGGAGGTGTGCCATGCGTGCGCTCACGTTGAGTTACATGCTGGTACTGCTGTGTGCAGCCCCGGTAGTCCAGGCCCAATCAGTAGTACCGCTCAAGGGTCAGAGCAGCCAGCAGACGCAGCTGGACATCAATGATTGCAATACCGTGGCGACCAATGCCGCGAACAGTGCCACCAGCAGCACCAGCCCGCATGTCGGTGGCCGGGTGAAAGGCGCGGCCGTAGGCGCCGCGGCGGGTGCGGTGGGGGCGCAGGTGCGCGGTAACCAGCACGATGAAATCTATGACCGGGTCGGCGACGACGCCAAGCAAGAGTATCGCCAGAACCGTGCTGGCGAAGTGGCGGCGGCCGGTGCCGTGGTCGGTGGCTCACGCCAGCGCCAGGAGCGTCGCCAGGACCGGCGTAACCAAGGTGAAGCGCAAAGCTCGGCGCATGCCAATGCCTTCAGCGGTTGCCTGCAAGGACGGGGGTACCAGGTCAATCCTTGACGCGGTGATCAAGCAAAGGGTTGTGGGAGCGGACCTGTGGGAGCGGGCTTGTCCCGCGAACCAGGGCGTAGCCCTGGCCATACACCTTACTTGTCAGGACCGGCCCTTTCGCGGGGCAAGCCCGTTCCCACAGACCTTCTGCACAGATCAAAATGGGCGGGAAGGCCCAGCCTTAGACACACGCCAACCAGGAGCAGGTAGCGTCATACGCCTGCCTTAGGCTCTGCTTGCCAGCGTGCTGCCGCGTTGGTGTTTCCACACTGATCTGCACGTCCACCGGCAACGCCCCGAGCAACGCCGCCAACGGCAGTTGCCCCAGCCCCGGCAACAGCCGCCCTTCTCGGGCCTCCTGAATGATCAGCGCTTCCACCGGCGCCAGCCGCGGCGCATCGCACAGTTGCACGGCCCGCAGGTAACCGGGGTCCACGCCGGCAAGGGCCGCGACATCGCCCCCCGAACGAAACAGATGCAAGGCATCCAGCAACACGCCACTGTTGCCCTGCCCGGCCGCCGTCACCACGGCAAGTGCGTGTTGCAGCGTGGCCACCGGCCGCCAGCGCATGAACTCGAGGTCCACACGCAGCCCGTAGCCACTGGCCAACTCGCACAATGCCGCGAAGCGCTGGGTCAGCCGCGCGTGATCCGGGTCGTCCCCGGAAACCGTAAGGCTCTGCGCACCCAGCTCGGCGCCTGCCGCCAGCAACGCTTCGCAGTCGGCAACCTGAACCTCGGGCGTCAGCGCGACGAACTCGATATCGGCAACCTGCACGCCCTCACCCGCCATCACCGCCTTCAGCTCGCCCATGGCCCGGCTGCCTTGCGCCACTGGGTAGGCCCGCGCACCCGGCTGCACCGGGTGAAGGCGCAGCCCCACGGCGGCGAAACCGGCCCGGCCGGCCTCGCGCACCAACACAGCCGGGGCCAGGTCCAAGGCCGTCAGGTGGGCCACCCCCAGGGTTTTCAATAGGTCGCCCTGCCGCCGCTGAGGTCGAACACGAAGCCGGTGGTGAAACTGCATTCAGGTCCGGCGATCCAGGCCACCATGTTGGCGATCTCCTCGGCCTTGAGGAACCGCCCCATGGGGATCTTGGCCTTGCTCGCGGCAATGTGCTCCGCGGTCATCTCGGCCATCAGCGGCGTTTCGACCATGGCCGGCGCGATGCAGTTGAGCAGCACGCCGTCCTGCGCAAGCTCCTTGGCCGCGGCCTTGGTGAAGGCGATGACCCCGGCCTTGGCCGCGGAATACCCCGAGATGAACTGAACGCCGTCCTTGCCTGCCATCGAAGCGACGTTGACGATGCGCCCGTAGCCACGCTCGCGCATGTGCGGTATGGCCGTGCGGCAGCAGTAGAAGACGCTGTTCAGATCAACCGCGATGACCTTGTCCCAGGCCTCTGGGGAGTACTCCCAGCACGGCAGCACCGGGCCGTTGATGCCGGCATTGTTGACCAGGATCTCGACCTGCCCCAGGCGCTCCAGTACCTGCGCGAATGCCCCCTGCACGGATGCCAGCGAGGCCACATCCACGGCTTGGCGCAAGACCGGCTCGAACCCGTTGGCAGCACTGTCCCAGCCATCGACCGCCAGGTCCCAGATCACCACCTGGGCGCCAGCCGCGTTCAGCCGTTGCGCAATGGCCAGGCCGATGCCGCGCATGCCGCCGGTGACGATTGCCGTTTGCCCTTGCAAAGATTGACTCATTGTCTTGCTCCATTTTCGACAGAGGGAATATCCGGCAGGCGACGCAGGTCGCGCACCATGAACAGGTAGCACAGCGCACCCAGCGCGGTGATGGTGGACACGAAGGCCAAGGCCCAGACGAACGAGCCCGTGGCACTGACGATCAGGCCGATGGTCAGCGGGGTGACGATGCCGGCGGCGTTGGCGAACAGGTTGAACAGCCCGCCACTGAGCCCCAGCAGGCCTTTGGGGGCGATATCGGAAACGATCATCCAGGCCAGCGCCGACATGCCCTGGGCAAAGTAGGCAACGCAGAGGATGGTGATCACCAGCGCGTCGGACTCGACATAGTTGGCCAGCACGATCACCGAGGCGGTCAGCAGCCCGGCAATCACCGGCAGCTTGCGCGCCACGTTCAGCGAGTAGCCGCGGCGCAGCAAGGCATCCGACAGCCAGCCACCGGCCAGGGTACCCAGCGATGCGGCGATGAAGGGCAGCACCGCGACCCAGCCGACCTTGAGCCAGGGCATGTGCCGTTCGGTGACCAGGTAGGTGGGGAACCAGGTGAGGAAGAACACGTTGGTCGAATTGCAGGCGAACTGCCCCAGGCAGATGCCCAGCATGTTGCGGTGCTTGAGCAGTGCCGGGATCTGCGACCAGCGGAACACGGTGGCTTTCTGTCCGCCGTCGACCACGCCGCCGCCGGCGGCGATGTAGTCCAGCTCGGCCTGGTTGGCGGAGGTCGACTGATGCGGCTCATGGTACTTGCGCCACCACACCAGACCGTACAGCACCCCGAGCAGACCGACCGCCATCAACAGGAAGCGCCAGCCATAGGCGTGCAGCACCCAGAACAGCAGCGGCGTGAGGAACGCAAGCCCGGTGTACTCGGCAAAGGTGTAGATGCCGGTTGCCCTGGCCCGTTCGCTTTGCGGGAACCAGGTCGCCACCACGCGGCTGTTGGTGGGGAAGCACGGTGCCTCGGTCACGCCCACCAGAAAGCGCATGCCCAGCAACGACAGAAAACCCTGGGCCAGGCCCTGCAAGCCTGTGAACAGCGACCACAGGGTCAGCGCCAGCCAGTAGGTGAACTTGGTGCCGAGGCGGTCGATCAGGATGCCGCCGGGAATCTGCGCCGCGGCGTAGGTCCACGAGAACGCCGAGAAGATCACCCCCATCAGCGCGGCGTTGAGGCCCAGGTCGGCGCTGATACTGGGCGCGGCGATCCCCATGACACTGCGGTCGAGGTAATTGATCATGGTGCCGCCCGAGATCAACGCCAGGATCATGAAGCGGGTGCGGGTCCTTTGCTGCAGGCGCGCGGGCGTGTCTAGCACGCCTTGGCCGAGGTGCTGTTCAACGGTCATGACAATTGCTCTCTTGTTATTGGAATGGCAATGCGTGGGGGTCAGGCGAAGCCGAACAGGCGCCTGGGCGTGTCCCACATGATCGTTCGGCGCAGCCGAGGGTCTGGCATCAAGCGCTCGGCCAGTTTCAGCAGCGGGCCGTAATCGACCCGCGCAGGCTGGCGGATGAAGGGCCAGTCCGAGCCCCAGACACAGGCATCCGGGCCGAACGCCTCGATCAGCGCCTGGACATAGGCGGCGCTCTGCGCGTGCAGCGCATGGGCGGCCGCGAATTTCTGCATACCGGAGAGCTTCACGCTGACGCGGCCAAGCCGGGCCAGCCTCAGCAGCGCCTGGAAACCGGGCTGCTGCAACCCGGCAGCGGCCTGCGGGCGACCGCAGTGGTCGATCAGCACGCGCACCGGGCTGCGCTCGATCAGGCCCTGCAAGTCGACCAGTTGGTCTTCGCAGACCTGGATCTGGGCGAACAGGCCCAGTTCGGCCAGCTTGCCCAGCAGCGCCTCGGCCTCCTGCAGCCTGGTCAGGCCATGCATCGCGGGGTTGAACGCCACGCCCACCACCCCCTGCTCACGCAGGGCGGCCAGTTGCTCCAGGCCGATCTGGCGATCGACCACCGCCACCCCCTTGAAGCGCCCCTGGCCGCTGGCCAGGGCGTGCAACAGGCAGCGATTGTCGGTGTGATAGCCGCTGTTGGGCCCCACCAGCAAGGCATGACGCACACCGTAGGCATCCATCACCTGGTTGAACTGCTCCAGCGGGGCGACTTCCTGGCCGGACGGTGCATAAGGCGCATCCGGGTGATAGGCAAAGCGCGCAGGGTCAAACAAATGGTTATGGCAATCGATCTTCGGTTCATCAAAGATGTTCAAAAGGCGGCTCCTTCAAGCGCCACTGCGCTTGCCTGCAGATCTTGTTATCGTTCGCCGTCCAGGCGATTGGCCTGGGCTCAAGATACTGCGGGCGTGTGCGTTGCGCTCATACACAGATGGCGAAGACCATAACCAGAGGTAATACCCATGCAGGCCGGCAAAGAAGGCGCGGATGCCAGCACGATGCTGTTCAAACTGCGGCATATGGAAGTGTTTCGCGCGGTGATGCTGACCGGTTCGATCAGCGCCGCCGCCAAGCTGCTGTATGTTTCGCAACCGGCGGTGAGCAAGCTGATCGGCTACATCGAAGGGCGGCTGACCTATCGCCTGTTCGAGCGCATCAACAACCGTCTGGTGCCCACCGAGGAGGCGCAGGTGTTGTTCCGTGAGGTCGAACGGGTGTACCAGGCGGCTTTGCAGGTCAATGAGTGCGCGCTGTCACTGGCGGCGGGTACGCACCGTAGCCTGCGCCTGTGCTGCAGCGCTTCGTTGTCGACGGTGGTCATCCCGATGGCCCTGGCCCAGCTCAAGCGCGAGTCGCCCGCGCTGCAGATCGAGTGGCAGACCTCGCTGATGGGCGAGATGCCCAACCAGATCCTGGCGAAGAAGGTGGATCTGGCGATCGCCGCCCTGCCGGTGGTTCACGATCACTTGCATTCGCAGGCGTTCATGCGCGGGCGCATGGTGGCAGTGATGCCGGCCGATCACGTGCTGGCGCAGCAGCCTTCACTGGCCCTGCAGCAGCTGGTGGGCCATGCGTTGTTGCTGTTCCGCCCGGACATGCCGTTCGGCCAGTTGCTGGCCGAAGCGATACGCCGGCAGGGTTTGCAGCTGGATTCGCTGCTGTCGTTCACCAATGCCAATGAAGCGGTGGCGCTGGTCAAGCAAGGCATGGGCATCACCCTGATCGACGAGTTCGTGGCGCAGGACAGCGGCCTGGCCGTGGTGCCGCTGGCGGAAGACATTCACTTCGACATCAGTTTCGTCTACTCGCGCTTCGAGCCCCCTTCGCAGGCGGCGTTGCAGCTGATGCGGGTATTGCAGGCCCAGGCGCACAAGCTGGGCCGCAGTATCGAAGGGGTCAGGCTGTGAGCTCGGCCAGCACCTCGGCCCGGGTGGTGACATTGCCAAAGTGATGCTTCCACAACTCGATGCCCATTTTCCCTGAGCGGTCGAGCGAGGAGCCTACCGTCAGGTCGGTGATCAAGGTCGGCACCAGCCCCGCATCGAACAAGGCGAAGCCGGCGGCAAGCACGCAGGTTTCGGTCTGCAGCCCGCACACCAGTACCCGCTCCGCCCCCAGTTGGCGCAGGTGCTCGATCGTCTCCGCGGTCTGCCCATAGCCATGCTTGACGAACACCCGGTCGGCCTCGACCAGGCTCTCGTCCTGGGCTGCCGGGTGCCAGCCGAGCTGCTTGGCGAACGGGGTGATCTGCTCGTCGTGCAGCTCGATCGAGGCGATGGTAGGAATCGTCGCAGACAACGCCCGTATGCCATCGACCAGCCACTCGGGCGGGCTGAAGGTGGACTGGACATCGACGATGAGTAAAACCTGCCGCATGAGCGCTCCGAGGCCTGGGTAAAGGTGCGAAGTATAGCGTTCCTGACAGCCGCTGAGTGCATTCGGCCAGCACTGAGGGGCGTCCTGCTGGTGATTTAAGTGACGGTTTTCTAGAACTTTTTCCGGATTGCTGGTCTATGTGAACAGGCCCTTGGCCTAACGCCCAATACTCAGCAGAGGTTGTCTTCGCTCATGAAAATCCATGTCCCACGGATAGTGCTTGTCAGCCTGTTCGCGTTCGCGGCAATGGGCTCGGCATCTGCAACACCGATGAAGGTTTCAACCCCTGTGCGCGCCACCGAGGTGCCCGCCGAGAAGGCTGCCGAGAACCCGTGGCCAAGCCTGGCCAGCGTGGCAGCGCAGCAGCCGGCGACACTGCTGGCCCATGATGACCGCTACGAGCACGACCACTACCGGCATGACCGGCGCGACGACTGGCGCCGTGAAGAGTGGCGCCGCGAGCAATGGCGCCGGGAGCAGGCGCGCCGTGATTACGAACGCCGCCGCGACTGGGAACGCCGACATGAGCGGGCGATGCATCATCGTTATGATGGGGATCATCGTTACTACCGGCGCTGAGTCCAGCACACCCCTGTGGGAGCCGGCTTGCCGGCGATGAGGCCAGCACAGGCACAGTGCACAGCCTCTCGGGCCCTATCGCCGGCAAGCCGGCTCCCACAGGTACATCACCCCCTCAATCTTGCACCCCGTCCAGCTCCAGCGGGGCCGCGTTGCGGCCCAATCGCGGGCGGTCCGACGTCTCGGCAAGCCAGCTCCCACAGGTCTGTCACTGACTTCGATAGCAGTGCAGGTCCTGTGGGAGCGGGCTTGTCCCGCGAATGGGCCGGCCCGGACACACTTTCGCTATATATTTTTGTATATTACGGCTTTGCGCGTTTCAGGGAAGCCTTGCCGTGTACATCATGCCGTTCGAGTTGCCGCGAGAAATGCCCAAGGCTTGCGAAGAGCCATCGGCCGAGCCCGTGCGCAGCACCATCCTCAATGCCGCCAGCGAAGCGTTCGCCCAACAGGGCTATGCCGCAACCAAGCTCTCGGCCATCGCCGCCCTGGCCTGCCTGCCCAGGTCCAACGTCCTCTACTACTTCAAGTCCAAGGCGAACATCTACAGCCACGTGCTGCAAGACATCGCCCCCCGCTACCTCGACGCCTGCGCACCTTTTCGCCACGACGACCCGCCGCTGGAAGCGCTGAGCCGCATGGCCAGCGTGATGATCCGCCTGTTCGAGGGGCGCCCGTTCGCCTCGAAAGTGCTGTTGCAGGAGCTCAAGGAAGGTGGCCGACGCATTCCGGGGGACTTTCTCGAACGCTGGGCCTGCCAGGCTCAGGAAAATACCGCCCACATTCGCCAATGGGTCGGCAGCGGGCAATTGGCAGCGGTCAACCCGGAGCACGTGCTGCCGTCGGTCTGGGCCATTGCCCAAGCGTGCATCGACCGATGCTGGCACGCGCCGAAAGATACCCAGCAACGTATCGACTACCAGGCCGCAACAGCCTCGTCAGTACGCTTGCTGCTCAATGGCCTGGCGCCAGGCAACCCCTGACGCCGCTCAAGCGACAGGTTCCAGGGTATCGGCCGCGCGCTTCTTGCGTGCCCGGCTCCAGCGTTTCAGGACCAGGCCCAGCGAAGCGTTCCAACAGTAGGCCACCAGGATGCCGCCGACGATGGCCACGGCCACGGCGACCAGCGGCTGATCGCTGATACGCCGGGCCACGGACTGGAACTGGTAATGGGTCAGGTAGATGAACAGGGTCGACGAGGCAATCAGCGCACCGGCCCGTGCCACAGCAGCGGGTACCGGCACCGACCTGAACCAGATCAGCGCCAGCACCGCCGGCAAGGCGATGTCGATATGCACCCCGCTCAGCCACGCATCCCAGCCATAGCCTGCGATGGCGACGATCTCCAGTTCGCCGATCACCACCACGGCCACCGCACTGGCCAGCCATTTGCGCGACGTCGAATCGGCGTACTGCACGGCCATGCCCAGCACCATGGCCGCCAGGTAATGCTGGGGGACGCGGTTGTAAAGCGGCGTGGCGTCGAACACCCAGCGGCCGAGCACGAGGTCCGTCACCAGCAGGACGCACGCGGCCAGCAACAGATGGCGGAACGGGTCGGCCATGATCAGCAGGCGCACCGGCCTGATCGACAGGACCAGGCCGACGATCAGCAGCATCTGCACCAGCACTTCGATGTACCAGTAGCTGAAATGGCCTACCAGTTCGGCAGGGAACCAGTTGGAAATCAGCAGCAGCGATTGCCAGTGCACCTTGTCGAACAGGCACTGCACCAGCGCGGTATACAGCACGGTTGGCAACGCGATGGCGAGCATCGACTTGAGCAGCACACGGGCGTCGCCGCGCTCATTGATCGCGTTGACCTGGAACCTGGCAAGGCCGATGCCGGACACCAGGAACAGCGCGGTGGTTTCGCCCGTGATCACCCCCTTGCCGAGCACGCCCAGGTGCCCCATGACGATCAGCAGGATCGACAACATGCGCATCAATACCGGCATCTCCATCGCCCGCAGTGCGTGCCTGGGCGCCTTGGCCTGACCGGCCAGTTCGGCCAGCCGTTTCACCGGGATCAGTTCCCAGCGCGCCGGCAATTGCCCGATGAGTTCTTCGAGCACCATCGAAGCCTGGACGAACGACAACGAATCGCCGCCCAGCTCTACGAAGCTCAAGTTGGCATCGATGCGCGGCACCTGGAGTATCTTGGCCCAGGCATCGGCCAATTTTTTCGTCAAAGGCGTCAGCGCCTCGCTGGCACCCTCCGATGTCCCCAGGCCATCGGAGGGTGCCGGCAATGCCCGCCGATCGATCTTGCCATTGGGTGTCAGCGGTATCGCCTCGATGAACACGAACTGCGCGGGCACCATGTAGTCCGGCAACTGCGCTGCGAGGGTCTCGCGCAACTGCGCAGGCGCAACAGTGGATCGCGCGACGCAGTAGGCGATCAGCCTTGGTGCTGCACTGTCGGCGCTGGCCACGACCACGCACTGCTCGATCTGCGGCTGCCGGGCGAGCACGCTTTCGATTTCTGCCAGCTCGATGCGATGGCCGCGAATCTTCACCTGGCAGTCGGCCCGGCCGAGGAAGGCGACACTGCCGTCAGGCAGATAGGTGCCCAGGTCGCCCGTGCGGTAGCAGGTATCGCCCTGCGCGCCGGTAAACGGATTGACCACGAACTTTTCCGCAGTCAGCGCCGCGTCCCGCCAGTAACCCATCGACAGGTACGGGCTGCGGATAAGGATTTCGCCCACCTCGCCTTCGCCGACCAACTGTTGCTGTTCGCCCACCACCAGCACCTGGGCGTCGTCGATGCCTTTGCCCAGCGGTATCGCCGTCTGCCCAGGCTGCCCATCGAGTTGATGGAACACCATCGCCTGCGGCGTTTCCGTGGTGCCATAGAAATTCACGCTGGTGGCATTGGGTGCGATCGTTCGCATCGTCTGGTAGAGCGTGGGGCTCAGTGCATCGCCGCCCCAGAACAGCCAGCGCAGTTGACCGAACGGCTGCGGGTCGATGCTCGCGCCGGTCGCGATCAGCTTGCCCAGGGGCGGTGTCAGGTGGATGACCGAGATGCCATGGTGACGTATCCAGGCTGCCAGCTGCGCCGGATGGATGAGTGTGCACTGAGCCGGACAGACCACCGCCGCGCCAATCGACAAGGGCGTGAAGATATCCCGGTAGACCGGGTCGTGCCCCAGCCCCGAGAGCAGCGAAAAGCGATCACGCTCGGTGAAACCGTGGCGGCGCACATGCCAGTCGATGAAATGCACCAAGGGGGCGTGATGGGTCACGACCCCTTTGGGGGTGCCGGTGCTGCCGGAGGTGAACGTGATATAGGCGGGACGGCTGGCATCGATTTCGGGCAGGGTCCTGGACTGCTCGGGGAACTGCTGCAAGGCCTGGGCGGGTGCTTCCGGTACCCGGACAAGCTGCGCCGGGCTACGGCCTGCCGGGAGGGCGACCTGTGCATCGCCACAGAGCAGGATGAAGGCCGGCTCCAGGCTATCGACCAGCTGCGCGATGCGGGCTGCCGGGTAGGCCACATCGACCACGCTGAAGGGCAAGCCGGCGCGTAGCGCGCCGAGCATGGCGTAGACCAGGCCGGCGCCGCGGCTGCAGACGATCAGCACCCGGTCGGTGCCAGCGGTACCGTGTTCGAGCAAGAAGCTGGCGATGCCCTGGCTGATCCGCTGCAACTGCTGATAGCTGCAGCTTGCGCGCTCGCCGATGATCGCCGGGGCATCGGGCGCACGCTTCGCCTGCTGCAGGAAGTCGCTGACGATCGGCCGTTCGGCACAGTATTCCAGGGGCAGCGTCGGGTTCGGGCGCGGGTCCTGCATAGGTGTCTGGTCTCACAGCGAGGGAGGACTGACGTCGATGTTCGCAGACCCAGCGCGATGAACGCTGCTGGCGAAGTTGAACAAAACGCTAGTGCACCCGGCGCCGGCGCGCCAATGCGGCTGGTCGGATGCTTCAACCCGAGCAGGCGCTGCGCCGTACCCTGCGCAACACTGCCAGCACCAAGCCCACGTTGACCAACGCCAGCAGGCACAGCGTTACCAGCACCCCCATCGCGCCAAAATGCTCGAACAGGTAACCCCCCACCAGCGGCGTCAACGCCTGCCCGATCAGCGATGGCCGCGACATGCGCCCCATCAGCAGCACGTATTGCGCAGGTGGCATCATCGCCAGCGGCAGCAACCCCCGCACGATCGCCCGCAGACCATTGCCGCAACCGAACACCAGCAGGCCCACGGCGGTGGCCGCCGGCACCAGCGTGACCAGCAGCAGGCCGACCAGCACCAGGCTCACCCAGGCCAGCGCCGTCCAGACCGGATGCCGCTTGCCTGCAAGAATCTGCAGCACCCGCGAGGCCACCTGGCTGGGGCCGAGCATCGCGGCCAGGCCGATGGCCGCCGGTAGCGAATGCCCGAGGCCCTGCAGCACGGCCACCAGCTGCACGGCAATGGCCGTCATGATGATCGCGCCAATGGCGAACAGGCTGGTCAGCAGCAGGTAGAGCTGACGGTCCACCTCGCCCCCGTCAGCGCTCTGCTGTTGCTTGCGCGGCTCGACCCGTCCACCTGCGGGCAGGACCCGCCAGTACAGCGGCGCCACCACCACGATCAACACCAGCGCGTAGCCGACGCAGGTCACCCGCCAGCCCAGGTGCTCGATGGCCAGTGCCACGATGGGCCAGGACAGGGTCGAGGCGAAACCGGCGATCAGGGTGATGCCGGTGATGGCCTTGCCTGCACCCTCCCCATACAACCCGCCGAGGGTGGAAAACAGGGCTTCGTAGAGCCCCATGGCCATGCCCACGCCAATCACTGCCCAGGCCAGCAGGAACAACGCCAGGTTGTGGCTGGCGGCCATGATCAGCAGGCCCAGCGCGACCACAGCGCCGCTGGCGGCCATTTGCGGGCGGCCGCCGTAGCGGGCGACCAGACGGCTGCTCAGTGGGGCCAACAGGGCCGAAACCATCAGGCTCAGCGAAAGTGCGCCGTAGACCCATTGACTGGGCCAGCCGGTGTCGCGGCTGATCGGGTCGGCCATGACCGCCATGAGGAAGAAGGAACCGCCCCAGACCAGGATTTGCAGTACGCCCAGCCAGACGATGCCGAGGGGACTGGGGAATTTGGGGGTGGTGTTCACGATTGCGCCTTGGATCACATGCAGGATGTCTGTGCCGGCCTCTTCGCGGGACAAGCCCGCTCCCACAACAACTGCGCACTACCTGAGGTAGTGGAGAACTTGTGGGAGCGGGCTTGTCCCGCGAAAGGGCCGGCACGGGCACCCTACCATGCCCGCCATCGATGAAACATGCCGACATATCATTGCCCGTGATAATAACCTTCGCTGCGTTCGATTCGTGCGCCGCGCGCAAGGCACTCACACTCCGCCCACTACTAATATCTTGGCGGAGTTCTCCATGGACCACTCACTCAAACCCTTGCGCTTCCCCCTCGCTGCCCTCGCAGTGGTGGTGCTCAGCGCTTGTGGCCGAACCCCGGACGCTGTGCAGGCGCCCGCCGCGCCAAAGGTCAGCGTGGCCAAGGTGATCGAACAGCCGATCAACGAATGGGACGAATTCACCGGCCGCCTCGAAGCCCCGGAAACCGTCGAAGTACGCCCACGGGTCTCCGGCCAGATCGACCTGGTGGCCTTCACCGAGGGCGCCCAGGTCAAGAAAGGCGACCTGCTGTTCCAGATCGACCCACGCCCGTTCCAGGCTGAAGTCCGCCGCCTCGAAGCGCAGCTGCAGCAGGCCAAGGCCACTGCCATTCGCAGCGCCAACGAAGCTCGCCGTGGCGAGCGTCTGCGCGACAGCAACGCGATCTCCGCCGAGCTTGCCGAATCGCGCAGCAGCGCCGCCGCCGAAGCCCGCGCCGGGGTCGACGCGATCCAGGCCCAGCTCGACCTGGCGCGCCTGAACCTGAGCTTCACCCGCGTCACCGCGCCGATCAGTGGCCGCGTCAGCCGCGCCCAGTTCACCGCCGGCAACATCGTCAGCGCCGATGTCACGCCGCTGACCAGCGTGGTCTCCACCGACAAGGTGTACGCCTACTTCGACGCCGACGAGCGCGTGTACCTCAAGTACACCCAACTGGCGCGCGACGGCCAGCGCGGCCAGAGCACCCCGGTGTACCTCGGCCTGACCAGCGAAACCGGCAACCCGCACCTGGGCCAGATGAACTTCGTCGACAACCAGGTCAACCCGCGCACCGGCACCATCCGTGGCCGCGCCGTGTTCGACAACCGCGACGGCCAGTTCACCCCGGGCCTGTATGCGCGCCTGAAACTGGTCGGCAGCGCCCAGTACGACGCCATGCTGATCAACGATGAAGCGGTCGGCACCGACCTTGGCAAGAAGTTCGTGCTGGTCATGGACAAGGACAACAAGGCGACCTACCGCGCCGTCGAACTGGGGCCTAAGCTCGAAGGCCTGCGCATCGTGCGCAGCGGCCTGGCCAAGGACGACCGCATCGTGGTCAGGGGCCTGCAACGGGTTCGCCCAGGCTCGCCGGTAACCCCGATCGAGGCACCGATGGCCAGCGAACAGACCCTCGCCGCCCTCGCCCAGCAGCGCCAGGCCCTCGAGGCCAGCAACACCGCGCAGAAGGTAGCGGGCTCCACTGAGAAAGTCGCCAGCGCCCAGTCGCCGCGCGGTTAAGGGATCACACCGATGAACTTTTCGAAATTCTTCATTACCCGGCCGATCTTCGCTGCCGTGCTGTCGCTGGTACTGCTGATCGCGGGCACCATCTCGCTGTTCCAGCTGCCGATCAGCGAATACCCGGAAGTGGTACCGCCCACCGTGGTGGTGCGTGCCAACTTCCCGGGCGCCAATCCCAAGGTCATCGGCGAAACCGTCGCCGCGCCCCTGGAGCAGGCCATCACCGGTGTCGAGAACATGCTGTACATGTCCTCGCAGTCCACCGCCGACGGCAAGCTGACCCTGACCATCACCTTCGCCCTGGGCACGGACCTCGACAACGCGCAGGTGCAGGTGCAGAACCGCGTCACCCGCACCCAGCCCAAGCTGCCGGAGGAAGTGACACGGATCGGCATCACCGTCGACAAGGCCTCGCCCGACCTGACCATGGTCGTGCACCTGACCTCGCCGGACAACCGCTACGACATGCTCTACCTGTCCAACTACGCCATCCTCAACATCAAGGATGAACTGGCACGCCTGGGCGGCGTGGGCGATGTGCAGCTGTTCGGCATGGGCGACTACTCGCTGCGTGTGTGGCTCGACCCGAACAAGACCGCCTCGCGCAACCTGACCGCCAGTGACGTGGTCGCCGCCATCCGCGAGCAGAACCGCCAGGTCGCCGCCGGCCAGCTGGGCGCCCCGCCCGCCCCTGGTTCGACCAGCTTCCAGCTGTCGATCAACACCCAGGGTCGCTTGGTCAACGAGGAAGAGTTCGAGAACATCATCGTTCGTGCAGGTAAAGATGGCGAAATCACCCGCCTGAAGGACATCGCCCGGGTCGAACTCGGCTCCAGCCAGTACGCCCTGCGTTCGCTGCTGAACAACCAGCCGGCGGTGGCCATCCCGATCTTCCAGCGCCCAGGCTCCAACGCCATCGAAATCTCCGATGAAGTGCGGGCGAAGATGGCCGAGCTGAAGAAGGACTTTCCCGAGGGGATGGACTACAGCATCGTCTACGACCCGACCATCTTCGTACGCGGCTCCATCGAAGCGGTGGTGCACACCCTGTTCGAAGCGCTGGTGCTGGTGGTGCTGGTGGTGATCCTGTTCCTGCAGACCTGGCGCGCCTCGATCATCCCGTTGCTGGCCGTGCCGGTGTCGCTGATCGGTACCTTCGCGGTGATGCACCTGTTCGGCTTCTCGCTCAACGCCCTGTCGCTGTTCGGGCTGGTATTGGCCATCGGTATCGTGGTGGACGACGCCATCGTTGTGGTGGAGAACGTCGAACGCAATATCGGGCTGGGCCTGAAACCGCTGGAGGCCACGCAAAAGGCCATGAGCGAAGTGACCGGGCCGATCATCGCCACGGCACTGGTGCTGTGCGCCGTGTTCGTACCTGCCGCGTTCATCTCCGGCCTTACCGGGCAGTTCTACAAGCAGTTCGCCCTGACCATCGCCATCTCCACCGTGATCTCGGCGTTCAACTCGCTGACCCTGTCGCCGGCCCTGGCTGCCGTATTGCTCAAGGACCACCATGCACCCAAGGACCGGTTCTCGCGGTTCCTCGACAAACTGCTGGGCAGCTGGCTGTTCGCCCCGTTCAACCGCTTCTTCGATCGCGCCAGCCACCGCTACGTCGGCGGCGTGCGCCGGGTCATCCGTTCCAGCGGCATCGCCCTGTTCGTCTATGCCGGCCTCATGGGCCTGACCTACCTGGGCTTCTCGTCCACCCCGACCGGTTTCGTGCCGGCCCAGGACAAGCAGTACCTGGTGGCCTTCGCCCAGTTGCCTGACGCCGCCAGCCTCGACCGCACGGAGGCGGTGATCAAGCGCATGAGCGAAATTGCCCTGAAGCAACCCGGTGTTGCCGACTCGGTCGCCTTCCCTGGCCTGTCGATCAACGGCTTCACCAACAGCCCGAACAGCGGCATCGTGTTCACCCCGCTCAAGCCGTTCGACGAGCGCAAGGACCCGAGCCAGTCGGCCGCCGCCATCGCCGCCGCGCTGAACGCCCAGTTCGTCGACATCCAGGACGCCTACATCGCCATCTTCCCACCGCCGCCGGTACAGGGCCTGGGCACCATTGGTGGTTTCCGCCTGCAGATCGAGGACCGTGGCAACCTGGGCTACGAAGCGCTGTACAAGGAAACCCAGAACATCATCGCCAAGAGCCAGAACGTGCCGGAACTGGCGGGGCTGTTCACCAGCTATCAGGTCAACGTGCCGCAGGTCGATGCCGCCATCGACCGGGAAAAGGCCAAGACCCACGGCGTGGCCATCAACGATATCTTCGACACCTTGCAGGTCTACCTGGGCTCGCTGTACACCAACGACTTCAACCGCTTTGGCCGCACCTACCAGGTCAACGTCCAGGCCGAGCAGCAGTTCCGCCTCGATGCCGAACAGATTGGCCAGTTGAAGGTGCGCAACAACCTCGGCGAGATGATCCCGCTGGCGACCTTCCTCAAGGTCAGCGACACCTCCGGGCCCGATCGGGTGATGCACTACAACGGCTTCATCACGGCGGAAATCAATGGCGCGGCAGCACCGGGCTACAGCTCCGGCCAGGCTGAAGCGGCCATCGAGAAGCTGCTCAAGGAAGAACTGCCCAACGGCATGACCTTCGAGTGGACCGACCTGACCTACCAGCAGATCCTCTCGGGCAATACCGCCCTGCTGGTGTTCCCGCTCTGCGTACTGCTGGCGTTCCTGGTACTGGCGGCCCAGTACGAGAGCTGGAGCCTGCCGCTGGCGGTGATCCTGATCGTGCCGATGACTCTGCTGTCGGCCATTACCGGGGTGATCGTCTCGGGTGGCGACAACAACATCTTCACCCAGATCGGCCTGATCGTGCTGGTGGGCCTGGCGTGCAAGAACGCGATCCTGATCGTCGAGTTCGCCAAGGACGAACAGGCCAAGGGGCTGGACCCTCTGGCTGCGGTGCTGGAAGCCTGCCGCCTGCGTCTGCGGCCGATCCTGATGACCTCCATCGCCTTCATCATGGGCGTGGTACCGCTGGTGTTCTCCTCCGGTGCCGGTTCTGAAATGCGCCATGCCATGGGTGTCGCGGTGTTCTCGGGGATGATCGGTGTGACCGTGTTCGGGCTGTTCCTGACCCCGGTGTTCTTCTTCCTGATCCGCCGTTTCGTCGAGCGTCGCCAGGCCCGCAAGGCCGAACGCGCTCACTCGCTGGAGAGCCACGCATGAACCTGCTCAAACCCCTGACCCCGAGCCTGCTGGCCCTGGCCCTGGCGGCCTGTGCGGTAGGCCCTGACTACAAGGCGCCGGACACCGAGCCTGCACGTGTCGATACCGAGCTGCAAGCCAAGGCCTTCGACCGCAGCCGCTTCGAGAGCGTGTGGTGGAAGCAGTTCGACGACCCGGTGCTGAACCAGCTGGTGCAGGCATCGCTGGACGGCAACCGCGACCTGCGGGTGGCCTTTGCCCGGCTCAAGTCGGCACGGGCGATCCGCGATGACGCCGCCAACGACCAGTTGCCGGTGGTCACCAGCCGCGTCAGCAGCGAAATCGGCAAGGGCCAGATCCCTGGCCAGACCGACCAGCGGGTCAACAGCGAACGCTACGACCTGGGCCTGGACATGGCCTGGGAGCTCGACCTGTTCGGCCGCATCCAGCGCCAGATCGAAGCCAGCGAAGCCCAGGAAGCGGCCGCCCAGGCCGACCTGCAACAGCTGCAGGTCAGCCTGATCGCCGAGCTGGTCGACGCCTACGGCCAGCTGCGCGGGGCGCAACTGCGCGAGAAGATCGCCGTGGCCAACCTCAAGACCCAGGAAGAGTCGCGCAACATCACCGTGACCCTGCGTGACGCCGGGGTCGGCAACGAACTCGACGTGGTGCGTGCCGATGCGCGTCTGGCCGGGGTCGAGGCCACCGTGCCGCAACTGCAGGCTGAACAGGCAAGGGCTCGCCACCGCATCGCCACCCTGCTCGGCCAGCGTCCGGACGCCTTGAGCGTGGACCTTTCGCCCAAGGCCCTGCCCGCAATCGCCAAGGCCCTGCCGGTGGGCGACCCCGGCGAGCTGCTGCGCCGTCGCCCGGATATCCGCAGCGCCGAGCGCCAGCTGGCGGCAGCCACCGCCAATGTCGGCGTGGCCACCGCCGACCTGTTCCCTCGGGTGAGCCTCAGTGGCTTCCTCGGCTTTACCGCGGCACGCGGTTCGCAGATCGGTTCGGCGGCGGCCAATGCCTGGGCGCTGGGGCCGAGCATCACCTGGGCGGCATTCGACCTGGGCAGCGTGCGGGCCCGCCTGCGCGGCGCCAAGGCCGATGCCGAAGGGGCCCTGGCCAGCTATGAACAGCAGGTGCTGCTGGCCCTGGAAGAATCGGCCAACGCCTTCAGCGACTACGACAAGACCCAGCAGCGGCTGTTGTCACTGATGCGCCAGAGCGACAGCAGCCGCAAGGCGGCGGAGCTGGCTTCGGTGCGCTATCGCGAAGGCACGGTGGACTACCTGGTGCTGCTCGATGCCGAACGTGAACGGCTGAGCGCCGAAGATGCCCAGGCCGTGGGCGAAGTCGAGCTGTATCGCGGCATCGTGTCGATCTACAAGGCGCTCGGCGGCGGCTGGCAGCCCGAAACGGTCGCCAGCGCGCGCTGAACCTCCCCTTTGCAACGACTCCTTTGGTTGGTCTCTCCCAACCTTTTGCCCCGCAGGCCTTGGCCCGCGGGGCTTTTTTATGTGGGCTGCACGGGCCTTATCGCCGGCAAGCCACGGTGCTTGCAGCCCACGGCATTCTGCCCCAAGCTCTTCCCTCCCACCGCCATGGTTCGCACGATGCCCATACGCCACCGCTACCTGATCGCCTTGCTGCTGCTGATCCTGGTATCGGTCACCATCGGCTACCTTCGGCGGGATACCCCGACAGCGCCACCGGTCCTGCCTGCGCACAGCTATGCCAAGGCCTTGCGCATGGCCCACGAAGGCCGACCGGGCGCCGCGCGGGTGTTGTACCAGCAACTGCAACGTGACGACCTGGCACCGATCCGCCGTGCCGCGCTGTTTGCCGAACTGCCCAACTACCCCTCTCCACAAGCGCTGAAACTGGCGCGTGCGGGGCTGGACGCCGATGAACCGCTGGTGCGCCGCGCCGCCATCGCCAGTCTTCGCCGCCTGGTCCCGGCCGCGCAGCGCAGCCTGATACTGGGGCCGCTGCTGGACGATGACGAGCAAAGCGTGCGGTTTGCCGCGGTCGATGCCCTGCTGGGCCTCGACCCCGACGCCATCGGCCTGTATTTCGGCCCGCTGCAAGCGGCATTGGAGCAGTACCAGCAGGTGTTGGAGCAACAACCCGACGACGCCGCAGCGCAAGTGCACCTGGCGCGTCTGTACCTGCACGAAAATGATTACACGCAGGCATCCATCGCCTTGCAACGCAGCCTCGCAGTGGACCCGGACAGCCTCGATGCGCTGGCCACCCAGGTCCGCCTGCTCGAACGCCAGGGTCACCATGACCAGTCCAGGCAGGTACTGGCCAAGGCGCTGGCCTTGCGCCCGGACTCGGCGTTCCTGCAAAACCAGCTGGGGCGCTGGCTGATCCGCCACGATCAGCGCGAATATGCCCTGCTTGCCTTGTCGCGCGCCGTCGAGCTGGAGCCGGACAACGCCGCTTATCGCTATACCCTGGCGGTGACCCTGCACGACCTGGAGCAGGCCGATGCGGCGCAAAAGCAACTGGAAACCCTGCTCAGCCGGCAACCGGCCAACCGCGCCGCACGGGTATTGCTCATCGAGTACTGGAAAGAGACCGGGCAACTGCAGAACGTGCAAGTACTGCTGGCCGAACTGGAGCGGCAGAACCCGGACGATCCGTATCTGCAGCAGGGCCTGTAGTTGCGTTGAACCCTTGGCAAGTGGCTGTGGTCCAGTGGGTATCGGACCCCTGACGGCATGACCCAGCATCGGCCTTGCCCACTGTCAAAGGAGATACGCATTGGCCAGTTCTGTGTCACTGGACGAACGTGCCGTGATCCTGGCGCCAACGCAGGTTGCCACAGACACTTCGCGGCTGCTGACGGCCGCGGGTGTGCAAAGCCTGTGCGCCCGCGACATGTCCGGCCTGCAGGCGGGTCTGGTCGAAGGCGCAGGGCTGGCGATCATCGCCGAAAACACACTGAACGAAAGCCCTGGGGCTGTTCTGCAGCAATTCATCGACCAGCAACCCAAGTGGTCCGACCTGCCGATCGTGATGCTCACCGCGACCTCGACCACTACCACCACGCCCGCCGATCACCCGCTGGGCAACCTGACCCTGCTGGTCATGCCGTTCGAAGAAGCGCAACTGCTGCAACTGATCCAGACCGCCCTGCGCACCCGCCGGCGCCAATACCTGGCACGTGATCAGTTAATGGATCTGCAGCAGCGCCTGGACGCTCGCAGCGAAGCGCAGCAGCGTGAAGCGCTGGCCAAGCACCAGGCCCGCAAGATGGAAGCGATCGGCCAATTGGCAGGCGGTGTGGCGCACGACTTCAACAACCTGCTGACCAGTATTGGCGGCAGTTTCGAGCTGATCGACCGGCGCTTGAAACAGGGGCGCTGCGAGGGCCTGGAGGGCGTCCTGCACATGGGCCTGGAAGCGGTGTCGCGCGCGGCCCAGCTCACCCACCGGTTGTTGGCGTTTTCGTCCCGCCAGTCGCTGCACAACCAGTGCATCGACCTGCCCACATTGCTACAGACGCAGCGCCTGAAATCAGTGCTCACGGCCAGCGTGAACCTGCAACTGCAGCTGGCCCCCGACCTTTGGCCGGTACAGGCAGACCAGACACAGCTGCAGGAAGCCATCGACAACCTGTTGCTGAACGCCTGTGAAGCCATGCCCAGCGGCGGCCTACTGCGTATCGAGGCGAGTAACCGGCAGGTCCGGACCCAACAACTGGCGGGCACCGGCTTGAGCGCCGGCGATTATGCTTGCCTGAGCGTCATCGATGAAGGCCAGGGCATGTCGGAAAGCACTCTGGAGCATGCCTTCGAGCCGTTCTTCAGCACCAAGCCGGTCGGCCAGGGTATCGGGCTGGGCCTGTCGATGGTGTACGGCTTCAGCAAACAATCCCACGGCCATGTGGTGCTGCACAGCCAGATCGGCCATGGCACGCGAGTAGAACTGTTCATGCCCCGCCATCACGGTCGCACGCCGGTGCAGAAAACGACGCCAGCGCCGCCTAAGGGCGGCAACGGGCGTTGTGTATTGCTGGTCGAAGATGACCCGCATGTGCGCCAACTGTTGCACCAGACCCTGCAGGAGGACGGTTTCCCCTGCCATAGCGCCAGCAATGCCAGCGAAGCGCTGCAGATATTGGGATCCGGCGAAGCCATCGACCTGCTGGTCAGCGACGTTGGTCTGCCGGGCATGAACGGCCGCCAGCTGGCAGAAATCGCCCGCACCTTGCGCCCACAACTGCCGGTGCTGTTCATCACCGGTTACGCTGAAACCGCAACAGCCCGGGAGGGCTTTCTCGCCCCGGGCATGCAACTGATCTGCAAGCCGTTCGAACTCAAGCAGCTGCAGGCACAGATCGCGCAGATGCTCGGTGGCCGTTGATCGGGTTCATTCGGTGAGCATCAGCATCGCCTGGTCGGCCAGGGTCTCCAGCGGGAAAGGTTTGAGCAACAGCGCTGTACCGGGCGCGTCGAGCAGCTGCGATTCCAAGGTGGGGTGGGTATAGCCGGTGATGAACAGAATCTTCTGTTCCGGTTTGATCATGCGCATCGCCCTGGCGACCTGGCGCCCGCTGAACCCGCCCGGCAAACCGATATCGGTGATGACCAGATCGAAGGACCCCTTGTGACGGAAGCGATCCAACGCCGAATTGGCATCTGTGACGTCACACACCTCGAAACCCCGTTCGCGAAGGTATTCACGCATCAACAGGCGCAGGTTGTGCTCATCGTCCACCAGCAGCACACGCTGCCCATTGGCCCGCAGTACGGTCGGCACACGTACAGGCGGCACTTCAGGGATGGCTTCGGCACAACGGGGAAACAGCATGGAAATCGTTGTTCCTTGATCCTGGACGGACTCGATCCACATGTAGCCACCGGACTGGCCGACGAACCCATGGATCATCGGCAGCCCCAGCCCGGCCCCGCGCCCGACGGGCTTGGTGGTGAAAAACGGTTCGAACGCCCTGGCCACGTCTTCGGCCGGCATGCCATGGCCATCGTCCGAGAAGTGCACGGCGACGTAGTCGCCCGGCTGCAGACCCGCTTCATCGGGAAAAGCGGCAGTCAGACGCGTGTTGGTCGTGCGTACCGTCACAGTGCCACGCCCCAGGCAGGCATCGCGCGCATTGGCACACAGGTTGACCAGGGTCGTTTCCAGTTGCGAGTCATCCAGGCAGACTGCCCAAGGCTCCACGTCCATCTGCCAGAGCAAGCGCATCTCCGCCCCCAATACCTGGTGCAGCAAAGGTTCCATGGTTGACAGTTGGCGGTTGATATCGAGCGGTTTCGGTGAAAGCGGCTGGTGACGGGAAAAGGCCAGCAGACGGTGGGTGAGGGTCATGGCACGCTGGACCGAATCGCGGGCCAGGACGACATAATGATCGATCCGCTCCAGGCGCCCTTGGCTCAGCCGTCGCTGCAGCAACTCCAGGCTGCCACTGATGCCCGACAACAAGTTGTTCATCTCATGGGCCATGCCGCCTGCCAGGTGGCTCACCACTTCCAGTTGCTGGTTGCCGCGCAGCAGCGCCTGAGACTGGCGCATCGCCTCCTCGCGGTCATCGGTGATGTCACGCCCTACGGCGGTCAGAAAGGTACCGTCGAACTTGGCCGTCCAGCGGAACCACCGATAATGCCCATCGCTATGGCGCAGGCGGGTTTCCAACTGTTCGGCGCCCTGGTCACGCACGAAATCGATCACCGCCACTTCTACTTCGGCCCGGTCGGCCGGGTGCACCAGCTGCAGGATCGGGATGTCATGCACCTCGGCCATGGTCCAGCCGAGAATACGCAGCCAGGCGGGGTTGGCCGCCTGCAACCGGAGGTCGCGGGTCACGGTGATCATGGCATCGCGTGACAGTTGCCAGATCGATTCGCGATCGACCAGATAGCGCTTGATCTGCTGCTCGAAGGCCTGGGCCTGCTCACGCCAATTGTTCAGCGCATCGACACTGGCGGTGGTTTCGATGACCGTGTGCAGAAACCCCGCCACTTCCCGCTGCTCGTCGCAGATCGGCGTATAGCTGAAGGCGTACCAGGCCTTGACACCGTCATTGGCGGAAACGACCCACAGCGGTTGGTCTTCGACAAAGCTGGCATGGCCCTGCAGTGCCTTGAACACCCACGGCCCCACCTCTTCCCAGTTTTTTTCCCACAACGCGTCGAATCGCTTGCCCAGGGCAGCGTTCAGGCCATCGAGCAACCTCACGTACGCCGTGTTGTGAATCACCGTCAGGTCTGGGCCCCAGACCACAGCGCTGGGAAAGGGCGACATGAGCATCGCGTCGACCGCCAAACGTAACGGCGCCTGCCACAACGGCAATGGCCCAAGCGCGGTTCGCTGCCAATCATGTGCGGCGATCAACTCGCCCATACCGCTGGTCGATGTGGCCAACGAAGTCAATTGGATGCGCTGCGCCGACAATTTGCTCCGACCGTTTTTAGCGACCATTGTCGTGATTCCACGGTAACGCTGAATAAACAAGCGATTCGCACATCATCTGTTCCTCTTTCAGCGCCAAAATCCCTGGTATGCGCAAAGGGCTCGCCATTGAATCAGCAGAATATTCACGGGTAATGGCCCCCCAACAACAGTAGCACACAGCCACTATTGGTGTGCGTACCTGCATCCGGCAGCTATGCTCACTAGGTTTCAGTGCGTCATGGCGCAACTTTCCTTATTACTACAGACCGGAGTGTGGTGATGAGCAAGAAAATTCTCGTGGTGTTGACCAACACCGCCAAGTACCCGGAACTGAACCGGGCCACCGGCCTGTGGCTGGGTGAAGCCGTGCATTTCGTTGATGTGGTGCAAAAAGCGGGGTACAGCGTTGACTATGTAAGCCCCGAGGGCGGCTATGTGCCGATCGACCCACACAGCCTGCAATTGGCGCCAGAACTGGACTGGCAATGGTACGACGACAAGTCGTTCATGAATCGCCTGGGCGCCTCGCTGCCACCGGGCATGGTCAAGGCCGAGGACTACAGCGTCATTTACTACACCGGCGGGCATGGGGTGATGTATGACTTCCCTGATAATCAGCCGTTGCAGGAGCTGGCGCGCAGAATCTACGAAAACAAGGGCATCATCGCTGCAGTGTGTCATGGCGTGGTGGGCCTGCTGAACATCAAGCTCAGCGACAACACGCTGTTGCTCAAGGACCGTAAGGTCACAGGCTTCTCCAATACCGAGGAAAAGCTTGTCGAACTGGACAAGGTCGTACCGTTCCTGACCGAAAACGAAATGGGGGCTCGCGGAGGTATTTACAGCAAACATGACGATCCCTGGGCGCCATTCGTGGTCGCCGACGAACGTCTGATCACAGGGCAAAATCCAAACTCTACGCATCTGCTGGCGAAGAAAGTGCTGGAACAGCTCAGCCCATGACAAGTCCTACGCATCAACGTATTGCGTACCCAGCCAAAAACGGCAGTGGATTACAGTAGACCTGCCACAGTTTTCCTAGGCTCTTCGCTCGACTGCCCATCCCGGACAGCCTTGAAGCGGAGGGCCGCAGGCCTATGTCAAGAACCACCATGATCGGTCGCTCCCTGCTGGAAGTTCTGCTGGTCTTGTCTATCAGCTTGATACCTGTCGCCTCAGGCCTCGCGGTGATGGTTTACCAGCAGGATCGAAAACTCGCGGAAAACGCGCGGATCTCCTTACAGGAAGCGATTTATTCAGTCGATTTGTCGCTGGACAGGTTAGATGCTGTTGTCAGCAACGCCTTGACACTGTCAGGCAAGCCCTGTGCAGAGGTGAAACCAAGCCTGATCAAGCAAGTCACAGAGACGCAATACTTGCGCTCGCTCACGTTGAGCCAGAACCGCGAGGTCTACTGCAGTTCATTGGCGGGTGTCGTTGACGGCGCGATCGATTTCGCCGAGATACAAGCGCCACTGCAATTGATTGTCGACGCCACATTGACACCGAGTCGCGCCGTTCTCCTCTACCAGCTTCAGCGCGATGATTTCAGTGCGACGGCCACCAGCTATGCCGATCAACTGCGCGATGAACTCAGTGCTTTCCAGGACGGGCTGACCTTGCTGCTCGAATTTGGCGACGCCTACATCTGGAATGGGGACGCGAGCGGTCTGTCCCGGCCTTCTCAGTCCGAGTATTTTCAGACGGCTGTATCGGAAAAGTACGGCTATACCCTCAAGGTCGGCTATGCACAAGGCTACTCCGCCCAGGAGGCTCGCCAGTCGATGATCCTGGTGCTCCCCTCTTTGGTGCTGATCGGAATAGTCACCGGCTCCATCATCTACTGGGCCATGTTCCGACGCGGCCCTCGAGGCGGTAACGCCGTCAACCCGCGTTGACGGCGTTACGCTGGGCTCACTCAGCGTTGAGCACACCACGACGAACCTGGTCGCGCTCGATGGACTCGAACAGCGCCTTGAAGTTGCCTTCACCAAAGCCGTCATCGCCCTTGCGCTGGATGAACTCGAAGAACACCGGCCCCAGGAGGGTTTCCGAGAAAATCTGCAGCAGCAGACGTTTGTCGCCGGACTCGGAAGCACCGTCAAGCAGAATACCGCGGGCCTGCAGTTGGTCGACCGGCTCACCGTGCCCTGGCAGGCGCTCTTCGAGCATTTCGTAATAGGTCTGCGGCGGCGCAGTCATGAAGCGCATGCCGTAGCCCTTCAGGGCATCCCAGGTCTTGAGCAGGTCATCGGTGAGGAACGCCACGTGCTGGATGCCTTCACCGTTGAACTGCATGAGGAACTCTTCGATCTGGCCAGCACCCTTGGACGATTCCTCGTTCAGTGGAATGCGGATCATCCCGTCGGGCGCAGTCATGGCCTTGGACGTCAGGCCGGTGTATTCGCCCTTGATGTCGAAGTAGCGGATCTCACGGAAATTGAACAGTTTTTCGTAGAACCCGGCCCAGTACGCCATGCGCCCGCGGTAGACGTTGTGGGTCAGGTGGTCGATGATTTTCAGGCCCGCACCCGCGGGATTGCGGTCGACGCCTTCGATGAAGTTGAAATCGATGTCGTAGATCGAGCTGCCTTCTTCGAAGCGGTCGATCAGGTACAGCGGCGCACCGCCGATGCCCTTGATCGCTGGCAGGCGCAGCTCCATCGGGCCCGTTTCGATCTCCACCGGCTGGGCACCCAGCTCAAGCGCACGGGCATAGGCTTCATGGGCATTGCGCACGCGGAAGGCCATGCCGCAAACCGACGGGCCATGCTCGGCGGCAAAATACGAGGCGATGCTCTTGGGCTCGTTGTTGAGAATCAGGTTGATGCCACCCTGACGGTACAGGTGAACATCCTTGGAGCGGTGAGTGGCCACCTTGGTGAAGCCGAGTATCTGGAATACCGGCTCAAGCACACCTGGGGTCGGCGAAGCCAGTTCGATGAATTCGAAGCCCATCAGGCCCATTGGATTTTCAAAGATATCAGCCATGTTCGTGTCCTCATCTGCAGCGAAAGATTATTGAATGCGTGGGATGTGGAACGGCAATGGCGGTGAGCAGGGGATACCGCGCACGCTGCGGGCGAGGAAGTCACCAATGATCAGCTTGAACCCAGGGTATGTCATATGGACCATTCTCGGTGGGGTTGATCCTTCAGCAAATGAAGGACCTTATTGTTGTATTCGTAAACCGATTCTACAGTGCGTAAATTCTCTTGTCGCGCTTTTGTTCTCCACCGGCGCCGACAAACGGCTATCCTCTGCAGGTTACCTTTCACAAGATTAGGCCAGCATGCCCCTTACCGTTAAACGCCCTGCCCGTTGGAGCTGGCGCACCCTGCTCCCCTGGATAGTTGGCGCGTTGCCGCTGGGATTCGGCCTGATCGTGATGAATTGGCAAATCGAGCGCGAGCTGCGTGCGGACAGCCAAGCCACCACGCGCCAGGTGGTGGAGCAAATCGAACATATCCTCGACAACCTTTCCAGTACCGCCCAGGCCCTGCTGCCCCTGGCCGGCAGCCCGTGCGAACAGACCCAGCTGACGCTGCGCGGCGAGCTCACCCGCAATGCCTTCGTGCGTTCGACCAACCTGTTCCAGCACAATACCCTCTATTGCACGTCGCTGTTCGGCGAGTTCGACGAGCCTGTCGACCCCCGCGACTACACCGATGGCACCTTGTGGCTGATGGATGGCAACTCGGTCACACCGGGCCGTGCCTTGCTGGTGTACCGTGCCAGCGATGGCGAACGCGGCGCCATTACCACCGTGGACGGCGAACACCTGTTGACCGCACTGCGCCTGATCGGCCCCAACCAGGAACTGCAACTGCGGGTGGGCGATGACTGGATGGGCAAGGACGGCCTGGTGCACCAAGGCCAGCTGCCCCGCGCCCCTGTCGCCGAAGTGACGCAAAGTTCGACGCGCTACCCGTTCAGCGTGCACGGCGGCTACAGCGACGGCACCCCTGGCCAGTTGCTGCGCAGCCACTACCCGGCGCTGCTCAGCCTGCTGCTGTTGCTGGGCGCGGTGGCCGGCATCGCCTGTCGCTGGCAGATCCGCCGGGCCAACTCGCCGCGTGCCGAACTGCGCCGCGCCCTGGAGGCCGACGAGTTTCTGCCGTATTTCCAGCCGGTAGTGCGCAAGGACGATTACCGCTGGGCAGGCGCCGAAGTGTTGATGCGCTGGAACCACCCGCAGGAAGGCCTGGTACGCCCCGACCTGTTCATCCCTTATGCCGAGCACAGCGGGCAGATCGTCGACATGACCCGGGCGCTGATGCTGCACGCCGCGCACAGCCTGGCCCCCTACGCTGCGCTGATGGAGGATGGCTTTCACATTGCCATCAACATCACCGCCGACCATTGCCGCAACTTCGAGCTGCTCGACGATTGCCGCACCTTCCTGCAACATTTCCCGCCCGGACGTGTGGTGCTGACCCTGGAACTGACCGAACGCAAGCTGATCGAGGCCTCCCCGGTCGCCCTGGAGCTGTTCGAGAAGTTGCATGAGATGGGCGTGATGATTGCCCTCGACGACTTCGGCACCGGCCAGTCGAGCCTGAGTTACCTGCGCCAGTTCCAGGTCGATTACCTGAAGATCGACCAGAGCTTCGTGGCCATGATCGGTGGCGATGCGCTCTCGCTGCATATCCTCGACAGCATCATCGAACTGTCCGGCAAGCTGGGCCTGGGCCTGGTCGCCGAAGGTGTGGAAAGCGAGGTCCAGCGCGACTACCTGGCCCGACACGGCGTCGACTTCCAGCAGGGCTACCTGTTCGGCCGGCCGATGCCGGCAGCCGAATTTCTCCAGGCATTGGCCACCCGGCCAGGGGTTGAGCAGTTGCCGCAGGGCGCGCCCCCTGAGATCATGCGCGGCTGATCCACCCGCTCACTCCCCCTATCCGAGGCATTCGTGTCAAAAGGCATTCTCTGTTCGGTCATGGCGTCCTGTCTGTTCGCCGTGATGTACTTCTATACCTCTCTGCTTGCCCCCCTCGATGGCGAAGAAATCTTCGGCTGGCGCACCCTGCTGACGCTCCCTTGCCTGACCCTGTTCATGCTGGTGAGCAAGGACTGGAAGCGGGTTGGAGACTTGCTCGCACGCGTGCGCCAGACACCTGTCCTGCTGCTGGGCATGGTTGGCACCTCGTGGTTGATGGGTGTGCAGTTGTGGCTGTTCCTCTGGGCGCCGCTGCACGGGCGCAGCCTGGAAGTATCGATGGGTTACTTCCTCCTGCCGTTGGCGATGGTGCTGACCGGTCGCCTGGCTTATGGAGAACGTCTGTCGCGCCTGCAGAAAGTGGCGGTGAGCTGCGCCGCACTGGGCGTGGGCCACGAGCTGTACCAGAACGGCAGCTTTGCCTGGGAAACGCTGCTGGTGACGATCGGCTACCCGATCTACTTCGTCCTGCGCCGGCGCTGCCGCACCGACCACCTGGGTGGCCTGTGGTGCGACATGTGCCTGCTGCTGCCCTGGGCCCTGTACTTCGTCAGCCAAGGGCCACTGACCAGCGCTGACCTGCTGGCGCACCCTGGCCTGTACGGCTTGATCCCACTGCTCGGGGCGATCAGTGCCTCGGCCCTGATCGCCTACGTGCTGGCCAGCCGCTTGCTGCCATTCAGCCTGTTCGGCCTGCTCAGCTACGTGGAGCCTGTGCTGCTGGTCGGCGTTGCGTTGCTATTGGGCGAGACCATCGGCCCGGATCAGTGGCTGACCTACCTGCCGATCTGGGCTGCAGTCCTGGTACTGGTGCTCGAAGGTTTCAAGCACCTGCTGCGTCAGCGTCGACGTTCGGTGTAAGGCGCACCTGACGCACCCGCCGCTCCTCCACCGCCACTACGGTCATGCTCCAGCCGTTCCAGGCCAGGTGGTCACCGACCACCGGAAGGCGATCCAGCAGGCTCATCACCAGGCCCGCCAGGGTCTGGTAGTCCTCCGTCGCACGGGCGGCAAAGCCGGTACGGGCCTGGACCTGGCTAAGGTTCAGGGCACCGCTGACCACAAAGCTATTCCCCTCCTCCACGATCGCCGGGCCTTCCACCTCACTGGCATCCGGCAATTCACCGGCGATCGACTCAAGGATATCGGTCATGGTCAACAGGCCGGTGAAGTCACCGAATTCGTTGACCACGAAGGCAATGTGCGTCGACTGGCTGCGCATCTGTTCCAGCGCGTTGAGGATGCTGAAGCTCTCCAGCAGGTTCAACGGTGCCCGGGCCATGCGTTCAAGGTCGGGCTCGGCACCCGACAAGAACTCCTTGAGCAGCTCTTTCTTGTGCACGAAACCCAGCGGCTCGTCGATGCGGCCGTCGCGAATCAATGGCAGACGCGAATACGGCGAGTTGGCCAGGGCCTCGGAGATGGCGGCCGCAGGCTGCGCCAGGTCAAGCACATCGACTTCGGCACGGGCGGTCATCACGGTACGAATCGGCCGCTCGGCAAGGTTCAGCACCCCGCTGATCATCACCCGTTCACGTCGGTCGAACAGCACCTGCTCTTCGCCACCCGCCACCAGGTCGGCGATTTCCTCGCCGACCTCGTCAGCCTCGACCCGACGCCCGCCGAGCAGACGCAGCACGGCATGGGCCGTGCGCTCACGCAGCGGCCGGTGCTGCTGCAGGCTGCGCTTGCGACGGGCGCGGGCCAACTGGTTGAACAGCTCGATGAGGATCGAGAAGCCAATCGCCGCGTACAGGTAGCCTTTCGGGATATGGAAGCCCAGGCCTTCGGCGGTCAGGCTGAAGCCGATCATCATCAAGAAGCCCAGGCACAGCATGATCACGGTCGGGTGGGCGTTGACGAAGCGGGTCAGTGGCTTGCTGGCGACGATCATGATGCCGATCGAGAAGATCACCGCGATCATCATCACCGACAGATGTTCGACCATGCCCACAGCGGTAATGACCGCATCCAGCGAGAACACCGCGTCCAGCACCACGATCTGCGCCACGATCGGCCAGAACGCCGCGTGGCGTACCGCACCGCTGGCCTGGGTGACGTGGCCCTCAAGGCGTTCATGCAGCTCCATGGTGGCCTTGAACAGCAGGAACACACCACCGAACAGCATGATCAGGTCACGGCCGGAGAAGCTCTTGCCGAACACCTCGATCAGCGGCGCGGTCAGGGTGACCATCCACGAGATACTGGCCAACAGGCCCAGGCGCATGATCAACGCCAGGCTCAGGCCGATCACCCGCGCGCGGTCGCGCTGATGCGGTGGCAGCTTGTCCGCCAGGATGGCGATGAACACCAGGTTGTCGATACCCAGCACCAACTCGAGGACGATAAGCGTCAACAGGCCTAACCAGGCCGTGGGGTCGGCTAGCCATTCCATTAGCGGGTACTCACGAAGAAGGCGTCACGGGGACGGGGGAAAGATGGCCGGGACGGCCGGGGACTGGGGGGCTCCGCGAAGGTGCTCATGGGGACCTTGATAGCAATTAGGGACGGTGATCCTACAAGCACAGCAGGTTTTTCTGATAGCGCAAAACTATTACAAAACCTGTAACAAAGCCGCTGGGCACTTTTCTTCAATACGCCTGCCTGACGGGGCGGCAGGATGCCCGGACATCCTTCATCGCGGAACACATTCAATGAGCCTGTCACTTTCCATGGCCGCCTTCGCACTGGCGGCTTCCATATCACCTGGCCCGGTGAACATCGTTGCGCTGGGCAGTGGCGTTCGCCACGGGTTGCGCGCGAGCCTGGCACATGTGACAGGGGCAACTCTGGGGTTCTGCCTGCTGCTGGTACTGGTGGGGCTGGGCCTGCACGAGCTATTGATACGCTGGCCGTTGCTGGGCGTGGCGCTGCATTGGGGCGGCGTGGCGTTTTTGCTGTACATGGCCTGGAAACTGGCAAGCGACAACGGCCAGTTGGGCGGCGAGCATCAGCATCAGGCGCCCTCGGCCTGGCATGGCGCCGTGATGCAGTGGCTGAATCCAAAGGCCTGGCTGGCAGCGGTCGCGGGCGTGGGTGCCTATACCGGCGGGGAGCAACAGCTGTTGTGGTGGTTTACCTGGATCTATGCACCAATCTGTTTTGTCTCGGTGGCCAGTTGGGCTTGGGCGGGGAGCGTTATTCGGCAGTCGTTGAGTGAGCCGCGGTACTTGCGGTTGCTCAATCGCGGCTTGGCTGTGCTGCTGGTGATCAGTGCGGGGTATCTGGTTTTCTGATGCTGGCCGTACTGGCCTCATCGCCGGCAAGCCGGCTCCCACAGGTGCTGTTTTGCCCTTGAGGGCAGTGGAGAACCTGTGGGAGCCGGCTTGCCGGCGATAGGGCCAGCCCATTTCTATAGTGCCCAGGCGTCGCCGCCAGGTGCTGCTTGAACGCCCGCTGCAGGTGCGCCTGATCGGCAAACCCCGCCTCCACCGCCACCTCGGCAATCGCCCTGCCCCTGCGCAGTTGCGCGCGCGCATGCTGCACCCGCTGGTCGAGCAGGTAACCATGCGGCGTCAGGTCAAACCGCTGGCGGAAGGCGCGTATCAGATAGGACCGGGACAGGCCGCTGGCAGCACAGATATCTTCAAGACTCAGCGGGTCGGCCCGGTGTGCGCGAATGAACGCTGCAGCCGTTTCCAGGCGCGGGTGCTGGGTACGTGCAGGCCCCTCGACGGCGTGTAGGTAACCGGGCAGCTCGCCGAAAAAGCAGGCCAGCCCGGCCTCCCGATTCTCGTTCGCGCTGTCGAACAGATCGGCGAACAGTTGCAGCAACCGGTGGTACAAGGCAGGCGAGCTACTCCAGGTCTGCGTCGGCAGCAAGAAGCCACGCGCCTGCAACCACGGCATGTCGACGTACAGCATCAGGTACGACCAGCCCTGCCCCGCGATCGGATTGCAGGCGTGCACCACGCCCGGGTTCATCAGCACCGTGGAGCCGGCGCTCAGCTCGACCTGGCGGGCTCCACTCAAGTAGGTGCAATGCCCACCGGTGATCACGCCGATGGAAAAACTCTCATGGGAATGGGCCGCATAGCACACCTTGCGCCCGTCCCCGACGCGCCGGGCTTCGACGAAGGGCAAAGCCGGATCCCGCCAGAACCGCGACACCTCGATCATCGATCGGCCCTCACTCGCCGTTGTCGTGGACCACCACCAGCAGCTGCGCCGGGCGTGCGCCTACCGATCGCAGGCGGTGCGGGGTCTGGGCATTGAAGTGCAGCGCATCGCCCTGCGCCAGCAAGACGCGCTCATTCATGAAGTCCACTTCCACCTGCCCCTCATGCACGAACAGGAACTCTTCGCCCTGGTGCTCCTTGAAGGTCGGGTCACTGAACTCGGTCGGCGGCTGGATCAGGAACGGCAACAGGCTGCGCTGCCCGACCTGGTGGGTCAGCGCCGCGTAGCCCGGCCCATGACCATCGCCGACCAGGGCCTGACGCTCGCCCTGGCGCACCAGGCTGTAGCGGCTCTGCCCGGCCTGTTCCTCGGCGAACAGCTCCTCGACATTGACGTTCAGCGCCCGCGCCAGCTTCAGCGCGGCCGCGATCGACGGCGTGCTCAAGCCCCGTTCGACCTTGGACAGGTAGCTCTTGGTCATGCCGGCCTTCCCGGCCAACACCTCAAGCGTGATACCCAGTTTTTTTCTCAGCAATTTCAATCGGATAGACATGTGAAGCAGCTTTCCCAGGCGAACCCACTTGCTCATGACACTTTGTGTCATATAGGATAATTTGTGTCATATGATTGACCGCCTCTCCACCGACCAAAGCATCGAGGCGGGCAAGCACTGACATCGACCATCACGCCACAGAGGACACCCCCATGGCCAAGACCCTGACACACAGCAAAGACCAGCTGGTGCAAAAAGCCCTGACGCAGATGCAAGGCTCGCTTGCCGATAATACGTGGACTGTACGGGAAAAGCTGGCCCTGACCTGCCGAATTCTCTTCGACCATGGCCACGACTCTGGCCTGGCCGGGCAGATCAGCGCCCGAGGGCCGCAGCCAGGCACCTTCTACACCCAGCAACTGGGCCTGGGTTTCGACGAAATCAATGCCAGCAACCTGCTGCTGGTCAACGAGGACCTGGACGTCCTCGAAGGCCATGGCATGCCCAACCCGGCCAACCGCTTCCACAGCTGGGTGTACCGCGCGCGTGCGGATGTGAACTGCATCATCCACACCCACCCGACCCACGTCGCGGCCCTGTCCATGCTCGAAGTGCCGCTGGTGGTCTCGCACATGGACCTGTGCCCGCTGTACGACGATTGCGCGTTCCTCGAAGCCTGGCCGGGCGTGCCGGTGGGTAACGAAGAAGGTGAGCTGATCAGTGCCGCCCTCGGCGACAAGCGCGCCATCCTGCTCTCGCACCACGGCCAGCTCTCTACCGGCACGAGCATCGAACAGGCCTGCGTCTACGCCCAGTTGATCGAGCGCGCCGCACGTCTTCAGTTACTGGCCATGGCCGCCGGCACCGTGAAGCCCATCGCCCCGGCGCTGGGGCGCGAAGCGCACGACTGGATCGACCGGCCCAAGCGCCATGGCGCTGCGTTCAACTACTTTGCCCGGCAAAGCCTGCGTGCCCACGCCGACTGCCTGAACTGACCCCAGAATGCCTTGCTTGCGGAGCCCACAACCATGACCACAGAATTCAACGGCATCATCGGCTACACCATCACCCCGTTCAGCGCCGACGGTGAGCGCCTCGACCTGCCGGCCCTCGGCCAGTCCATCGAGCGCCTGCTCGACGGTGGCGTGCAGGCCGTCGCGCCCTTGGGCAGCACCGGCGAAGGCGCCTACCTGAGCGACAACGAATGGCAGCAAGTGGCCGAATACAGCCTTGCCCAGGTCGCCAGGCGCGTCCCCACCATCGTCAGCGTGTCCGACCTGACCACCGCCGGTGCCGTGCGCCGTGCGCGCTTCGCCCAGGACCACGGCGCCGATGCGGTGATGGTGCTGCCGGCGGCGTACTGGAAGCTCGGCGAAGCGGAAATCCTTCAGCATTACCGGGCCATCGGCCAAGCCATCGATATCCCGATCATGCTCTACAACAATCCCGCCACCAGCGGTACCGACATGCCGGTGGAGCTGATCCTGCGGATCGTGCGTGAGGTCGCCAACGTGACCATGGTCAAGGAGAGCACCGGTGACATTCAGCGCATGCACAAGCTGCAGCTGCTGGGTGAAGGCCAGGTGCCGTTCTACAACGGCTGCAATCCATTGGCGCTGGAAGCGTTCGTGGCCGGGGCCAAAGGCTGGTGCACGGCGGCGCCGAACCTGATCCCGGCGCTGAACCAGCAGCTCTATCAGGCCGTGCTGGCAGGTGACCTGAAGCAAGCCAGCGCACTGTTCTACCGCCAGCTGCCGTTGCTCGACTTCATTCTCAAAGGTGGCTTGCCGGCAACGATCAAAGCCGGGTTGGCCCTGACCGGGTTGCCGGTGGGTGAACCCCGTCGGCCGGTGTTCGGCCTGGATGAACAAGGGCGGGCGAACTTGGCGGCATTGCTCGAAGACCTGAACAGCCAGCACTGACACCCCCGCCGCCTTCCAGGCTGTTCTGGTGCCTGGCTTGGCCTCTTCGCGGGGCAAGCCCGCTCCCACAGGCTCTCCGCTGCGCTTGAGAACTGCGCCGAACCTGTGGGAGCGGGCTTGTCCCGCGAAGGGGCCGGCATGGCCAGCCCCATCACTTCAAGGCATCACCGGCGGTACGTACTCCAAAGTAGTACCCAGCGCCCACAGCAGTACCAGCACCAGTGGGGTATGCACCAGCAGTTGCACAAACGAGAAGCCGATCAGGTCGCGCGCCTTCAGCCCCAATACACCCAGCAGCGGCAGCATGTAGAACGGGTTGATCAGGTTCGGCAGCGCCTCGGCAGCGTTGTAGATCTGCACGGCCCAGCCCAGGTGGTACTGCAGGTCGTTGGCCACCATCATCACGTAGGGGGCTTCGATGATCCACTTGCCACCGCCCGAGGGGATGAAGAAGCCCAGCACTGCCGAATACACGCCCATCAGCAGTGCATAGGTGTCATGGGTCGCGATCTGGGTGAAGAACAGCGAAATGTGGTGCGCCAGGGTCTGCTCGTCCACGCCCTTCACCTGGGTCATGATCGCCGCGATCGAGCCATACAGCGGGAACTGGATCAGCACCCCGGTGGTGGTCGGCACGGCGCGGGCGACAGCATCGAGGAAACTGCGCGGGCGCCAGTGCAGCAAGGCACCGAGCATGATGAACAGCAGGTTGTAGGTGTTGAGCCCGGAAATCGCGGTGATTGCAGGCTTGGTGGCGAACTCCTGGTACAACCAGCCGCCCGCCAGGGCCACCAGCAGCAAAATCAGGATCGGGCTGTATTCCAGCCACTCGCCGGGGCGGGTGCGCTGGGGCGTTGGCGGGGCCGTGAAGCTGGGGTCGACGCCGCAGTCCTGGGCGCTGCGCGCGCTGTTCGCCCCGGGAGCGGTGGCATAGGCAATCACCAGCGAGACGACGATCAGCGCCACCAGCATCACCCCCGACTGCCACAGGAAAATGGTGTCGGTGAACGGAATCACCCCGGTGATCGACAGGATCGACGGCGGCAGGCTGCCCGGGTTGGCCTGCAACTGCGCGGCCGAAGACGACAGGCCCAGCGCCCAAACGGCGCCAAGGCCCAGGTAAGCGGCGGCGCCGGCGGCGCGGTAATCCATCTTCAACTCGGTGCGACGCGCCAGCGCACGCACCAAAAGGCCTGCGAACACCAGCGACAGGCCCCAGTTGAGCAGCGACGCCAGCATCGAAATCAGCGCTACCCAGCACACGGCAGAGCGGCCATTGCTCGGCAGCCGCGCGAGGCGGTCGATCAGCCGCGCGGCGGGCGGCGAGCTGGCCACCACGTAGCCACCGATGACCACGAAGGCCATCTGCATGGTGAACGGGATCAGGCTCCAGAAGCCATCGCCGAAGGCCTTTGCGGTGTCGGTGGGCTTTGCGCCCATGGCCAGGGCACCCAGGCATACCAGCATCACCGCAAGGGCAGCGAATACCCAGGAGTCTGGGAACCAGCGTTCGGCCCAGTTGGAGCAGCGCAGGGCAAAGCGGGCGGAGCGGCTGTCTTGCATTTCAGCGGCCACGGTTACTTCCACGGTTACTTCCTTTTATTGGTTTTATCGAATTGCAGGTACAACGCAAAAAACCCTGCGGGAACAGGTCTACCTGCAAATGCTCGGGTATCGTGGCCTTCGCATTCGCGGGTAAACCCGCTCCAACAGGGTCAGTGCACAGCGGGTGAAATCAGAAGGTCATTTCCTTCACATCGTCCGGTACGATCAGTTTGCCGGCGGTTTTCTCGATGATTTCCTCGACACTCACGCCCGGCGCAGTCTCGCGCAGGATGAAGGCGCCGTCCTCGATCTCCAGGTAAGCCAGGTCGGTCAGCACCTTGCGGATGCAGCCGGCACCGGTCAGCGGCAGGCTGCATTGCGACAGCAGCTTGGACTCGCCGTCCTTGGAGGCGTGGGTCATGGTGACGATGATGTTGTCGGCACCGGCCACCAGGTCCATGGCGCCGCCCATGCCCTTGACCAGCTTGCCAGGGATCATCCACGAGGCGATGTTGCCTTGCACATCCACCTCGAAGGCACCCAGTACGGTGAGGTCGACGTGGCCGCCACGGATCATGGCGAACGATTGCGCCGAGTCGAAGATCGAGGCGCCGCGGCGGGCGGTGACGGTCTGCTTGCCGGCGTTGATCATGTCGGCATCGATGGTGCTTTCGGTGGGGAATTCACCCATGCCGAGCAGGCCGTTTTCGGACTGCAGCATCACATCCATGTCGGCAGGTACATAGTTGGCCACCAGGGTCGGAATGCCGATGCCGAGGTTGACGTAGTAGCCGTCCTTCAGTTCACGGGCGACGCGTTGCGCCATCTGTTCGCGGGTCAATGCCATGGTCAGGATCTCTTTGTTGTTCTGGTGGACGGCGCTCAGGCCTTGACGGTGCGCTTTTCGATGCGTTTTTCGAAGCTGCCGACGATGACCCGGTCGACATAGATGCCCGGGGTGTGGATCTCGCTAGGCAACAGCACACCGGGCTCGACGATCTCTTCCACTTCGACCACGGTGATCTTGCCGGCGGTGGCCGCCAGCGGGTTGAAGTTCTGCGCGGTGTTGCGGTACACCACGTTGCCGTAGTGGTCGGCCTTCCAGCCCTTGACGATGGCGAAGTCGCCGGTGATGGATTCTTCGAGGATGTATTTGCGGCCGTTGAACTCGCGCACTTCCTTGCCGTCGGCAACCGGGGTGCCGTAGCCGGTGGCGGTGAAGAATGCGGGGATGCCGGCGCCGCCAGCGCGCATTTTCTCGGCCAGGGTGCCTTGCGGGGTCAGTTCGACTTCCAGCTCGCCGCTGAGCAGTTGGCGCTCGAATTCGGCGTTTTCCCCTACATAAGAGGCAATCATCTTGCGGATCTGCCGGTCTTTCAGCAGTACGCCAAGGCCGAAGCCATCGACGCCGCAGTTGTTGGAGACCACGGTCAGGCCCTTGACGCCGCGACGGCAGATCTCGTTGATGAGGTTTTCCGGGATGCCGCACAGGCCGAAGCCGCCGGCCAGTACCGTCATGTTGTCGGTCAGGCCTTCAAGGGCCTGTTCATAAGTAGCTACGCGCTTGTCCAATCCGGCCATGCTGATCCGCCTTTTGTAGTTGTTGAACCGACGAGGCTGTCGGTGAGCGAGTGCATGCATCTTCACCGCTGGCGACTGATTTGTTAATTTTGTTTTCATCATCGATTGATAATATTTCCAAAACAAACCGTGAGCCTGCCATGAACGTCAAGCAACTGCGCGCCTTCGTCGCCGTGGCCAAGTACCAGAGCTTTGCCCAGGCGGGCGAACACCTGCATGTTTCCCAGCCGGCCCTGAGCCTGACCATCAAGGCGTTGGAAGACAACCTTGGCGGCGCCCTGCTCGCCCGCACCACCCGCAGTGTCAGCCTTACCGCCGAGGGCGAAGTGCTGCTACCCCTGGCCCGTCGCCTGCTGGCCGACTGGGACGACACCGAGGAAATGCTGCGCCAGCGCTTCACCCTGCAGCTGGGCCGGGTATCGGTCGCGGCCATTCCAGCCTTTGCCGGCAACCTGTTGCCGCACAGCCTGAAGGTATTTCGCCAACGCTACCCCAAGGTCAACGTCACGGTGCACGACGTGATCAACGAGCAGGTGTTGGAACTGGTGCGTCACCGCCGCGTCGAACTGGGCATCGGCTTCGAACCCGACAACAGCGATGGCTTGAATTTCCATCCCCTGTACCTGGACCGTTTCGTCGCGGTCGTGCCCGCCGACTCGCCGCTTGCCGCTCAGCGCGAGGTCACGTGGGCACAGTTGCTGGCCGAGGACTTCATCGCCCTGCAACGCCCTTCGGCGGTGCGCCTGCTGCTTGAGCAGAATGTCGCCGCCTTGCACGGCAAACTGGCCGTGGCGTTCGAAAGCCACCAGCTGTCCACCATCGGCCGCATGGTCGCCAGCGGCCTGGGCGTCAGCGCCGTGCCGGCGTTGTGCATCAGCCAGATGCAGGAGCTTGGCGCGCGTTGCGTCACGCTGGTCGAACCCGCGATCGAACGGCGTATCAGTGTGATGGCCCTGAGCGACCACAAGCTTTCCACCGCAGCGCAAGCGCTGCTCGAGGTGCTGCTTTCCCATACCCAAGCTCCGGAGGTGACATGCGTTACGTGAAACTGGCAGGTTGCAGCGTGCCGGCCATTGGCCAGGGCACCTGGTACATGGGCGAAGACCCGGCCCAGCGGGCCGCCGAAGTGGCCGCCCTGCAGCAAGGCATCGACCTGGGCATGGGCCTGATCGACACCGCCGAGATGTATGCCGAAGGAGGTGCCGAAGAGGTGGTCGGCCAAGCCATTGCCGGGCGTCGCGACCAGGTGTTTCTGGTCAGCAAGGTATACCCGCACAATGCCAGCCGGCGCGGCGTACCGGCGGCCTGTGAGCGCAGCCTGCAACGGCTGGGTACGGACGTGATCGACCTGTATCTGCTGCACTGGCGCGGCCAATACCCGCTGGAGGAAACCGTCGAGGCGTTCGAGCGGTTGCGCGAGCAAGGCAAGATTCGTCGCTGGGGTGTTTCCAACTTCGATGTCGATGACCTGCGCGAGCTGCACAATCCTGACTGCGCCACCAACCAGGTGCTGTACAACCCGGTGCAGCGTGGCATCGAGTTCGACCTGCTGCCCTGGAGCCGGCAACGCGGGTTGCCGACCATGGCCTACTGTCCTTTGGCCCAGGCCGGGCGCCTGTTGCAGCATCCGCTGCTGAGCGAGATCGCCGAACGCCATGGGGCGACGCCGGCGCAGGTCAGCCTGGCCTGGGTGACGCGCGATGACGGGGTGATTGCCATTCCCAAGGCCGTGGTGCCTGAACATGTGCGGCTGAATGCGGCGGCTGGGGCGTTGACCTTGACCGGTGAGGACTTGCGGGCAATTGACCGGGCGTTTCCAGGGCCGACGCGCAAGCAGCATCTGGCGATGGTCTGATTGGCATTGCAGGGGGCTGCTTTGCAGCCCAATCGCTGCGGTTCGTCGCCACGACAAGCCAGCGCCTACAGGACTGCACATACCTTGAGGCCTGTGACGTTCCCTGTGGGAGCCGGCTTGCCGGCGATGTGGCCAGTGCAATCAATGAAAATCCCGACTCCGCACGTCTAACCCCTGTAGCAACACGCTGATATCTTCGAGCCGCCGCGCAATCAGGTGCCGCACCCCATTCTCCTGCTCCAGCCGCCCACTCACCTTGAGCAGTTGCGACCCCACCAGCGCCCGCCGCTGCCGCTCGGCCAGTTCACGCCAGACCACCACATTGACCATCCCGAACTCGTCCTCCAGCGTCACGAAGGTCACGCCACTGGCCGTCTGCGGGCGCTGCCGCCCGACCACCAGGCCGGCCACGGCAATCGCATCGCCATGCTCGACGCCTGCCAGTTCGCCCGAACTGCGACAGCCCAACGCGCGCAATCGCGGGCGCAACAAACGCAGCGGATGAGGGCCCAGGGTCGTGCCCAGCGTGTCGTAATCGGCCACCAGGTCCTCGCCCACGGTGGGCGCCGGCAAGGCCACCGCAACCTCAGGCGCCGCCTCAAGGTCGGCGAACAACGGTAACTGCGGTTGCACGGCAGCCACCTGCCAGCGTGCCTGATGGCGGTCGCGGGCCAAGGCACGCAGCGCACCCGCATCGGCCAGCCGCGCACGGGCACGGCTGTCGAGGCCGGCGCGCAGGCACAGGTCCTCGACATCACGCCATGACCGCTGCGCCCTCGCCTGCTCCAACCGCCGGGCATCGGCCTCGGCGAAGCCGCGGATCTGTCGCAACCCCATTCGAATGGCCAGGGCCCCCTGGCCGACAGGTTCCAGTGTGCAATCCCACTCACTGTGGAACACATCCACCGGCCGTACCTCGATCCCCTGCCGACGTGCCTCCTGCAACAACTGGTCAGGGCTGTAGAACCCCATCGGCCAGCTGTTGACCAGGGCACAGGTGAAGATCGCCGGTTCGTGGCACTTGAGCCAGCTGCTGGCATAACACAGCAGGGCGAAACTGGCCGCGTGCGACTCGGGGAAACCGTAGCTGCCAAAGCCTTTGATCTGCTCGAAGATGCGTTCGGCGAACGCCAGGTCGTAGCCGTTGCGCAGCATGCCCTGGATCAGCCGCTCGCGGTGCGGCTCCAGGCCACCGTGGCGTTTCCAGGCCGCCATGCTACGGCGCAGCTGGTCGGCCTCGCCGGGGCTGTAGTCGGCGGCGACCATGGCCAGCTCCATGACCTGTTCCTGGAACAACGGCACGCCCAGGGTGCGCTCGAACACTTCCTTGAGCTTGAGCGATGGGTAGGTGACCGGCTCCTGCTTCAAGCGCCTGCGCAGGTAGGGATGCACCATGTCCCCTTGAATCGGCCCAGGGCGCACGATGGCCACCTCGATCACCAGGTCGTAGAAGGTGTTGGGCTTGAGCCGGGGCAGCATGGCCATCTGCGCCCGCGATTCGATCTGGAACACGCCCATGGTTTCGGCGCGGCTGATCATGGCATAGGTGGCCGGGTCTTCAGCGGGGATGGTCGCCAAGGTCAACTGCCTGCCACGGTGGTGTTGCAGCAGGTCGAAACAGCGGCGCAAGGCGCTGAGCATGCCCAGCGCGAGCACGTCGACCTTGAGCAGGCCGACCATGTCCAGGTCGTCCTTGTCCCACTGGATCACCGTGCGCTCTGCCATGGCCGCGTTTTCCACCGGCACCAGGCGATCCAGTGGCTGCTCGGAAATGACGAAGCCGCCGGGGTGCTGGGACAGGTGACGCGGGAAGCCGATCAGCTGCTCGGCCAGTAGCAGGATACGCTGCAAGGACGGGCTGGCAGGCTCGAAGCCCGCCTCGGCCAGGCGCTGCTCATCGGGGATGCGGTCGCTCCAGCGGCCACAACACTTGGCCAGGGCATCCACCTGATCGGCGGGCAGGCCCAGCGCTCGGGCGACATCACGCACGGCACCGGCAGCGTGATAGGTATTGACTACCGCCGTGAGCGCGGCACGGTGCCGGCCATAGCGGCGGAACACATACTGGATCACTTCTTCGCGCCGATCGTGTTCGAAATCCACGTCGATGTCGGGAGGTTCGTTACGTTCGCGGGACAGGAAGCGTTCGAACAGCAGGCGGTGCTCCATGGGGTCCAGTTCGGTGATGCCCAGCACGAAACACACCACCGAGTTGGCCGCCGAACCACGCCCTTGGCAGAGAATATGCTGGCTGCGGGCAAAGGCGACGATGTCGTGCACAGTGAGGAAATAGCTTTCGTAGCCCAGTTCCTCGATCAGCGAGAGCTCCTTGGCCAGCACCGCGCGGACCTTCTCGCCAGGCCCTGACGGCCAGCGCAGGGGCAAGCCACGCTCGCACAGTTCGCGCAACCAGCTGGCGGGGGTGTGGTCCTGCGGTACCTGCTCGCGCGGGTACTGGTACTGCAACTCGCCCAGGTCGAAGCGACAACGCGCGGCGATGCACAGGGTTTCGGCGATCAGATCGGCCGGGTACAGCTCGGCCACTTGCGCCAGGGTACGCAGGTGGCGCTCGCCATTGGCGTACAGGTAACGCCCGGCCTCGGCCACGCTGCAGTGCTGGCGGATGGCAGTCATGCAATCTTGCAGGGCACGCCGACCGCGCACATGCATGTGCACGTCACCACAAGCCACGGCACGGATGCCCAGTTGCACCGCCAGGTCGCGCAAACGGGCCAGGCGGGTTTCATCATCACTGCGCCGATGCAGGTGCACGCCCAACCACAAACGATCGGCGAACAACGCCTGCAGCCACTCGCCCGATGCCCGATCGCTCGAGTCATCGGCGATCCATAGCGCCAGCAGCCCGGCATGGTGCTGGTGCAAGTCATCACGGAACAACTGGTAATCGCCCTTCTCCGCCCGCCGCCTGGCACGGGTGATCAAGGCGCACAGGTTTTGATAGCCGGTGAGGTTTTCCACCAGCAGCACCAGTTTCGGGCCATCCTGCAGGCGTACTTCGCTACCGACGATCAAGCGTACCTGCTGCGCCTTGGCAGCCTGCCAGGCGCGGACGATGCCGGCCAGGGTGCACTCGTCGGTGATGGCCAGGGCCTGGTAACCCTGTTCACGGGCGCGACGGAACAACTCTTCGGCACTGGAGGCGCCGCGCTGGAAGCTGAAATTGGACAGGCAATGCAGTTCGGCGTAATCCGCTGTACTCATGCGAACCAGCCTTGCAACCACAACGGGCCGGGTTGCGCCAGGTCGCGATACGCCCAGCCGCGCAGCCCTTCGCGGGTTTCGATGCGGTAATAATCACGGCGCACATCGCCTCCATCCCACCAGCCCGACTCGATTCGCTCGGCCTGGCTCAGCACGGTGTGGCCTTGGGCGTCCAGTGCCTGGGGTTGCGGCAACAACCAGCCAGGGCGGCTGCCGGGCGGGACTGCCAGGCTGCCGAGCGCCCCTTGCTCGGCCCCTTGCCAGGCGCATTCAGGACGGTGGTCGGCTTCGGCGCGCAGGCCCTTTACCGCTTCATCGCCCAAACGGGCGCGCAGGCGTTCGCGCAATTGCTCCCAGGGTTGCGCCTGTTGCGCGCGGGGGTCGAACAGCGCCTGATGCTGGGGCACGAACGGCGGCAGGTCCGTGGCCACCAGGCGCAAGTTGCGCACCGGGGCCGGAATGCGCAGCGGCTCCAGGCGACCGCGCGCCAGCTCGAACAGCATCGCCGCATCGCGCTCGGCGGCCAGCAGGCCGACCTGCAGCTGGGTGTCGGGCCCCTCGGCGTGCTCCAGGTACAGGCAGAAACGCTGCACACCGCAATCACGCCCGGCGAGAAAGGCGGCCAGGTCGTTGAGCATGCGCCGCAGCGGGAACAACAGGGCCTGGTGCGACTCGACGTCGAAATTGAGTTCCAGCCGCGTTTCGAAACGGTCGGGTGGCTGATAGAAACCCAGCCCCAACGTACGCAGGCCGAGCAATTGGTCCAGGTGTAGTTGCACCTGTGCCGTAAAACGTTTGGCCAAAGCGTCACGCGGCAAGGCCAGCACCTGACCCAGCTGGTGCAGGCCCATGCGGGCAAACGCTTCGGCCGCCTCCGGGGGCAGCCCCACGCGCGCGATGGGCATGCGTGCCAGCGCGGCACGGGTGTCTTCGGGACAGGTCAGTGCCAGGCCGTCATGGCCGTTGGCAAGCATGCGCGCCGCCACCGGGTTGGTCGCCAGCACGATACGCTGGCGCAGCCCCAGCGCTGACAGTTCCTCGCGCAGCCGCGCCTCGAACAGCGGCCAGGGGCCGAACAGCTGCAAGCTGGAGCCCACCTCCAGCAACAGTGCCCGCGGGTAATGCAGGCTCACCTGGGCACTGAAGCGGTAGGCCCAGGCGGCCAGCAACTGCTGCAACTGCTCGATACGTGCGGCGTCGGCCTCGACACAATGGAAGCCGTCAGCCATGGCTCGGGCGGCAGTCAGGCTCTGCCCGGCACACAAGCCCAGTGCCGCTGCGGCCGGGTTGACCGCCTGCAGCACGCGACGCTGGCTCGGCCCGCCGATCAAGACCAGGGGCGAATCGGCGTCGTCACGTTCGCGCAGGATCGAGTCCAGCGCCAATTGCGGCAAGAGAATGCAGGCCCAGAGCATGGTGCATCAGCCCCGCCCGATCGGCGCAGTCGGCGGCAGGCCACCGCGGCACTTGAGCACGCGCCACTGGGCCGGAAGGGTGTCGATGGCTATGCGCAGCGCAGCCGGCGAAGGGTTGTGCGCCGCCGATTGGGGGCGGCAGGCAATGGCCAGTGCCTGGCCCGTTTCGGCGGCCACTTGCAGGCGCCGCAGGGCACGGTCGTCGGCCCGCTGGGGCCAGCACAACACGGCGGCGCAACTGCCAGAGCGCAGGCACTGCTCGGCGGCCCAGAGTGCGTCCTGCGGCTCGGCATCGACCTGAACCAGCCAGCGCAAGTCGACACCCGCCGCTTGCCAGGCCGGCGCGTAGGGTATGAACGGCGGTGCCACCAGTACCACCCGCGCGCCCTCACCCGTCAGCCGTGCCAACGAGGGCCAGAGCAATTGCAGCTCTCCGCAGCCTGGGCTGGCCAACAGCAACTCGCTGAGCGCCGAGGCCGGCCAACCGCCTTCGGGCAGGCGCCCGTCGAGCTCGGCATGGCCAGTGGGCTGCAGGCCGCTCGGGCGTACCTGGGTCTGCCGCCCGCGCCAGACCTGGCGCTGATCCAGCAGCCGATCGAGATCGACCACCGCGCCCATCAGTCGCGCCTCAACAGGCCACAGAACACGCCTTCGATGAAGAATTCGCGCTCAGGCCCGACATCGATCGGTGCATAGGCCGGGTTGCGCGGCAATAACCGATAGCCACCGGGTTGGCGCTGCAGGCGCTTGATGGTGACTTCGCCGTCCAGGCGGGCGACCACGATCTGACCGTCACGGGCGTCACCCTGCTGGCGAATGCCTACCAGGTCGCCGTCGAAGATGCCGTCATCGACCATCGAGTCGCCGCGCACCTTGAGCAGGTAGTCCGGGGTGCGGCGGAACAGGCTCGGGTCGAGCAGCAACTGTTCGTGGATGCCCAGGTCCGGCCCGATAGGGGCGCCTGCCGCTACCTGGCCGAGCACGGGCACTTCGAGAATTTCCGGGCGACGCAAAGGTTCGGCCAGGCGGATACCGCGCGCCTGGTTCGGCGTGACGTCGATGTAGCCGGCCTGGCACAGGGCCGTGATGTGCTTGCGCGCCACGCTGCGCGAAGCGAAGCCGAAGCGGCTGGCGATGTCGGCCAGGCTCGGTGGCTGGCCATGGTCGGCAATGCGCTCGCGGATGAACGCGAGGATTGCCCGGCGTTTTGGGGTGAGATTGTCCATGGAGTACATTTGTACTCTTTTCGACGCACACTGAACAGCCCCCTTCGTCGTCGGCTTTCGTTATCATCCCCGTGCTTGTGTTTTTAACTAACTGGATACCTGATGCTGACTGCCCTGCTGTTCGACCTCGACGGAACCCTGACCGACACCGACACCCTGCATTTGCAGGCGTTTCGCCAGTTGCTGCGCGAGTACGACGGGCGTGAGCTGACCCAGGCTCAGTTCGATGCCCAGGTCAGTGGCCGGGCCAATGGCGAGTTGTTCGCCGAATTGTTTCCGCAGGCCAGCCCCCTTGAATGCCAGGCATTGGCCGAGCGAAAAGAAGCACTGTTTCGTGCGCTGGCCCCGGCACTCGACCCCATGCCGGGCCTGTTGCGCTTGCTGGAGCATGCCCAAGGGTGCCGGATTGGCATGTGCGTGGTGACCAATGCGCCCCGGCTCAACGCCGAGCACATGCTGACGGCCATGGGCCTGGGCGAGCGCTTTGCACATGTGCTGGTGGCCGAGGAGCTGGCACGGGCCAAGCCTGATCCCTTGCCCTACCTGACCGGGCTGGAGCGTCTGCAGGCGGTCGCCGGACAGGCGCTGGCGTTCGAGGATTCGTTGCCGGGGGTGAAGGCGGCCAGTGCTGCGGGGATCTTTACCGTGGGGATTGCGACTACGCAGACGACCGAGCGGTTGCTGGCTGCCGGGGCAAAGTTGGTGGTGGATGATTTCGATGATCCGCGACTGTGGGCGCTGATCGAATCCATGTAGAAGGGAGCTGCGCGATCCCTGTGGGAGCCGGCTTGCCGGCGATGAGGCCCTGACAGACAAACGTCGGCCTGTTCGGGCCCTATCGCCGGCAAGCCGGCTCCCACAAGTTCTTCACTGGCCCTGGAGTTTGTGGCAAACCTGCCATTCGTCGCCCTGCTCTTCTGCCTGTCGAAACGCCCTTTACCCACTCGACCACTCATGAATCCCCCAGCGCGGAGTCACCGCCATGAGCCATTCAGAAAAGGGTCACCAGGTCGTCTCACGCAGCCAATGGCTGGCCGCCCGCCGCCAACTGTGGCTGCACGAAAAAGCCCTCACCCACCAGCGCGACGAACTGGCCGCGGCCCGCCTTGCCCTGCCCTGGGTCAAGGTCGAACAACCCTATCGCTTCCAGGGCCCGGACGGCGAACTGAGCCTCGCCGACCTGTTCGCCGGGCGCAGCCAGTTGCTGCTCTACCACTTCATGTTCGTCGAAGGCTGGAGCGAAGGCTGCCCCGGCTGTTCGTTCCTCGCCGACCACTTCGACGGCGCCAACCTGCACCTGGCCCATCACGATGTGTCGCTGGTCGCCGTGTCGCGCGCACCCTATGCGGAGTTCCAGGCGTTTCGCCAGCGCATGGGCTGGCGCTTCCCGTGGTATTCGTCGCAGGGCAGCGGCTTCAATGAAGACTTCGGGGTCAGTGTCGGCACTGAAGGCGAACGGCACTACAACTACGAACCCTATACCGACAACGAAGCCGAACTACCGGGGTTGAGCGCCTTCTACCGCGGGCAGGATGGGGCGGTGTATCACACCTACTCCACCTATGCCCGCGGGCTGGACATCCTGGTCAATACCTACAACTTCCTCGACATTGCCCCCCTGGGGCGCAACGAGGCCGGGACCATGGACTGGGTGCGGCACCACGATCGCTACGAGGGGCAAGCCGGGAAGCCGCACTGCTGCCATGAGTGAAGGGCTCAGCCCCTCACGCCGAGCATGCCGCGCTCGACGATGAAGTCGATCACCGCCTGCAGGCCTTCGCCTTTCTTCAGGTTGCTGAAGGTCCACGGGCGCTGTGGGCGCATGCGCTGGGTGTCGCGCTCCATCACCTCCAGCGAGGCCCCCACATAGGGTGCCAGGTCGGTCTTGTTGATCACCAGGAAGTCGGACTTGGTGATGCCAGGGCCGCCCTTGCGCGGGATCTTCTCGCCCTCGGCCACGTCGATGACATAAATGGTCAGGTCGGCCAGCTCCGGGCTGAAGGTGGCGCTCAGGTTGTCACCGCCGCTTTCCACGAAGATCACTTCCAGGTTGCCGAACTTGCGCGCCAGCCCTTCCACGGCTGCCAGGTTCATCGAGGCATCCTCGCGGATGGCCGTGTGCGGGCAGCCGCCGGTCTCGACGCCAACGATACGCTCGGGTTCAAGCGCCCCAGCCTCGGTCAGGATGCGCTGGTCTTCCTTGGTGTAGATGTCATTGGTGACCACGGCGATCTGGTAATGGTCGCGCATGGCCTTGCACAGGCATTCGAGCAGCGCGGTCTTGCCAGAACCGACCGGGCCGCCGACACCGACGCGCAGGGGTTGCTGATAGCTTTGCATGTAGGCAGTCCTCAGGATCGGAACAAACGGGTGTATTGGGTTTCGTGACGCGATGAGGCAATCGCCAGCAACGGCAGGCCGCCGCCAAGCTGGTCATCTTCAAGGGCCAGGGATTGGTCGAGTAACGCCGGCAAGGCTGCCGCCAGGTCACGCAACAGGGTCTGCGCCGCCTGCTGGCCGAACGGCACCAGCTTGACCCCGGCCATGACCGCCCCTTCCAGCCAGGCGAAGGCATGGCCGAGGGCGAGCTGGCGCAGCGGGATCGACCAGTGCACGGCCAGCCAGGCCATACCGCCCAGCTGGCTGAGTGCGAGACTGGCACGCCAGGCTGGGGCCTGGCCCAACTGCCAGCCATCGAGCAGCCGAGCGAACGCAGCGCCGCGTTGCTGCTCTTCAAGTCGCAGCTCGGCGGTTTCGCGGTTGGCCAAGAGAAAGCGGCTCCAGAGGCCGAACGCTTCGGCGTCATCGGCCTGGCAGGCGTGGTACAGGCGCGCCAGGACCGGCCAGTCGAGACAAGCCAGGGTGTCGTGCAGCTGTTCGTGCTGCCAGGCGCTGAAACCGGCGGCGTCGCGCACCCAGCCCGCTTCCACGGCCCACTCCAGGCCCTGCGAGTAGGTGAACCCCCCCACCGGCAACCCGGGGCTGGCCAGCTGCAGCAGGCGCAGCAGTGCCAGGTCGGTGTTCATCAACCGGCCAACACCAGCGCGGCACCGGCCAGCATGCCGCCGCCGAACGCCTTCTGCAGGCCGCTGTGACGGCGCAGCAGGCAGCCGACGGCAAAGCCCACCACCAACAGCAGGCCACTGACCGTGACGAAGCCGGCGCTGAACTGCCAGAACGCGCTGGGGGTGGCTTCAACGCCGTGGGCCCAGCCATGGAACAGGGCAAATACCGGCATCGCCAAGGCCAATAGCAGCTGGCGGCTGGGCAACAGCACGGCGGCGGCGGCGACCAGCACGGACACGGCGATCAACGTTTCCATACCCACTACATCCCCAAACAGGTGGCCGCACACGGCCCCGGCGAACATCGCCGCCAGGGTCGCCAGTGGCAGGCTCAGGTTGCGCCGGGTCAGCGCGGCCAGCACGCCGGTACCCAGCAGCATCAGCAGGTGGTCGAGACCGGTCAGCGGGTGCAGCAGGCCATCCTGCAGCGGGTTGCTGTCGTGGCCGGGATGGGCGAAGGCCGGCAGTGCGACCAGCAGCAGGACAAGGGCGAAAGTCTTTTTCATGGGTTGCTCCATTGGGCAGGTCAGGAATGGGCTGGCAGGCGCACGAACGGATGATCGTGGCTGTGGCTATGGCTGTGTGGCGCGCTCTGGTAGGCACCGGCTTCCGGCTCGAACGGTGCCTGCTCGGTGTCCACCGCCAGGCCCAGGCCGCGCAGCATGTCGTCGAGCACATGGTCGTGCTGGTAGCGCAGCAAGCCAGGCTCGATCTGCAGCGGCACATGGCGGTTACCCAGGTGGTAGGCCGCACGGGCCAACAGATGCGGGTCGTCGCAGCGCACCGTGGACACCCGTTCGGGGGCGGCGAGCACGCGCACCACCTGGCTGCCGGCAGCATCGGCAAGCAGCTCGCCGCCGCGCAGCAAGTGGCCGCGTTCGAGCATCAGGCCGGCCTCGCGGCCATCGTCCAGGGTCACGCGCAGCCGGCTCTTTATACGGCTGTCGACGTCCAGGGTCAGGGTACCGGTGACCGTGTCGGCTGCGCCGATGCGGCGGGTCAGAACAATCATCTTCGCTCCTTCAGAACAGGAAATAACGCTGGGCCAACGGCAATTCGCGGGCCGGCTCGCACACCAGCAGTTCGCCGTCGGCGCGCACCTGGTAGGTCTGCGAATCGACTTCGATCAGCGGTTGCAAGGTGTTGTGGACCATGTCGGCCTTGCGTACCCGTCGGCAACCGTGGGCCACGCCGATCAGGCTCTGCAGCCCCAGCTCCCGGGCCAGGCCACGGTCCATGGCGGCCTGGGACAGGAACGTCATGCGCGTGGCATGGCGGGCCGCACCGAGCGCGCCGAACATGGGCCGGTAGTGCACCGGCTGCGGGGTCGGGATCGAGCCATTGATGTCGCCCATGGGCGCGGTGGCGATCATCCCGCCCTTGATCACCAGGGCGGGCTTTACCGCGAAGAAGGCCGGAGCCCACAGCACCAGGTCGGCCAGCTTGCCCACCTCGATCGAACCGACTTCATGGGCGATGCCGTGGGTCAGCGCCGGGTTGAGGGTGTACTTGGCGATGTAGCGCTTGACCCGGAAGTTGTCGCTGTAAGCGGTGTCCGGTGCCAGCGGCCCACGGCGCAGCTTCATCTGGTGCGCCACCTGCCAGGTGCGCAGCACCACCTCGCCGACGCGGCCCATGGCCTGGGAGTCGGACGAGGTCATGGCGAAGGCGCCCATGTCGTGCAGGATGTCCTCGGCGGCGATGGTTTCGCGGCGGATGCGTGATTCGGCGAAGGCCACGTCCTCGGCAATGCTCGGGTCCAGGTGATGGCAGACCATGAGCATGTCGAGGTGCTCGTCGACGGTGTTGATCGTGTACGGCAGGGTCGGGTTGGTCGAGGACGGCAGCACGTTGGCCTGCCCCGCCGCGCGGATGATGTCCGGCGCGTGACCGCCACCGGCACCTTCGGTGTGGAAGGTATGGATGGTGCGGTCGCCGATGGCGGCCAGGGTGTCTTCGATGCAACCGGACTCGTTGAGGGTGTCGGTGTGGATCGCCACCTGGATGTCCATCTCCTCGGCAACCCCCAGGCAGCAGTCGATGGCGGCCGGCGTCGACCCCCAGTCCTCGTGCAGCTTCAGGCCCACCGCGCCAGCGGCGATCTGCTCGCGCAACGCTTCAGGGCGCGAGGCATTGCCCTTGCCCAGCAGGCCGATGTTGATCGGCAGGCAATCGGCGGCCTGCAGCATGCGCGCCAGGTACCACGGCCCCGGGGTGCAGGTGGTGGCGTTGGTACCGGTGGCCGGCCCGGTGCCACCGCCGATGAAGGTGGTCACGCCGCTGGTCAGTGCTTCTTCTACCTGTTGTGGGCAGATGAAGTGGATGTGCGAATCGATACCGCCGGCGGTCACGATCTTGCCTTCGGCGGCAATCACTTCGGTGCCTGGACCCACTGGCACGGTCACGCCCGGCTGCACGTCGGGGTTGCCGGCCTTGCCGATGGCCGCAATGCGCCCGTACTTGACGCCGATATCGGCCTTGACGATGCCCCAGTGGTCGATGATCAGGGCGTTGGTCAGCACCAGGTCCATGGCCTGGGCGGCCAGCATCTGGCCTTGGCCCATGCCGTCGCGGATGACCTTGCCGCCGCCGAACTTCACCTCTTCGCCATAGACGGTGAAGTCCTTCTCGACTTCCACCCACAGCGCGGTGTCGGCCAGACGCACGCGGTCGCCGACCGTTGGGCCGAACATGTCGGCGTAGGCCCTGCGGGAAATCCGGCTCATGCCCTGCCCTCCAGCGCGCCCATCACCTTGCCCTGGAAGCCGTAGACCTCACGTCTGCCGGCATAGGCCACCAGCTGCACGGTGCGCGACTGGCCCGGCTCGAAGCGCACGGCGGTACCGGCCGGAATATCGAGACGAAAACCCCGGGTCGGCGTGCGCTCGAACACCAGCGCATCGTTGACCTCATAGAAGTGGTAATGCGAGCCGACCTGCACCGGCCGGTCGCCATGGTTGGCCACGCTGACACTGACCGTTGCACGGCCGGCGTTGAGCTCGATGTCGCCGTCGGCGACCTGAATTTCACCTGGGATCATGCTGGGCTCCTGGCCAGGTCAGACGATGGGGTCATGCACGGTCACCAGCTTGGTGCCATCGGGGAATGTGGCCTCGACCTGCACGTCGTGAAGCATCTCGGCAACGCCGGCCATGACCTGCTCGCGGCCGATCACTTCGCGGCCCAGGCTCATCAGCTCGGCCACCGTGCGGCCGTCGCGGGCGCCTTCGAGCACCGCGGCGCTGATCAGCGCCACCGCCTCCGGGTAGTTGAGCTTCAGGCCACGGGCCAAGCGCCGTTCCGCCAACAGTGCGGCGGTAAACAGCAGCAGTTTGTCTTTCTCTCTCGGGGTCAGCTCCATGGCGCTCTCTCAAGTGGCCCAGATACGCGGCGGGCACGCGGGCAGGCCGAGAACGGCCGGACGCAGGACGTGCCAGAGGCGCTGCAGGGTGCGTTGCAGGTGTTGGTTGTCGTGGTCGAGCAGGCGGATCACCAGCAGCGAGCCGAGCAAGGTCGCGCCGGCGGGCGTGTCGAGCTCATCGAGCACTGCCCTGGCCTGCTCCAGTACGGTCGGGTCCGCAGGTGATGCACAGAAGGTGGCGGACAACGGGTGCCCGCCCAGCTTGGCCAGTTGCCCGCCGATGATGCGCAGGCGCTCGTGCAGGCCGGGGTCGTCGGGCAGTTCGATGCGCAGGCGGCTGTCCAGCGTGCCCTGGTCGAAGCGCTCGTTCATCACCGGGCGGCCCAGGCACAGGGTTTCCCAGGCCAGCAGCCGGGCCCCGGGTTCCAGGGTGAAGCGGCTGTCCAGGCTGGCGCGGGCGCCGCAGAAGAAGATGCTGTCTTGGGGCAGCCACTCCAGCGTGCTGCCGGCTTGCAGGTGAAAACGCTGGGTCAGGTACGCGGTCGGGCCGATGCTGCGGTAGAACTTGCTGGCACCGGGCATGGTCAGCAGCGCATGGCTGCCGGGCTCCAGGTGAATGTCCAGCTCCAGCCGGTCACCGGCGACGATGCCGCCGGGTGGGTGCAGCACATAAACGTGGCAGGGCGCGCCTTCCGGATAGAACGGGCGCTGCACCAAAAGAGGTCCGAAGTGGCGACGCGCACCAAGGCGGGTCACGCCATCGCGCTCGATGAAGCGCAATTGCAGGTGAGCGCTCCACCCTGCATCCCTTTCAGATTTATCTACCTGTACGGCGAGCGACATCCTACAGCCCCCGAGATTCCTGGCCTTTCGGCTCTCTGGAGGGATCAGGCCACTGCGCGAACGCGTGATTGGCCTGACCACTCGATCAAATTCACTGGCTGGGATATAGCAGGTAGCGGGCCAACTACGCAGGTGAAGGCAGATGAAATCTTCAGGACGATGGCTCTGGCATGGGGCATACAAAGGACCAGGCGCACAATGCGGGCGCGCCGCTTGGCCCCATTCGGGTGCTGCGCTACAGTCGCGGTTTACCACCGGCCAAGGAACCGCCATGTCCCTCGCACCCGCCATCCCCGTGCTGCGCATCTTTTCGGTCGACAAGGCCAAGGAGTTCTATCTCGATTTCCTCGGCTTCACCCTGGACTGGGAGCACCGCTTCAGCCCGGACCTGCCGCTCTATGCGCAAATCCACCGTGACGGGCTGATCCTGCACTTGAGCGAACACCACGGTGATGCCTGCCCAGGCTCGACCGTGTTTGCCCGGACCGAAGACCTACGCGCCCTGGAGCGCGAGCTGCAAGACAAGCAATACGGCTATTCGCGCCCACATGCTGAGCCTGTCGACTGGGGCCTGCAGATGCAGATCCACGACCCGTTCGGCAACCTGCTGCGCTTCTGCCAGCAGATCGACGACGAGGCCGTCCAGTGAAACCCATGAGCAAGCGCGAACTGGCGCGCCTCGAGCGTGAACTGGTCACCTGCCTGACCGACGCCTGCGAAACGGCCAAGGCGCAAATCGTAGGCTTCACCTGGCTGACCCATCGCCTGGACCCTGACCAGTTCCCGGCCAGCCTGCGCATCACCTGGGTCTTCGAGCGCGAGGCCGACAAGGCCGCAGCGCTGGCTGGGGAGGCGAAAGCGTGGATGCTCATGCTGACATCCCAGGCGCTCGACGAGGCCGGCGTGCAGCTGGATCATCCCGCCTGGCACGTGCGCTTCGACAGTGAAGAAGCCTGTGCGCGCAGCCACGCGGGTGATTGGAACAGGCGACTTGAGGGCTGCCGATAGAATTGCAGCGCCTATGAGATCGCGCGCCGCCCGCGCGGCGCATCGCGAGCAAGCTCGCTCCTACATTCGTTGCAACGTGCCTATGTCTGATAGGCCATGGTTGTCAGCCTTGTCGGTACGACGCGATTTCTCGGTGGGCGCCAAAAAGCGGACAACCATGGCCTTGCAGACCGTGGCACGTTGCAACGAATGTAGGAGCGAGCTTGCTCGCGATGCGCCGCGCGGGCGGCGCTCGATCTCATGAACACTAAAAATCCGCCGACATGCGCCTACTGGCCCCCCGCCAATTCGTGACTGGCCGTTCCCGATCCGCGACGGATGTATTATGGTGGCGTGGTGCGCATATAACAGCAGCCCGAGCGATCGGGCATCTGCAATACAATCGAGGGTGTCATGAGTAACGAGAGCATTAACTGGGACAAGCTGGGTTTCGACTACATCAAGACCGACAAGCGCTACCTGTCCGTGTGGCGCAATGGTGAGTGGGACAAAGGCACCCTGACCGAAGACAATGTGCTGCATATCAGTGAAGGCTCCACTGCCCTGCACTACGGCCAGCAGTGCTTCGAAGGCCTGAAGGCCTACCGTTGCAAGGACGGCTCGATCAACCTGTTCCGCCCAGACCAGAATGCCGCCCGCATGCAGCGCAGCTGCGCACGCCTGCTGATGCCGCACGTGCCGACCGATGTGTTCATCGAAGCCTGCAAGCAAGTGGTCCTGGCCAACGAGCGCTTCATTCCGCCGCACGGCAAAGGCGCCCTGTACCTGCGCCCGTTCGTGATCGGTACCGGTGACAACATTGGCGTGCGTACCGCCCCCGAGTTCATCTTCTCGGTATTCGCCATCCCGGTTGGCTCGTACTTCAAAGGCGGCATGAAGCCGCACAACTTCCAGATTTCCAGCTTCGACCGCGCAGCCCCGCAGGGCACCGGCGCGGCCAAGGTCGGCGGCAACTACGCGGCCAGCCTGCAGCCAGGCGCTGAAGCCAAGAAGGCGCACTTCGCCGACGCCATCTACCTCGACCCGCTGACCCACACCAAGATCGAGGAAGTCGGTTCGGCCAACTTCTTCGGCATCACTGCCAACAACGAGTTCGTTACCCCGAAATCGGCCTCGGTACTGCCCGGCATCACCCGCCTGTCGCTGATGGAACTGGCGTCCTCGCGCCTGGGCCTGACCGTGATCGAAGGCGATGTCGAGATCAACAAGCTCGACCGCTTCATCGAAGCCGGTGCCTGCGGTACCGCCGCGGTGATTACCCCGATTGGCGGCATCGAGTACAACGGCAAGCTGCACGTGTTCCACGACCTGGAAAAAGTCGGCCCGGTCACCCAGAAGCTCTACAACGAGCTGACCGGCATCCAGAGCGGTGACGTCGAAGCGCCAGCCGGCTGGATCGTCAAGGTCGCCTGAGCCTTGACAACATGCTGAACCAAGGGGCATGCCAGTTGTTGGCATGCCCTTTTTTTTGGCTGAATGGACCGGCGATGAGGCCATTGCAGAAGATGAATTTTTCTTAAATCGCCGTTTGGCTATTCTTTGGCACAATCAAGTCTCCTCTAGACGCCCAGGAACGAGCATGCCACGCGTACTGACCATCGAAGACGACGCCGTCACCGGCCAGGAAATCGTCGCCGAACTGACCAGCCACGGTCTGGAAGTGGATTGGGCCGATAACGGCCGCGAAGGCCTGTCCAAGGCCATCGCCGGCGGTTACGACCTGATCACCCTGGACCGCATGCTGCCTGAGGTCGATGGCCTGACGATCGTCACCACCCTGCGCAACCTCAAGATCGCCACGCCGATCCTGATGATCAGCGCCCTGTCCGATGTCGACGAACGTGTGCGTGGCCTGCGCGCTGGCGGTGATGACTACCTGACCAAGCCGTTCGCCTCCGACGAGATGGCCGCCCGGGTGGAAGTGCTGTTGCGGCGCAACAGCGTGCCCATGACCCAGACCCGCCTGCAGGTCGCCGACCTGCAACTGGACCTGATCAGCCACGAGGCCCGCCGCGGCGAGGCGACGCTCAACCTGCTGCCCACCGAATACAAACTGCTGGAGTACCTGATGCGCCACAGTGGCCAGGTGATTACCCGAATGATGATCTTCGAGGAGGTCTGGGGTTATCACTTCGACCCCGGCACCAACCTGATCGACGTGCACATCGGCCGTTTGCGCAAGAAGATCGATTCCCCCGGGCAGTCGCCGCTGATCCGTACGGTACGGGGCTCGGGCTATGCCATTGCTGAACCCGTCTAAGGGCTGGAGCTCCTCGACCAGCCGTTTGCTGGCGTTGTACAGTTTCCTCTTCGTGGCCTGGAGCAGCATCCTCATGGGGGTGCTGTACTTCGAGGTGTCCAGCTACCTGAACAAACTCACCCGCCACTCGATGCTGCAGCGCCAGCACCTGTTCGCCCACATGAGCGGCAAGCAGCTGGACGACGCCCTGATCGCCAGCCAGGCCTTCGAGGAGCGGGCGTTCGATGCCTATGGCCTGTTCGATGCCCAGCTCAACCCGGTTGGCGGGCGCATCCGCGCCATACCCACGGGTCTTGGCCTGGACGGCAAGGTGCACGAACTCAAGCGCTGCCTGGACGCCGATGACCCGCACATGCCACGCGACAGCTGCGACGCCGTGGCGATCAAGGTGCAGGATGGCCGCTGGCTGGTGCTGTTCCGCGACAACGGTTCGCTGTTCGTGGTCACCCGGATCATCCTGCATGCGCTGCTGTGGGGGATCTCCCTGACGCTGATTCCTGGATTTGCCGGCTGGTACCTGCTGCGCCGCCGGCCACTGAAGCGCATTCGCGCGATCCAGGCCCAGGCCGAGTTGATCGTCGCCGGCGATCTCACCCATCGCCTGCCCCTGTCGGCGCGGCGCGACGAACTGGACATGCTGGCGGCCATCGTCAATGCCATGCTCGACCGTATCGAGCGGCTGATGCATGAGGTCAAAGGGGTATGCGACAACATCGCCCACGACTTGCGCACCCCCCTCACCCGCCTGCGCGCCCAGCTGTATCGCATCCGCCAGCAGAGCGATGCGGATTCAGCCCAAGCCGAGGCGCTGGACCAGGCCATCGGCGAAACCGACACCCTGATGGCACGCTTTCGTGGCCTGCTGCGCATCAGCGAGCTGGAAGACCGCCAACGCCGTGCGGGCTTCGTCGAGCTGGATCCGCATGAGTTGCTGGTGGAGCTGCATGACTTCTACCTGCCTCTGGCCGAGGACGGCGGCATTCGCTTGCAGCTGCAGCAACCGGAACAATTGCCAGCCCTGCACGGTGACCGCGAGTTGCTGTTCGAGGCACTGGCCAATCTGGTGGGCAACGGTATCAAGTTCACCCCTGAAGGGGGCCTGGTGGCCATCCGCGCGACCCAGGACGAGCTGGGCGTGCACATTGCCATCGAAGACAGCGGGCCGGGGATTCCCGAAGAAGAACGCACCGCCGTGTTGAAGCGGTTCTATCGCAGCGAGGAAGGCCATCGTCACCCAGGGTTCGGGCTGGGGTTGTCGATCGTCGCGGCGATCGTCGACCTGCATGGGTTCAGGCTGGAGGTGGGAGACAGCGAGTTGGGTGGGGCCAGATTGGTGTTGCATTGCCCGCTGGCCGGGGTGGGCAAGTAGAAGCTGGGGCTGCTCTGCAGCCCGATCGCCGGCAAG
>NZ_AKJC01000122.1 GCF_000282535.1 Pseudomonas sp. GM84 | reverse complement strand
AAAAGCGGACAACCATGGCCTCACAGACCGTGGCACGTTGCAACAAATGTAGGAGCGGCTTTAGCCGCGATGCGCCGCGCGGGCGGCGCTCGATCTCATGAACGCCGAAAATCCACCGACAAACCCATTTGTCTCAACCCGACCTCGAATACGACACCGCCACCCTGGCGATTGTCTTTCCCCCGGCCACCCGCCACACTCTGCCGGCCAGCCAGGAAGCGGAGTCCAGAGTGCCCACCCCACGCCAGTTCAGCAAAAAGACCAGCACCAGCAACATGCTGCGGCTCAAGTCCGCCGCCGGCAGCCCCGAGGCGCCCTACCGGGTCGACTTCGTGTTGCTCGAACACTTCTCCATGGCCAGTTTCACCGTGGCCATGGACGTGCTGGTCACCGCCAACCTGCTGCGCGCCGACAGCTTCCGCTTCACCCCGCTGTCACTGGACGGCGACCGGGTGCTGAGCGACCTGGGCCTGGAGCTGGTAGCCACCGAGCTGTCCGCCGGCGAACTCAAGGCGTTGGACCTGCTGATCGTCTGCGGCGGCCTGCGTACCCCGCTGAAATACCCGGAACTCGACCGCCTGCTGGACGACGCTGCCGCCCACGGCATGGCCTTGGGCGGGCTGTGGAATGGCGCCTGGTTCCTCGGCCGCGCCGGGGTGCTCGACGACTACGGCTGCAGCATCCACCCCGAGCAGCGCGCCAGCCTTTCCGAGCGCAGCCCGCAGACGCGCATCACCCCCGCCAGCTTCACCCTCGACCGCGACCGCCTCACCGCCGCCAGCCCCAATGGCGCCATGGAGCTGATGCTCGGGCTGGTGCGCCGGTTGTACGGCGACGGCCTGGCCGAAGGCGTCGAGGAGATTCTGTCGTTCTCGGGTGCGCGCTACCGCCAGGTCGGGCCAGGGGCGAAGAAATCCATGAGCCTGCACCTGCGCACCATCGTCGAGCTGATGGAAAACAACCTCGAAGAAACCCTCAGCCTCGACCAGCTGGCCGCCTACAGCGGCCGCTCGCGGCGCCAGATCGACCGCCTGTTCCAGGCCCAGCTCGGCACTTCGCCGCGGCGCTACTACATGGAACTGCGCATCACCAAGAGCCGCCGGCTGCTGCAGTACTCCGACCTGTCGGTGATGGAAGTGGCGGTGGCCTGCGGCTTCGTCTCGGTTTCGCACTTCAGCAAGTGCTACGCGGCGTACTTCGGCTACCCGCCGTCGCGCGAGCAACGGCTGGGCGAGTGAGCGCGATTCAGGCGCGCAGGTAACGCATCACCACATCGCAGATCATCGCCTTGTGGCGCTGCTTGACCTGCTCGTCGGACATGTCGATGTCGAAGATATGGCCGAAGGTGTGGCGGTTGGAAACCCGGTAGAAGCAGAACGAGCTCATCAGCATGTGCAGGTCGATGACCTCGATGCCGGGGCGGAACACCCCTTCGGCTACACCGCGCTGCAGGGTCTTGGCCAAGGCCTCGACCACCAGGCTGCTCATCTCGCGGATGACGGGTGATTTCTTCACGTACTCGCCGTAGTGGATGTTCTCGGTGCAGACCATGCGCACGAAGTCGACGTTGCGATCATGGTGGTCGAAGGTGAATTCGGTCAGGCGCTGGATCGCAAGCTCAGCGGGCAGCGACTCCAGGTCCAGGCTGTGCTCGGTCTTGCGGATGTCGCCGTAGAGTTTGACCAGGCACTCGACGTACAACTGCTCCTTGCTGCCGAAGTAGTAGTAGATCATGCGCTTGGAAGTGGCCGTGCGCTCGGCGATGGCGTCCACCCGCGCGCCGGCCAGGCCTTGCTGGACGAACTCGTTGATGGCGGCCTGGAGGATGTCCTCACGGGTTTTCTCGGGGTTGTTCTTGCGCGACTTGCGCACCCCTTCGATTTCAGGCTGGCCGAGGCTGACTACGGGATTGCTCATACCTACTCACGGGCTGTTTATTGGAATAGCTGGGGATTATCCGTGAGCGGGACGGCGTAGGGAAGCGCGCCGTTGGTCGGGGGCAGCAATGGGGGGTGCCTGGACTGGCCCTTTCGCGGGACAAGCCCGCGCCCACAGGTAGGGTGCCAGCTCAAGGTACCAGGACAATCTGTGGGAGCGGGCTTGCCCCGCGGAGAGGCCAGCCCAGACAACGGAAATGATCGAGCGCCCTCTCCATTCAACTCCACTCACATTGCTTTCATTTCAGCGATATCACACACCACATGATCTGCAGAGTGGTCGAACATCGCCTGCTCCTGCGCATCCAGCGGCAACTCGATCACCCGCACAATGCCATCCCCGGCCAACACGCAGGGGACGCCCATGGCAATATCCGTTCGCCCGTACTCGCCCTCGAGAATCGCCACCGTGGGCAAAATGCGGTTTCGCCCATGGGCGATCGCATCCACCATCTGCGCAATGGCCACGCCCGGCGCGTCGCAGGCGCTCCCGACCTTCTTCAGACCCAGAATCTCGCCGCCACCCTGACGGGTGCGCTCGACAATTCGCTCTATCTGCTGATCGGACAAGAAGTGAGACAGCGGCACCGAGCCGACCGCACAGTAGCGCATCAGCGGCACCATGCTGTCGCCATGCCCTCCCAGCACCAGCGCCGTGATATCCCGAGCGGAAAAGCCTGTTTCCTCGGCAATGAAACACTTCATGCGCGCTGTATCCAGGACCCCCGCCTGGCCGAACACCTTGTTGCGGCCCAGCCCGCTGAGTGACCAGGCCCGATAGGTCAGCACGTCGACCGGGTTGGACACCACCAGGACCGTCGCCGCCGGGGCATGGCGTTTGATATCCGCCATGATGCTATCGAGAATCGGCAGATTGATACTCAATACATCCTGCCGCGACTGACCCGGCTTGCGCGGCACCCCTGCGGTAATCACCACCAGATCGGAATCCTGCAGCAATTGGGCATCGGACCCGCCGAGAACCCGGGTATCGGAACCTGACTCGACTGCCGCCTGCCAGATGTCCAGCGCCTTGCCTTTTGCCAACTCTCCCTGCACATCGATCAGCATCAACTCATGACAGAACTCTTCCCGCGCGATGATCTGAGCCGCTGCCTCGCCCACGATCCCGGCACCTACAATGGATAGTTTCTTCACCTGACACCTCCCGCAGCCCGTGCCACCCGCACGGCCGCCTGTACAGGGAAGTATTACCCGCGAATACCAAAAGGCCACCCGAAGGTGGCCTGTGGTCGTTTCATACGCTTTTTGCCAAGTGGCCCATCGCTGGCAAGCCAGCTCCCACAGGTACTGCGTGCACAGATCCCTGTGGGAGCCGGCTTGCCGGCGATAGGGCCCTTGCAGCCGACTACAACACCGGCTTGCGCGCCGCCCCACTGCGCCGCTTGGCCATCGCCGCCAGGCGCACCGCCACGTTCGCCGCGCCATACCCCGCATACCCACCCTTGCGCTGGATGATCTCGAAGAAGAACCGCTCCTCGAACGGCTCGGTATACACATGGAACAGCTCACCGCCTTGGGCATCCCGGTCATACAACACGTTGTAATACGCCAGCTCGCTGAGAAACTCGTCGTCGAAATCGAACCGCGCTGCCAGGTCGTCATAGTAATTCAACGGAATTTCCAGCAACGGCACACCGGCCTCCTTCGCCCGCGCCACTTCCCGGAAGATGTCCGCACAATCGAAGGCGATGTGGTGCACCCCCGAGCCACGATAACTGGACAACGCGTGGGCAATCGCGGTGTTGCGGTTTTCCGAAATGTTCAGGGGCAAGCGCAGGCTGCCGCACTGACTGCGCAAGGCGCGGCTCTTGACCAGGCCGTAGGGGTCGGGCAGGACCACCTCGTCATCGGCGGCGAAGTCGAACAGGCTCTTGTAGAACAGCACCCAGCTGTCCAGCGATTCGGCGGGCAGGGCCAGGGCCATGTGGTCGATGCGCTGCAGACCGCCGCTGGCCGCAGCGGACGGTTCCAGGCGGAAGTCGGTGTCGTACAGCGACGGACCTTGCGCGCCCTGCTCCACGAGGTAGATCAGGCTGCCGTCCGGGGCACGCACGGCAGGCACTTCGCATTCGTTGGGGCCGACCAGGCCGCGGAACGGCTGGCCACGGAAGTCGGTGGCGCGCTGCAGCGCGGCCTGTTCGTCCTTGACCCGTAGCGCCGTGGCGCACAGGGACGGGCCATGGGCTTCGAAGAAGTTGTGGCCGAAGGAGTACGGCTCGGCGTTGAGCACGATGTTGATGTCGTTCTGGCGCAGCAGGCGTACGTCCTTGCTGCGGTGCTTGCCGGCCTCGGCGAAGCCCAGGCGCTTGAGCCAGCTGCCCAGGCGTGCGCCCACGGCCTCGTCGACGGCGAATTCGAGGAACTCCACACCGTCATAGCTGCTGGCGGCCGGCGGGGTGAACAGCACGCCAGGCTCGATGGCAGTCCCTTCCTGCTCCAGGCGCAGGCGGGTCTGTTCTTCCAGGTACAGCAGCGAACGCAGGCCATCGGCGGCGTTCTGCCGGGGCGGCGCGGCGCGGAAGCCGTCGTTGAAGATCTCCAGCGACAGCGGGCCGCGATAGCCGGTGGCGAGGATCGGTGCGAGGAAGCCGGCCAGGTCCATTTCGCCCTGCCCCGGGAAGCAGCGGAAGTGGCGGCTCCACTCCAGCACGTCCATGTTCAGGATCGGCGCGTCGGCCATTTGCACGAAGAAGATCTTGTCGCCCGGGATCTCGCGGATCGCCGACGGGTCACCCTTGAGCGAGAGGGTATGGAAACTGTCGAGGATCACCCCCAGCGCCGGGTGGTCGGCCTGGCGCACCAGGTTCCACACCTGCTGGTAGGTGTTGACGTGGCGGCCCCAGGCCAGGGCTTCATAGCCGATGCGCAGGCCGCGCTGGCCAGCGTGCTCGGCCAGCAGGCGCAGGTCGTCCACCAGCAGCTGTTCTTCGGCCAGCGCGTCGGCCTGGACGTTGCTGCACACCAGCACCAGGTCGGTGCCCAGTTCCTGCATCAGGTCGAACTTGCGCTCGGCGCGGTCGAGGTTCTTCTGCAGGCGGTCACGGCGGCAGCCTTCGAAATCGCGAAACGGCTGGAACAACGTGATGGCGATGCCGAGGTCGGCGCACATCTGCCGCACTTCGCGCGGGCTGCCGGCGTAGTACAGCAGGTCGTTCTCGAAGATCTCGACGCCGTCGAAACCGGCGGCGGCGATGGCTTCGAGCTTTTCCGGCAGGGTGCCGCTCAAGGACACGGTGGCTATCGAACGCTGCATGGTGGAGTTCCTTGTTATGGGGGCTACGGGGCTGGAAGTGAGGGGGGCTGCACTGGCCCTATCGCTGGCAATCCAGCGATAGGGCCAGTGCAGGCACACCACCTGACTTCTTGGCACAGTCGATTATTCGCAGGTAAAGTCGCCCCATCAATCACTTTGTACGGAACGGTTAGTTTTGTGTTCGATTATCGCCCAAAACCCGTTTCGGCGAATTGATTCGCCCTACCCCCTGGGCAACCATGAAACCCAGCGCGCTCACCAAACACTCCCAAATAACCCCACGCTCGCCCGTGCGGGAACCAACAAGAACAACGGAGACACCCATGGCCCACTCAAGCTCTCAAGCCAGGAAAGCGACCGCCAGCGGATGGATCGGCTCGGCACTCGAGTACTACGATTTCTTCATCTATGCCCAGGCTGCGGCCCTGATCTTCCCGCAGATCTTCTTCCCCAACACTGACCCGAAAATGGCCATCATCGCCTCCCTGGCGACCTACGGCGTCGGCTACCTGGCCCGTCCGATCGGTGCCTGCGTGCTCGGCCACTGGGGTGACACCCGCGGGCGCAAGAACGTGCTGCTGCTGTGCATGTTCCTGATGGGCCTGTCGACCATGGCCGTCGGCCTGCTGCCCACCTACCACGACATCGGCATCCTCGCCCCGGCCTTGCTGGTGGTGCTGCGCCTGATCCAGGGCTTCGCCGTGGCCGGCGAAATCTCCGGCGCCAGTTCGATGATCATGGAGCACGCCCCGTTCGGCCGGCGCGGCTACTACGCCAGCTTTACCCTGCAAGGCGTACAGGCCGGCCAGGTGCTGGCGGCCGCGGTGTTCCTGCCACTGGCCTACTTCATGCCCAGCGAGGCGTTCAACGAGTGGGGCTGGCGGATTCCGTTCCTGATGAGCGCGATGGTGCTGATCGCAGGTTTCATCATCCGCAAGGAAGTGCATGAAACCCCGGCGTTCGTGAAGGAAGAGAAACAGGACAAGGTGGCCAAGTCGCCGATCAGCGAGGCCTTCCGCCACAGCTGGAAGCACATGGTGCTGGTGATGTTCATGGCCTTGATGAACGTGATTCCGGTGGTGGCCACCATCTTCGGCGCCGCCTATGCGGTACAACCGGCCTACGGCATCGGCTTCGACAAGAGCGTGTACCTGTGGATCCCGGTGGTGGGCAACATCGTCGCGGTGCTGGTGATCCCCTTCGTCGGCAACCTCTCCGACAAGATCGGCCGTCGCCCGACCATGATCGCCGGCTGCCTGGGCTCGGGCCTGTTGGCCTTCGTTTATCTGTATGCGATCAGCATCCAGAACGTGCCGCTGGCCTTCGCCTCCTCGATCCTGATGTGGGGCATGGTCTACCAGGGTTACAACGCTGTGTTCCCAAGCTTCTACCCGGAGCTGTTCCACACCCGCTACCGGGTTTCGGCCATGGCCATCGCGCAGAACGTCGGCACCATGCTGACCGCGATGCTGCCGGCGCTGTTCGCCCTGGTGGCGCCACCGGGTTCGGAGAACATTCCGCTGGTGGTGGGTGGGTTGGCGTTCTTTGTTACCTGCCTGTGTGCGCTGGCGGCGTATATCGCGCCGGAGACCCATCGTCTGGCGATGGAAGACCTGGGGAATCCGCAGGCCACGCCGATGGCGAAAGAAGCCTTTGAGGCCAGTCGCAAGGGGAGCTTTCAGCCGGTGAGCAACTGATAGACCGCACGGGGCCGCTTTGCGGCCCATTCGCGGGACAAGCCCGCTCCCACAGGGACTCCACCGAAACAGAGACAGCAGGGAATCTGTGGGAGCGGGCTTGTCCCGCGAATGGGCTGCAAGGCAGCCCCAGCGATGTCAGCCCTTGACCACGTCCTGAAGCCGCACCCACAACTTCTCCACATGCTCGCGCTCGGTCGGCAGCGCCCCCACCGAAACCCGCACCATCCACCGCCCATTCAAGGTCGCCGGTGTCACATAAGCCTCCCCGGAAGCATTGAGCCGCTCGGCCCAACCCTTGGTATGCGCATCCAGCGCCTCGCCTTCCAGCCCCGCAGGCTTGTGCACAATGCACAAGGTCTGCAACTGCACCGGCGCCAACACCGCCCACTCCCCAGCCGCCTCCACCTGCTCGGCCAACCACCGAGCATTGTCCAGGTCACGCCGCAAACGCTGCTGCAACGCCTCGACACCCTCGCTACGCAACATGAACCACAGCTTCAGCGCACGGAACCGGCGCCCCAGCGGAATCCCCCAATCGCGCAGGTTCTTCACCTCGCCATCGACCGCCGATTGCAGGTAGCTGGGGTTGGTGCTCATCACCCGGATCAGGTGCTGCGGGTCGCGCACGTAATAGATCGAGCAATCGAAGGCCACGCCCAGCCATTTGTGCGCGTTGACCACCACCGAGTCGGCCAGCTCGATGCCGTCCCACATCCAGCGGCACTCCGGCAGGATCATCGCCGAGCCGGCCATGGCCGAGTCGACGTGCAGCCACAGGCCCTTGGCCTGGGCGATTTCACCGATCGCGCGCAACGGGTCCAGCGCGGTGGTGGTCGTGGTGCCGGTAGTGGCGACTACCGCACAGGGTTGGTTGCCGGCGGCCAGGTCCTGCTCGATGGCCGCCTGCAGCGCGTCGGGGCACATGGCGAACTGCTCGTCGGTGGCGATCAGGCGGATGTTGGCGCGGCCGAAGCCCGCCAGCAGCGCGGCCTTGTCCACCGAGCTGTGGGCATGGGCGCTGACGTAGACGATCAAGGGCTTGGCTTCGGCCTGCAGGCCGCCGCGGACCAGGGCATAGTCGGTGGCTCGTTCACGGGCGCAGATCAGCGCGACCAGGGTGCTGGTCGAGGCCGTGTCCTGGATAACGCCGCTCCACTGCGATGACAGGCCGAGCAACTGGCGCAGCCAGTCGAGGGTGGTTTCCTCCAGCTCGCTCAGCGCCGGGCTCGATTGCCACGACAGGCCGAGCACGCCCAGGCCGGTGCTGAGGAAGTCGCCCAGTACCGAAGAGAGGGTGCCGTTGGAGGGGAAGTAGCCGTAGAAATCCGGGTGCTGCCAGTGCGACAGGCCGGGCATGACCAGCTGGTTGACGTCGTCGAGGATCGCTGCGAACGGCTCGCCCTGTTGCGGGGCGGCGGTTGGCAGGGCGGCCTTGAGGTAACCGGGTTCGACCTGGGCCATGACCGGGCGCTCGCCGACGGTCTGGCGGTAGTCGGCGATCAGGTCGATCAGTTGGTGGCCGTACTGGCGGAATTGTTCTGGGGTCACGGGGGGGCTCCTGGTTTTTTGCTGCCAGTGCCGGCCCTTTCGCGGGGCAAGCCCGCTCCCACAGATTCTCCACCATACTCCAGAACTGTGGGGTACCTGTGGGAGCGGGCTTGCCCCGCGAAAGGGCCGGCACTGACACCCTGATGACCCACAGTCTAGGCACTTGCCCCCAGCCGAATAACTCCGCTTCGCGAATACCTGCTATGGCAAATCCGCATGCCCACCCTGCACACCGAACTGCGACTGGCGCCACAACTCGAACACCCGGTTGCGCAGCCAGCGATGCTCAGCCGACCCCTGCAAGCGCTGGTGCCACACCACCCAATAGCGCTGGGTGTGCTCGACAAACCCCAGCGGCCGCCACGCCAGGTCATGCAGCCGGCACAACTGGCGGGCGATATGCTCGGGCACGGTGGCCACAGCCTGGCTGTTGCCGATGACCTGCACGGCGGCCGAGAAGAACGGCACTTCCAGGCTGACCCGCCGCTGCAAGCCCTGGGCGCGCAAGTGGCGGTCGATGAAACTGTCCTTGTCGCCGCCACCGGAGATGCGCACGTGCTTGAACGCCAGGTAATCGTCCTGGCTCAGCGCGTCGCTGGCCGTCAGCGGATGATCGCGGCGCATCAGGCACACCGCGCGGTCTTCACCCAGCAGGCGACCGTGCAGGTTGGCGGGTGATTCGTCGAACAGCGTGGTGGCCAGGTCGATCTCGCCGCTGGCGAGCAAGCCGTACTGGCCGGCCTGCCAGGTGCGGTAGTCGATGGCCACGCCCGGGGCTTCCTGCTCCAGGGCCGTCATCAGCAGCGGCAGCATGTGCTCGGCCACGTAGTCCGACGCTGCCAGGCAGAAGCGTCGTTCGCAGCGGGCCGGGTCGAAGGTGGCGGGTTGGCGCAGGGCCTTGAGTTCTTCGAGCACCTGGCGCAAGGGCTCGACCAGGGCTTCGGCGTGCTCGCTGAGCACATAGCCACGGCCTTGGCGCACCAGCAACGGGTCGTCGAAGGCTTCGCGCAGGTGGGCCAGTTGTCGGCTCAGGGCCGGTTGGCTGACGCCCAGGCGCTCGGCTGTGTGGCTGAGGTTCTTGAGCTGCAGGAGGCAGTCGAGGGTGCGCAGGTGGGCGAGGCTGAGGGAGGCGAAGGTTGGGTTCATGCCAATCCTGCTGGTGATCTCACTGGCCCCTTCGCGGGACAAGCCCGCTCCCACAGGTACTCCACACAGCTCAAGGGGGGTGGGGTACCCGTGGGAGCGGGCTTGTCCCGCGAAGGGGCCGCAGAGCGGCCCCGATGTTTAGTCGGTCAGACCAACGTAAACGTTCTGCACATCATCGTTCTCGTCGATCGCCTCGAGGAACGCCTCGACCTCGGCCAATGCCTCGGCACTCAGGCTGGCAGCGCTCACCGGGTTCTTCGGGGTGTAGCCGATCTTCGCCGAAACCACGGTGAAGCCCTGCTCCGGCAGCGCTTTCTGTACCGCGTCCAGGTCGGTGGTGTCGGTGATGAACAGGGTCGAGCCCGCTTCTTCACCTTCCTCGAAGTCCTGTGCACCGGCTTCGATGGCGGCCATTTCCGGGTCGGCATCGCCTTCCGGGGTGGCTTCGATCAGGCCGACGTGGTTGAAGTCCCAGGCCACCGAACCGCTGGCGCCCAGCTGGCCCTTGCGGAACAGCACGCGGATTTGCGCGACGGTGCGGTTGACGTTGTCGGTCAGGCACTCGACGATCAGCGGCACCTGGTGCGGCGCGAAACCTTCATAGCTCACCGCCTGGTATTGCACGGCATCACCGTCCAGGCCAGCACCCTTGCGGATTGCCCGGTCCAGGGTCTCGCGGGTCATCGAGGCCTTCTTGGCCTGCACGATGGCCAGGCGCAGGCGCGGGTTCATGTCGGGATCGGCGCCCGATCTGGCAGCGATCTGGATTTCCTTGGCCAGCTTGCCCATGATCTTGCCCTTGGCATTGGCAGCTGTTTCTCTATGCTTGGCTTTCCACTGTGCGCCCATGTCGACTCTCTTGTTTCAGCGGCCGGTTCAGGAAGCGACCGGCCAAAAGTGGGTGCAGTTTATACGCCCTCGCGCAGCGGATCGACAAGTAATCTCACCCTTTATCGGCCTTGCCCGCCGCCGCGGCGAAGCGCGCCAGGCGCACATCCAGGCGCCGTGGCCGCACACCGTGATCCTCGGCCCGCTCCTTGCGGCGGATGGCGTTGCGCACCAGCAGCGAGCCCAGGTAGCGGATCGGCTCCGGCGGAAACAGCCCCAGCGGCCCCTTGACCAGCGGCGAGCGGGTCCAGGGGTTGTCCAGCCCCAGCGCCAGCGACGAGAGGATCTGCCCGCCCATGTGGCACGGCCCGACCCCGCTGCCGGAGTAGCCAAAGCCGTAGAACACGTTGCCCTGCCCGTCCAGCTTGCCAAAGAACGGCAAGCCGGTCACCGAGCGGTCCGACGGGCCGTTCCAGCTGGCCGCCAGCGGTACGTCGGCCAGGGCCGGGAAGAAATCGCCGAGGCTTTCGCGCAGCAGCGGCCGGTACGGCGAAGGCTGGTCGAACACCGGCAGCATGCGTCCGCCATAAGCGAAGGTGTTGCCGCCCTTGCCGAGCATCAGGCGGCCATCGGACGTGTTGTGGTAGTAGTGCACGAAGATCCGCGAGTCGAGCACGCTGATGCCGCTGTCCAGGCCGATCTGGCCCAGCAGCTCGGGGCACGGTTCGGTAATCACCATATCGCTGGAGACGATCGCCACGCTGCGCTCGAACTGTGGGAAGGCCCGCGCCATCCAGGCGTTCAGGCCAAGCACCACACGGTCGGCGCGCACTGTGCCGTGGGCCGTGCGCACCTGCACCGGGGCGCCGTGCTCCAGGCCGGTCATGGCGGTGCCTTCATGAATCCGCACCCCGCGCTGCAAGGCCACCCGGCGCAAGCCGCGTACCAGCCGACCCGGCTGCACCGTGGCGGCGGCTGGCGAGAACCAGCCTTCCAGGTGCCGCGCCGAGCCGGCCAGGCGTTGCACTTCATCCAGCGGCAGGCGCTCGAACGAATTGATCCCCTTGCCCTCGAGCGCCGCGATCACCGCATCGGTGGCACCCACCTGAGCCGCGTTGGTGGCGGTGTACAGGGTGCCGTCCAGGCGGTAGTCGCAGTCGATGCCATTGGCTGTGCAGAACGCCCCGATGGCCCCGATGCTGCGCTCCGACTCGCGCACCAGGCGCACCGCCTCGGCCACCCCGAACAGGCGTTCGAGGGTGAAGTACTTGGCCGACCAGGACAGCGCGCAACCGCCGTTGCGGCCACTGGCACCGGCACCGCAGATGTCGGCCTCGATCAGCATCACGTCCAGCGCCGGGATCGCCTCCTTGAGCATCAGCGCGGTCCACAGCCCGGTGTAGCCGCCGCCGACGATGCACACGTCGCAACGGGCATCGCCTTGCAGCGGCGGGCACACCGCGTCCTGCTCCGAATCCAGGGCCTGTTGCAGCCAGAAGGGTCTCATTCGCTCGCTTTCCTTTAAGTACGCAGTGGCTTGATCGCCATGCTGGTGTTGGGTGCCACGTCCTGGGCCTGGGGCGCGCTGGCCGGGCGGCTGTTCCAGTGCGGCAGCAGCACCAGGGCAGAGAACAGTGCGCAGCCGGCGAACACGATGAACACCGTGACGCTGTCGAAGTAGCCCGGCAGCAACCCGCCGAGCACCGCGCCCACCGAGCCGCAGCCGTTGACGAAGCCTGCCGCCGTGGCGCCGGCCTTGGCCGTGCCGAAATCGATCGCTGCCGCGCCGCTGATCATCGAGTCCGGCCCGTACAGGGTCAGGCCCATGAGGAACAGCAGGCCGACCACCAGGGCGATGCTGCCGCTGTGCATGGCCGCCATGAACGCCGCCAGGGTCACGGTCAGCAGGACCAGGCTGATCACGCAGGCCGGCATGCGCCGGGCGCCGAACAGCTTGTCCGAGGCCAGGCCGATCATGATCGGCCCCAGCAGCCCGGCCAGTTCGAAGGCCGTCGGGATGATCGCCGCGCCGACCTTGCCCACCGAGGGCATCTGTTCGAAGACGATCACCGGGCCCCACAGCAGGATCGCGTAGCGCGCCGGCTTGAGCAGGAAATACGCCAGGCCCAGGGTCATCACAGTGCGGTTGCGCAGGATCTCGCGCAACGGCGCCCAGACGCTGCACAGGTTTCCGGCCGGCGCCATGCTCTGCGGCTCGGGCTCCACCGCCGGCAGGCCGACATCCTCAGGCTTGTTGCGTTGCAGGAAGAAGAACAGCACCGCCACCGCCGCCACCACCGCGGCGCTGGAGAAGAACGCGGCGTGCCAGGTGCCGACCAGGGTGTAGGCCCACCAGCCGGCGAACGGCGAGGCCACCAGACCACCAAAGGCGTAGCACGAACTCCACAGCCCCAGCACCCGACCGCGCTGGGAGGCCGGGAAGAAGCTGCCGATGTTCTTGCACAGGCCCGCCCAGCCGGTGGACTGGGCCAGGCCCTGGATCAGCATGCAGGTGGCGAAGATCGGGAAGGTCGCGTAGCTGCCCATCACCACCGCCGCCACCGCCGAAATCAGCAGGCCGCCGAGCACCACCACGCGCGGGCCGAAGCGGTCGGCGAGCATGCCCCAGGTGAACTGGCCCACGGCGTAGGCGGCCAGGTAGATGCCGTCGAGGTTGGCCATGGAGGCCTTGTCGAGCATGAACGTGGGGTCTTCGCCGATGCCGAGCTTGGCCACCGAGAAGGCTTTGCGGGTGAAGTAGAAGGCGGCGTAGGCCAGCCAGGTGATGGCAAAAATCTGGATGCGCCAGCGTTTCAACGCGGCTAGGGATTGATTCATGGTGAGTCTGACCTCTTGCTCAAGTGTGCCGGCAGAATGTGAAAAAACGCCTGTCTTGTTGTTGTGTTGCGCACTGCATGACGGGGCTCGTCATTGGTCAGATGGCGCAGGTATGCGCGCCATGGCCCGGCAACCGCTTGTGGCGGCGGCGATGGGCTGAGGGCTATGGAAACAGCTGGTGACTGATAAATAAAATCGATTTATCGTATTTCACACATAAGCTCAGCTTGTTACTGGAGTCGTCATGTCGGTGTCTCACGCTCAACTGAAGGCCTTTCACGCGGTGGCCGTGCACGGCAGCTTTACCCGCGCCGCGCAAAAACTGTTTCTGACCCAGCCAGCAGTGTCCGACCAGGTGCGAAAACTCGAGGAACGTTTCGGCGTGCTGCTTTTTCACCGCAACAAGCGTTCGGTGCAGCTGACCGACCTGGGTGAGCGTCTGCTCGGGGTCAGCCAGCGCCTGTTCGCCTGCGAAGCCGAAGCCCATGAGCTGCTGCAGGACTCCCGTGCCCTGCACACCGGCAGCCTGGTGCTGGCGGTGGATGCCCCGGTGCACGTGCTGCCGCAGATCGCGCGCTTCTGCCAGCGCTACCCGGGGATCCAGGTCAAGATTGAAACCGGCAACACCGACGAGTCCCTCGCCCGGCTGTTCAGCTACCAGGCCGACCTGGCCCTGCTGGGGCGTGATGTCGACGATGAGCGCCTGTTCTGTGTGCCCTTGCGCCGCGATCCGATGGTGGCGTTCGTTTCGCATCACCATCCCTGGGCCAGCCGCGGGTCGATCAGCCTGGCCGACCTGGACGACACGCCGCTGGTACTGCGCGAGCCTGGGTCGGTGACCCGGCAGACCCTGGAAGAAGAGATGCAGCGCGCCGGCCTGCGGATTCGCCCGGCGATTCAGGTCGAAGGCCGGGAAGCGGCGCGCGAGGCGGTGGTGGTGGGGATTGGCGTGGGGGTGGTGTCGGCGGCGGAGTTTGGTGCCGATGCGCGGGTGTGCGCGTTGCCGATCGTGGATTGCCAGCGGCACCTGACCGAGACATTGGTGTGCCTGAGTGAGCAGCGCACGCGGCGGGTGGTGGCGACCTTTCTGCAGATGGTGCAGGAAGGATTGTAGTGACTTTGACGGCCTCTTCGCGGGACAAGCCCGCGAAGAGGCCGGTACAGCCAATACATCTATTCTGGCATTACCAACAACCAAGACGCCCTGCCATGCTCTTTCGCCTAGCCGCCGACACCCTGGTCCTGCTGCACCTGGCCTTCATCCTGCTGGTGCTGTTCGGCGGCCTGCTGGTACTCAGATGGCCCCGCGCCCTGCTCCTCCACCTACCTGCCCTGGCCTGGGGCCTGGCGGTCGAAGGCCTGCACCTGCACTGCCCCCTGACCGACTGGGAAAACCACATGCGCTTCGCCGCCGGCGATGCCGGCTACCCGGGTGGTTTCGTCGAGCACTACATCTGGCCACTGATCTACCCCGCCGGGCTGACGCCGCAGCTGCAGTGGCTACTGGGCGCCATCGTGCTGCTGCTCAACCTCGGCATCTACGGCTACGTGATCTGGCGCTGGCGCCAGCGCTAGCGGGTAGCAATCACAAACAGCCGCGGAAACGGCAACAGCACCGTGCCGTCGCTGGCTGGCGGGTATTCCCGCTGCATGGCCTGCAGGTACATCTGCAGGAAGTCCGCCTGCTCGTCCTCGTCCAACTGCGTCAGGTAGGGACGCAGGGCCGAACCCTTGAACCACTCCACCACCGCCTCGGCACCGCCCGCCAGTGGGTGGTGATACGTCGTGCGCCACACATCCACCCGTGCGCACAGGGGGCTGAGCAGGTCGTAGTAGAACGCGGCCTTGTGCCGGGGCGGCAGGCTGAAGTCGGCGAACTTGTCGGCCCAGGGGCCGCGGCTGGCGATCTCGCGCAACTGGCGATGCGCCGGCTCGTCGAGGTTGTCCGGGGTCTGCACCGCCAGGCTGCCGCCTTCGCTCAACTGGCGCACCAGGTGCGGGTAGAGCGCGCCGTGGTCGGGTACCCACTGCAGCGAGGCGTTGGCGAGGATCAGGTCCTGGGGCTCGGGGGCGGTCCATTGGCCGATGTCGGCGACTTCGCAGCGCACCCGCGGGATGTGCAGGCGCTTGCGTTCACGGGCCTTGTCGATCATGTCCTTGTCGCTGTCCAGCGCGGTCACCTGGGCATCCGGGCAGCGTTGCAGCAGCACTTCGGTGGAGTTGCCGGGGCCGCAGCCCAGGTCGGTGGCATGGCGCACCGGGCGGTGCGGCACGGCGGCGAGCAGGTCGCGCACGGCGCGGGTGCGTTCGTTTTCGAAGAGGGAATACTGGGTGGCGGACCAGGCCATTTGGAGCTCCTTTTGGCGGGCAGTGTGCTCAGCATAAGCCATCTGTCGGGCTTGAGGGCCCTATCGCCGCGGTTCGTCGCCACGACAAGCCGGCTCCCACAAATACACCACTGCACGCATGTGGGAGCCGGCTTTCCGGCGATAGGGCCGGAACTGCCAGTCTATGCTTCGAGTCAGTCTCAATATGCGCATGCCCATGAAGACCTCCCTGGCCCTCGCCATCCTGGCCCTGATCGCCGCCGCTGCCCTGCTCGGTTCACCCTGGATGAACCAGCGCTTCCACATGCCCGACGAGAAACCCCAGGCCCAACAACGCGAAACGGCCGGGTCCCCAAGGGAGCCGGCCGTTTCGAACCACCACTAGCGCTTAGTGTTGCTTGGCGCTGCGGATCTGGTGCACCACACCCATGGCCACTACCACAGCCGCGGCAATGCCGGTGGAGATCACCAGGATCTGGTAGTCAGGCATGAACGCCATGGTGACCAGCGCGGCGACGATGAAAGCAATCACCAGGTAGGTCAGCCAAGGGAACAGCCACATCTTCAGGCGCACTTCCTTGCCTTCGGCGATCAGCTTGCGGCGCATGCGCAGCTGCGAGAAGGCAATCACCAGGTACACCAGCAGGGCGATCATGCCGGTGGTGTTCATCAGGGTGTCCAGCACGTCTTTCGGGCGCAGGGTCTCGCTGAAGTTGATCAGCGCGCAGACCACGGCCACGGCGCAGGAGCCGATGATCGCGAACACCGGTACGCCGGTGCCGGCGCGGGTGATCTTGAAGAACGACGGTGCGTCGCCACGCTGGGCCAGGGAGAACAGCATGCGCGAAGCGGTGTAGTGGCCCGAGATCAGGCAGCTGCTCACCGAGGTCAGCACCACGAAGTTCATCAGCAGCTCGGCATAAGGCACGCCCAGCAGTTCCAGGGTACGGCGGTAGGCGCCATAGCCGGAGACGCCCAGTTGCGGGTCGTTCCACGGTACCAGGCAGACGATCAGGAAGATCGAGCCGACGTAGAACAGGCACACACGCCATACCACCGAGTTGGTGGCCTTGACGATCTGGGTCGCAGGGTCCTTGGCTTCGGAGGCGGCGATGGTGACGATTTCGGCGCCGAGGAAGGCGAACATCACCCCGAGCAGCGCACCGATCACGGTGGTGATGCCGTTGGGCATGAAGCCTTCGGCGGTCAGGTGGGTCATGCCGCGCACTTCACCGAACTGCCAGACGTTCATGACCGCTGCGGTACACACGATCAGGAAGCAGACGATCGCAATCACCTTGATCAGCGCGAACCAGAATTCGAACTCGCCGTAGTGCTTGACGTTGAAGAAGTTGACCGTGATCAGCAGCAGGGTCGTGGCCAGCACGAACACGTTGACGCTCACATCAGGGAAGAAGCCATGCAGGATCTTGCCCGCCACATAGGCTTCCCAGGCCATGAGGATGACCCAGTACCACCAGTACAGCCAGCCGATGGTGAAACCGGCCCAACGGCCGATAGCGCGGTCAGCGTAGGTGGAGAACGAGCCGGTGTCTGGCGAGGAAGTCGCCATTTCACCCAGCATGCGCATGATCAGTACCACCAGGATGCCGCCGGCCAGGTAGGCCAGGACAGCAGCCGGGCCGGCGCTGTGGATCACGCTGCCGGAGCCGACGAACAAGGCGCCGCCAATAACCCCGGCGATCGACATCATCGTCAGGTGGCGCGACTTGAGCGAGGCACTGAGTTTGCTCTCGTGCCCGCTTTTCGCGGTGGTGGTTGTGGATGTTGCGTCCATCAGTTGTGTACCCCGTGCTTCTTTTTATCCAAGGAAAACTGCGAGACCGCGATGGTCATCGGCCTCACCTGTACATCAGTGCTAATGCGGGCAGGAAGTGTGTGGCAACACACGCAGACCTTCCATGGCGGCCTGCTGACGCGCCCCAGGGTTTGCCCCTCGGGCGAACTGAACATGCTTTATGTGGCGATATCTGACACCTAATGTAAAAATGTATGACTCAGAGAGCCATGCACAGCGACATGAAAGTCGCACTGCACTGTACAGGCCACCGATGCAATACACCCTGCAGACACCAGGCGCTACGCACCCTTCAAGGCACCCGAATGTTTGAATTACATCCAGACTCCTCGACCCCGCTGGTCAACCAGATCATCGACGGGCTGCGCGAGATGATCGACAACCAGACGCTCAAGCCAGGCGCCAAGGTGCCGTCGATCCGCGCCTTTGCCGCCAGCTACTCGGTGAGTACCTTCACCGTGGTCGAGGCCTACGACCGTCTGGTGGCCCAGGGGCTTCTGGTGAGCAGGGGCAATGCCGGGTTCTTCGTCAACCGCGCGGCGGCCGAGTTGCTGGACAACCACAACGCCGATGCCGACGCCAGTCGACCATTGTTCAACTCCGAATGGTACTTGCAGCAGATCTTCGAAACCCGCCAGCTGCCCTTCAAGCCTGGCTGTGGCTGGCTGCCCAACGACTGGATGTACGAAGAAGGCCTGCGCCGCGGCCTGCGCCAGGTAGCCGGCAGCCCGCTGGAGCTGTCCGGCTACGGCGACCCGATGGGCCTGTTGGAGTTGCGCGCGCTGACCGCGCAGAACCTGCAGCAGGAGTTGTCGATCGTCGCCAACCCGGCGCAGCTGATGCTCACCCACGGCGCCAGCCAGGCCCTGGACCTGGCCGTGCGCACCCTGGTGCGCCCCGGTGACGTGGTGCTGGTGGACGACCCTGGCTACCCCAACCTGATGAGCGTGCTGCGTACCCAGGGTGCCACGCTGGTGGGCGTACCGCGCACCCCCAACGGCTACGACCTCAACTACCTGGAGCAGTTGCTGGCGCACCACCGCCCGACAGCGTTCTTCACCCAGCCACACCTGCACAGCCCGACCTGCTCGCGCACCCCGTTGCCGCAACTGCATCGGCTGCTGCAACTGGCCAGCCAGCACGGTTTCCGCCTGGTGGAGAACAATCTCTACGCCGACATGATCGCCGAGCCGCAACCGTGCCTGGCCAGCCTCGACCACCTGCAGCAGGTGGTGTACGTGGGCAGCTACTCGAAAAGCATTTCGCCCAACGTGCGGGTCGGCTACCTGCTGGCCAACCCGGAGCTTTCGCAGAAGCTCTTGCACATGAAGATGCGCTCGGGCCTGACGACCTCGCAGGTGATGGAGCGCGTGGTCTACGCCGCGATCATCGATGGCCGCTGGCGCAAGCACCTCAAGCGCCTGCGCCAGCGCCTGGCCGAGGCGCACCAGGATGTGGGCCGGCACTTGCATCGGCTGGGGTTCGAGCTGTTCACCGAGTCGGACGAGGGGATGTACATCTGGACCCGGCATCCGGCGATCCCGGACAGCGCGGCGCTGCTCGATGATGCGCTGGAGAAAGGCATCATGCTCGGGCCTGGGCAGTTGTTCATGGTCGATGCCAAGCCGACCGGGTGGATGCGGTTCAACGTGGCGTTCAGTACGGATCCTGCGATGTGGGAATTGCTGGAAAAGGTGCTGGTCAAGCATGTGCGCCGGAGTGGGCTCTAGGCGCTTGTCGCGGGATTTTCAGCGGTTATGAGATCGAGCGCCGCCCGCGCGGCGCATCGCGGATGAATCCGCTCCTACATTTGTTGCAACGTGCCTATGTCTGATAGGCCATGGTTGCCAGCCTTGT
>NZ_AKJC01000121.1 GCF_000282535.1 Pseudomonas sp. GM84 | reverse complement strand
GCGAAACAGGCAGCGCGGAGCATGGCACCGGCTTCGCCGGTGTTCGCGGGACAAGCCCGCTCCCACAGGAATCGCGCCAGCTTTTAGAAATTGAGCAAGACAGTTGCTCCCACCAAGAGAGCAGTCACCCCGCCCTGTCTGTGGGAGCCGGCTTGCCGGCGATTGGGCCTACATCGTTTAGTCAGCCAGACGCCAGGTGGTGCCGCCCTTGCCGTCTTCCAGCACCACGCCCATGGCGGTCAGCTGGTCGCGGATACGGTCGGATTCCGCCCAGTTCTTGTCCGTACGCGCCTGCAGGCGCGCCTGGATCAAGGCTTCGACTTCAGCGGCGTCGACTTTGCCCTCCGCCCCTGCGCGCAGGAAGTCATCGGCTTCCAGCTGCAGTACACCCAGCACATCACCCAGCTCACGCAGGCGACCTGCCAGGCCGGCAGCGGCGTCGAGGTCGCTGTCACGCAGGCGGTTGATTTCGCGCACCAGGTCGAACAGCACGGCGCAGGCTTCCGGGGTACCGAAGTCATCGTTCATCGCCACGCTGAAGCGCTCGACGAATTCTTCACCGCCCTTGGCCGGAACACGCGGCAGGCCACGCAGGGCGTGGTAGAAGCGCTCCAGGGCACCCTTGGCGTCGCGCAGGCTGTCTTCGGAGTAGTTGATGGCACTGCGGTAGTGGCTGGCCACCAGCAGGTAGCGCACCACCTCCGGGTGGTACTTCTCGAGCACGTCACGGATGGTGAAGAAGTTGTTCAACGACTTGGACATCTTCTCGCCATTGATACGGATCATGCCGCAGTGCATCCAGGCGTTGGCGTACTGCTTGCCCGTAGCGGCCTCGCTCTGGGCGATCTCGTTCTCGTGGTGCGGAAACTCCAGGTCGCTGCCGCCACCGTGGATGTCGAAGCTCTCGCCCAGGCAGCAGGTGGACATCACCGAGCACTCGATGTGCCAGCCCGGACGGCCCGGGCCCCAGGGCGAATCCCAGTACGGCTCGCCCGGCTTGACGCCTTTCCACAGGACGAAGTCGAGCGGGTCCTGCTTGGCCTCGTCCACTTCGATGCGGGCACCGATGCGCAGGTCTTCGATCTTCTTGCGCGACAGCTTGCCGTAGCCGACGAACTTGCCGACCCGGTAGTACACGTCGCCATTGCCCGGCGCGTAGGCATAACCCTTGTCGATCAGGGTCTGGATCATCGCGTGCATGCCGGCGATATGGTCGGTGGCACGCGGCTCCTGGTCCGGCTTGAGGATGTTCAGGCGGCGCTCGTCTTCGTGCATCGCGTCGATCATGCGGGCGGTCAGCGCATCGAACGATTCGCCGTTCTCGTTGGCCCGGTTGATGATCTTGTCGTCGATGTCGGTGATGTTGCGCACGTAGGTCAGCTCATAGCCGCTCTTGCGCAGCCAGCGGGTGACCAGGTCGAAGGCCACCATGCTGCGGCCGTGGCCAAGGTGGCAGTAGTCGTACACGGTCATGCCGCACACGTACATGCGCACCTTGTTGCCATCGAGCGGCTTGAAGGCTTCCTTGGTCTTGCTCAGCGTGTTGTAGATGTTAAGCACGGCGGTTCCTCAGCTGCCCCAGGAGTCACGCAGGGTGACGGTGCGGTTGAACACCGGGCGGCCCGGCTGGCTGTCCTTGAGGTCGGCGCAGAAGTAGCCTTCGCGCTCGAACTGGAAGCGGTCTTCAGGCTGCGCCTGGCCCAGCGACGGCTCGGCGCGGCAACCGGTCAGCACTTGCAGCGAATCCGGGTTGATGTTGTCCAGGAAGCTGCCGCCCTCCTCGGCCTTTTCCGGGTTCGGCGAGCGGAACAGGCGGTCATACAGGCGCACTTCGCACTCGACGCTGCCTTCGGCCGGCACCCAGTGGATCACGCCCTTGACCTTGCGGCCTTCGGGGTTCTTGCCCAGGGTGTCCGGGTCGTAGGAGCAGCGCAGCTCGACGATGTTGCCGGCTTCATCCTTGATCGCCTCGTCGGCGCGGATCACGTAGCTGCCGCGCAGACGCACTTCACCGGCCGGCTCCAGGCGCTTGTAGCCCTTCGGCGGCTCTTCCATGAAGTCGTCGCGGTCGATGTACAGCTCGCGCGCGAACGGCAGCACGCGCACGCCCATGTCTTCCTTGGGGTGGCGTGGCAGTTCGAGCTGCTCGACCTTGCCTTCCTCGTAGTTGGTGATGACCACCTTCAGCGGGCGCAGCACGCACATGGCGCGTGGCGCGGCGCGGTCGAGGTCGTCACGGATGCTGAACTCGAGCATCGACATGTCGACCACGCCGTCGGAACGGTTGGTGCCGATCATTTCGCAGAAGTTGCGGATCGAGGCCGGGGTGTAGCCGCGGCGACGGAAGCCCGACAGGGTCGACATGCGCGGGTCGTCCCAGGCGCTGACGTGCTTTTCGTCGACCAGCTGCTTGAGCTTGCGCTTGGAGGTGATGGTGTAGTTCAGGTTCAGGCGGCTGAACTCGTACTGGCGCGGGTGCGCCGGCACTGGCAGGTTGTCGAGGAACCAGTCGTACAGCGGACGGTGGCCTTCGAACTCGAGGGTGCAGATCGAGTGGGTGATGCCTTCGATGGCATCGGACTGACCGTGGGTGAAGTCGTAGTTCGGGTAGATGCACCACTTGTCACCGGTCTGGTGGTGGTGGGCATGGCGAATGCGGTAAAGGATCGGGTCGCGCAGGTTCATGTTCGGCGAAGCCATGTCGATCTTCGCGCGCAGCACGCGCTCGCCGTCCTTGAACTCGCCGGCCTTCATGCGCGCGAACAGGTCGAGGTTTTCCTCGACGCTGCGCTCGCGGAACGGGCTGTTCTTGCCGGGTTCGGTCAGGCTGCCACGGTATTGCTTGGCTTGATCAGGGGTCAGGTCGCAGACATAGGCCTTGCCACGCTTGATCAGTTCGACGGCCCAGTCGTGCAACTGGTCGAAGTAGTCCGAGGCATAACGCACGTCGCCGGCCCAATCGAAGCCCAGCCATTTGACGTCGCTCTGGATGGCGTCGATGTATTCCTGGTCTTCCTTGGCCGGGTTGGTGTCGTCGAAGCGCAGGTGGCAGACGCCGCCAAATTCCTTGGCCAGGCCGAAGTTGACGCAGATCGACTTGGCGTGGCCGATGTGCAGGTAGCCGTTGGGCTCCGGCGGGAAGCGAGTGACGATGCTGCTGTGCTTGCCCGAGTCCAGGTCGGCCTGGATGATCGGCCGCAGGAAGTTCGCAGGGACAGCGGGGGCGCCTTTGGCAGCGGCGTTGGGCGCGTTGTCGGCAGTGGGCTTGCTCATAGGATCCTTGAATGCACGTGTCCGGCCTGGGTAGGCCGATTGAATCAAAGGGCCTATCATAGCCGAAGCAGCCAAGCTGCTGACAGCCAAGCACCGACAAACTGGTGCGTTTTATTGCAACCCGTGCAAAATGGCCTACGCGCCCCATGTGTCGCGCTCGCCCGATCTTGCGTCAGGTGATAAACCCGCGCACTGCGCCCCCTAATTCCGATTGCCTTGAAAGAGCGAATTTCAGCATGTCCAAAGTCAAACTGAGCACCAACCACGGCGATATCGTCCTGCAACTGAACGCCGAAAAAGCTCCGCTAACTGTTGCGAACTTCGTTCAATACGTTAAAGAAGGCCACTTCGACAACACCGTCTTCCACCGTGTCATCAAGGGCTTCATGATTCAGGGCGGCGGCTTCGAGCCAGGCATGAGCCAGAAGAAAACCCGCGCCAGCATCCAGAACGAAGCCGACAACGGCCTGAAGAACACCAAGTACAGCATCGCCATGGCCCGTACCATGGAGCCGCACTCTGCCTCGGCCCAGTTCTTCATCAACGCCTCCGACAACGACTTCCTCAACCACAGCGGCAAGAACGTGCAGGGCTGGGGCTACGCGGTGTTCGGCGAAGTGACCGAAGGCCGTGAAATCGTCGACGCTATCGAGAAGGTCGCCACCGGTTCCAAAGCTGGCCACCAGGACGTACCGAAAGACGACGTGATCATCGAGAAAGCCGAGATCATTGAGTGATACTGCTGATCTCCGATCTGCACCTGCAAGAAGAACGCCCGGACATCACCCGGGCGTTTCTTGATCTGCTCGACGGCCGCGCACGCCATGCCAAGGCGCTGTACATCCTTGGCGACTTTTTTGAGGCCTGGATCGGCGACGACGCCATGACGCCCTTTCAGCAGTCGATTTGCCAGGCCCTGCGCCGGCTGAGCGACAGCGGCACGGCGATCTACCTGATGCACGGCAACCGTGACTTCCTGATTGGTCAGGATTTCTGCACGGCGGCGGGCTGCACCCTGCTTGCCGACCCCAGTGTAATCGCGCTGGGCGGCGAGCAAGTGCTGCTGATGCATGGCGATACCCTGTGTACCCGCGATGTCGGCTACATGAAGATGCGCCGCTACTTGCGCAACCCCCTGACCCTGTGGATCCTGCGCCATCTGCCACTGTCCACGCGGCACAAGCTGGCGCGCAAGCTGCGCAGCGAAAGCCGCGCGCAGGTGCAGATGAAGGCCAACGAAATCGTCGACGTCACGCCCGAGGAAGTTCCCAAGGTAATGGCGGCGCACGGTGTGCGCACGTTGGTGCATGGCCATACCCACCGCCCGGCGATACACAAGCTGGTGGTCGACGGTGAGCCGGCACGGCGCATCGTGCTGGGGGACTGGGACCGCCGGGGCTGGACCCTGCAGGTGGATGCCCAGGGCTTTCAGCTGGAGCCGTTCGAGTTTTCCTGAAGGTGATGGTTTTGCCGTACCGGCCTCATCACCGGCAAGCCGGCTCCCACAGGGACTCCCACTGTTCTCCAGGTCAGTGGAGTACCTGTGGGAGCCGGCTTGCCGGCGATGAGGCCAGTACAGGTATATCGCTTAAGGCTGGCTCGCCACCGCCCCCTTGTCCCGCTCGCTGATCACATACTGCCGGTACTCAGGATCAGCTTTTATCTGCGCTTCAGTGAACGGCATCGGCGCCAGCTGCTTGGCGGAGAACGCCTTGGTCTGGTCGCTTGCATGTGCCGACCCCGCCTCGCTGGACTGCGAGAACGCCAGCAAGCCACGCGCCTGTGGGCCTTCATCGGTGAAGCTGACCAGCTGCAGGTAGCTGGTGCCACTCACCACCAGACGCTTGCCCGGCCCATGCGGCACGCTGAAGATCGCGTTGTACACTCCCAACCCCTGCGGACCGCCCGGCACCGGCGTGCCATCGGCCGCCTGCTGGATCTGCCCCCACTGGCTGCCCTGCTCCACACCGGACTTCGCTACCTGTTGCATCGAAGCCAGTGCTGCTTCGTGGAGCAGCCTGCCGACGGCTGCCTGCTCCACCGCCAGGCCGCGTGGTGTGTACTGCGGGTCTGCCGGGTCGAAGCCGACCCGCCAGCTTTGCGGTTGCTTGGCCAGCGCCTCGACGATATTGCCGAAATGCACCAGGCCAATGCCGCTGTTCAGGTCAGCCTTGCCATTCCAGGCGGCAAGGCTTGCGCACAGCGCTTGCACATCCGCCTCGGCGCCTTTGCACCACTGCAGCAGGTCCGGCAGCACCAGGCTTGCCAGGTAGACTTCGTCATCGAGCACCATTCGCTGCAGGTCATCGACACCAATCCTGGCGTTGCCCTGCAGGCGTTGCAGGGCAAAGCGCCCGCGCATGCCCAGGGGCTGGTCGTTGCGGCTGATCAATGGGGAGTAACCAGTCAACGGCTGGGCAGGGTTGGCCATCCAGGCGGGGTCGTTGGAGTTCTGCACGAAGTCACTGCGCTCCAGCTGCGGCAGCAGGTGTGCAGGGAAGATGCCCGGCTGCGCGGCCTGCGCATCGACCTTCCACTGACAAGCGCTGCGCGACCCGTCCAGCACCACCAAGGGCCCTTGCGCGTCAGGGTTGCTGCATTGGCTCAACAGTTGCTGATCGACATACGGCACCACCGACTGGTTGAGGTACAGCGCCCGGCCACCCGCATCCACGGCCAGGGTGTTGACCCACGGAATGCCTTGCAACTGCTCGATCGAGCCCTTCAAGGCATCGAGGCCGTCGGCCCGGTTGATGCGGTACCACTGCTGCAGCACGCGGGTGTTGTCCAGGTTGGCGTCGCGCAAGCTGTAGGCGGCCTGGGTATCCCAGTCCAGGCGCCCGGGCCACTGCACCACCGGCCCGAACTTCGAGCTGTAGACCTGGCGCTGCACCTGGCTCAAGGTACCGTCAGCGGCCTTTACGGTGACACTGACCGCCTGCTGGGTCATTGGCAACGACTGGCCATCGAGCAGGTAACGGGTCGGATCCTTCGGGTCCAGTTGCAGACGGTAGAGGGTGAAATGCTTGGAGGTGTCGACGGTGTGGGTCCAGGCCAGGTGCCGGTTGAAACCGATGTTGATCATCGGCAAGCCAGGCAATGCAGCACCCATCACATCCAGCTGGCCGGGGATGGTCAGCTGCATCTGGTAGAAGCGCATCCCGCCCATCCACGGAAAGTGCGGGTTGGCCAGCAGCAGGCCCCGGCCATTGGCCGAACGTTGGGCGCCTACTGCAACGGCGTTGCTGCCCCGCTCCGAAGCAAAGCGCTGCTGTTGGGCCAGCGCTGCGCCGAAACCAGGCGCTACCTGCTGGCTGGCCAACTGCGGTGGCTGCGCGGCGGCCAAGGCCTCGGCGAACTGGCCGACACCGCCCTCGGACAGCAAGCGACGGGTCAATTTCACCAGGTCCAGGCTGGTGATCGGCCGCAGCCATTCGCCCGTCCCGCATTCGGCAGGTAACCCCTGGCTGCGACGCTCGCCCAGGGCCCGATTGAAGCCGCTGGCGTAACCTTCCAGCAGGTCACGCACCGCCGCTGGCTGGGCCTGGAGGAAAGCGTTCACTGCAGTGGGTGTATTGAGCCAGGTGAAGAACAGGTCGCTGGCAAGGTTGTCACGCTGCTCGAAGGTTTTGCCCTGGGCACCGAAATAGCGCGAACGCTCACCATTGACCGTCAACACTTCGTTGGCCAACAGGCAGAGGTTGTCCTGGGCATAGGCATAGCCGATGCCGTAACCCAGGCCGCGCTCGTCCTTGGCCAGGATATGCGGCACCCCGAAACTGGTGCGGCGGATCTGTGCGCTGGCATCGGCGCTGGTTTCCCGCGCCTGCGCGGCAAAACTGGAGATGACCAAGGCAGCCGCCAGGCCTGCACAGGTCAAGGGACGCGAAATTGACAACACGGGCATTCCTCGGATTCAGGGGGTCATTTCCGATCAGACGAATGGCTGGATGAAAATTTTACGCGCAGTGGGCAGGACGATCGTCTTTATGGAAATCGGTCATGCATCTTTTTTTTCGCAAAGGCTGCAGATTTGCCGATCTCATTCGTCCTAGTAAGTGAGGCACCCACATTTCGGGACAGTCCATGAAAAGGAGCATTCACATGTACAACCCGCAACCCTCGATGCTCACCGAGCGCGCACCGGCCAAGGCGACCCAAGGCAAGGAGGCCTGCGGGGAGGAGCGAGTCGGCAACGAGCAGATTCGCGAATTGCTGCGTGCCTATGGCCTGCGTACCAGCCTGATCCGCCTGAAAGTCATCGATGCCCTGCACAATGCCGGCCGCTCGGGCCGCAGCATTGGCGTGCGTGGGGTGCACGCACAGCTGGAGCTTTTGGACATCCCGCTGTCGTTCCTGAGCGTGCGCGAGGTACTCAAACGCCTTTGCGCAGAAGGCGTGATAAGCCTTGGCAGCGACAAGTGCTACAGCCTGGACCCTCAGGCGCGCGCCATGCTGGAGCAGCCCTGCACGCGCTGAGGCCACGGCCGGCCAGCGCTTGCCGGCCGGCACAGGTCAAGGCTTGACCTTGCGCCGCATGATCCCGTTGATCACGACCACGACCACGGCAATGGCGATGGCCAGCATCTGGAAGGTCTGTTCGCTGATCGTGCCCTCTTTCTGCAGATGGGATAGGCCCAGCATGAGGCCCAGCACCACCAGGATGATCAGGAGTGAATATTTGAGGCGCTGCACGTGTGTCATTGAAAGGTCCTTGCAACATCAGAGTCAAAATGGCTCGCAACGAGCGGCCGCAATGATACAACGCCCTTGCCCACCGGCGCTGCATTTCCTGCTTAGCGTGGCACAGCCGAGCTGAAAGCATTGGTTTTCCCGAACCCATGCTGGAGCCATCATGCTCAAACAGGCCCTGTTCACTCTACTGCTGCTCCCTGCCCTGCCCACCCACGCCCTGGACACCGAACAGGTTACGCCCGAGCAACTGCTCCAGCTGGGTAACCAACTGGCGGCCAGCGCTGGCACCAGCCAATGGCAGCAGCTGTGGCAGCGAACCCGTACCGCTGGCCACCTGCAAGCGCAGGCGCAGCGGCCGCACTTCACCCTCGAGCATATTCAGTTGCCGGCGTTGGCCGAGCAGACCTTGGCCCAGGCCGATCAGGTCAAAGCCCTGGGCAACAGCGTTGCGCGCTATCGACGTCAATTTCCTGGCCAGGTCATCGGCATGCTCGATCAACACAGGTTCAATGCCCTTTGCCTGGAAATCGACTGGCGCACGCTGCCGCAAGGCATGGTCGACCATCCGCAGGCCTACCTCGGTAGCGCACGTCTGCTGAGCAGTTACCCCTGCGACTAACTAGAGGTTCAGGCACCCATCTGGCTGGAGGAAAGGTCACCTCACGAGAGCTCAAGGCTTCCAGAGCATCGTTGAAGAGATGTCCTACATACGAAGAACTTACTGCCTTCAACACCCGCCCACCAAGGCTACAACCGCCTGACCACTTGGCGCCTAGCGACAGCCTTCACCGGTCACTGAGAATCGATCCACGCCAACGACACTTCACCGCTGGCGACCACCGACCCGCCATTACGGATCTTCGAAGCAATCGCGCCCCATCCACCGCGAGGAAGCCTCACATGGAATTTCCAGATCTCTCCGCCATCGACACCAGCCAACTGCCGCATTCGCTGCAGGCACTGATCGAATGCATTGGTATCGAAAATGCCTATCAGCTGACCTGCGCCTACGGCGGCAGGCCCAAGTACATTCCCAAGCATCGAGAGCGCAGCAAGCTTGCCGAGCTGTTGCCGGGCGATGCGCTGGACGCGCTGATCAAACGTTTTGCCGGGGTGGCCCTGGAAATCCCCAAGCCAGATCATTTCCTGCGCCAGCTACGCAACCTGCAAATCCAGAAAGAAAGTGCCGATGGCTTGTCACGCAGCCTGCTGGCCGACAAGTACGGCCTGAGCCTGCGTCAAATCGGCAATATCCGTCGCCAGGAGCCTTGCGCTCGCTGAGCGCCCGTCCGTGACCGTAGACAGTCACATCTGAAACAACCCCTATAAAGAGAAAGCCAATAATGTCCATAGACAGCAGTCTCATCGGCTCCGTTATCAATGCCTTGCCCATGGATCGGATGATCGCCGGGCCACTTCAAGCCATGGTCCAGGCCCAGGTGGCCGCCAGCAAGTCTTATGCAGACTTCCTCATGCAGGTCTGCATACAGGACGGCAAAGCGGTCGCTCTCCAGTTCGACTACGACGAAACCATCGTCGACGAACAGGGCGTATACCAGGGCATCGCCAGCAAAAGCATGAAGGTGCCGCTGGTAGCGGCCATCACCCACCCGAACATCACCATCGAAGAAGGCAATGTCGAGTTCGAACTGACCATCAGCCAGATGGCGGAGGATTTGAGCGAGTCCAGCAAAAGTGGCGATCTTGCTGCTTCGCTGGGTTGGGGACCATTCAAGCTGGATGTCAAAGGCAGCATCAGCCATAAAGCCACGCAAACCCGCAAGACCGACACGCGTGCCCGCTACGCCTTCAACACCACCGTGCGCCGGCAGAACCCACCCGAAGCGATGATGCGCGTTATCGACTTCCTCACCGATGCCGCAGTCAAACCGACCGTATTGAAAGGCGCGACCCTCGCCAACCAGGAGGCCATCTCGAAGGACGACACCCTGAAAATTGCTCCGGAAAGTGGCGACAAACCAGACGCTACGCCTGACCAGCCGTAAAAATACGTTCAATTGCCCTACTACACTCCGCTGGTGACAGCGGGGTGCCGCCTGAGCGAGGAGCCATTTGATTGGAAAAGCCAGCCGTCCCAATGACCGCCATCGACCTTCGCGATATCACCCGCGGCCTGCAAGAAGCGGCCGCCGCCGCCAACAGCCTGATCGCCCAGCAATACATCAACCTGTTCGACCAGTTTTTCGATTGCGACAGCCAAGCCCTCGGTACCCCCATGAAAGCCAGGATGGTCGAAGTGGCCATGGATGATCAGCACATGATGCGCGTGCCCTTGTTCGCTCTGGTATCACCCAAGGGTCTTGCGCTGGAACGCATGCAGGTCGACCTTTCGGTGCGGGTCAATGGTACGCAGGCGCTCCAGCAGCTGCAGGCCGAGAGTGAAAGCGCCAGCGCTGCAAGCTTCAAAGTCACCATCGGCGCGTACGGCCGCCAGGGCGAGGGGCGCGATCCCGACGAAGTTCAGATCCGCATGCAGTTCCACGCCACCGAGCCGCCCGAGGCGCTCAACCGGCTCATCGAGGAGTACACCAAGTTGATCACGCCCACGCGCATCCCCTCTCCACCCCCTGCCGATACCAACGAATTCATCGAGGCCGCCACACGTCGCTGACCGCGGCCATCAGAAGTCCCGCTTGTAGAAGATATCCAGCGAGCTTGCCACGCCGCTGGCCGCTTCCAGGTAGACCTTCTTGCTCAATTTGTAGCGCAGGGCGATGGTATTGGCCGGCTCGAACACCCCTACCCCATAACGCAGGCTCAGTTTCTCGGTCAGGTTGCCGCTGGCCACCACGCTGGTGGTGGTTCCGGAGCCTTCGGTGTCCAGCTGGAAATCGTCGATTCCCAGGCTCGACGCCAGGTTGCCGGTAATACCGGCACTGCCAGCCAGACCCAGGCCAAGGGCCGCCTCGGCCAGCATGTTGTTATCCTCACCCGAAGTGCCCAGCGGGCGGCCCAGTACCAGATAGGACAGGGCCTGCTCCTGGCTCATGGCGGGCTCCGAGAACACCTTGGTGGTGGGTTGCTCGGCGCTGCCACTGAGGCGAATGCCGGCGATCACATCATCGACTTGGCGAATGGCTTCGATATCCAGGTACGGCTGGTCGATGGGACCGGCGAACAACAAGCGGGCGCGGCGAATGGTCAGGCGTTGGCCGTAAGCCCGGTAGCGACCATCGGCCAGGCTCAGCTCCCCACGGGTGTCCATGTTGTCGCCGATGTGCACGTGGCCAAGCAGGTTGGCGGTCAGGCCGAAGCCCTTGAAGGACAGGTTGTCTCGCCCCACCTCGACATCGACGTCCATGGCCATGGCCATCGGCGGCTTGCCCTCCTCGGTCTGGTGGCCGACGATGACCGTGTCGTCCGACACCTTGACGGTGGACGGCGGCAGCTCGCGCACGGTGATCTTGCCCTTGGGCACCTGCACCTTGCCCGTCACTGCCATTTTGTCGTCGATCAGCCGCAGGGTGAGATCCGGGGCCACTTCGAGCGTTGCGTAGGGTTCTACGGTAACCGGCAACTGCTGGCCCTGCAGACGCAGGTCCATGCCCAGGGCCTGACCCCACGTCAGTTGGCCGTTCAACTGGCCGCGCCCTGCGTCACCGCTGCGCCAACCGCCATTGAGATGCACCTGCTCGCCTGCAATCAAGGCCTTCAGCGACAGGTACTGCAGGCTGACCGGCAGTTCCGCACCACTGACTTCGCCACCGCTGAGCATCAGGCTGCCGTTGACCTGAGGCGCCAGCAGCGTGCCGGACAAGCTGCCACTGCCGTTCAACTGCCCGGCCAGGCGCTCTACCATCGGCACGAATGGCCGGGCGATCGACAGGTCCAGACCAGCCAGGCGGAAATCACCCGACAGCGGCTTGTCCTTGCCCAGCGGGTCGAGTCGGGTGTTCAGGCTGAGCTCGCCCAGACGCTCGCCACGGAACGCCAGGCGGGTATCGACACGGCGCGGCGCCAGGCTACTGTCGACGCGCAGCGTCTGGTAAGGGAAATCGATCCAGCGCCCTTTGTCACGCACCCGCAGGGTGCCGCCACTGGCATCGATACTCACCATGCCTTTCGGGCCACTGGCTGGAATGTCCAGGTTGACGTCGGCATTGAGCAGGCCCTGCCAGGCAAAGTCCTTCGGCAACCACTGTGCAAGGCTTTGCAACGGGAATTGCTTGAGGTGATAACGCAGCCGCGGTTCCGGCGCCAGGCGCTGATCCTCGCCACACAGGCTGGCCTGCCCGGAGCGCCAGCAGTGCGCGCCGAAGTCCAGTTGGCCACTGGCCAGCCGCTGCAGACGTGCCGGGGCTTGCAGTTGCCAATCCTGGCCACCGGCCTGGATCCTGCCACTGGCCAGGCGCCCGCGCCAATCACCCTTGTTCAGTTGGCCGTCCAGGCCCAGGTCGAGCTTCAGCTGCGGGCCATCGAGGGCCAGGGTCAGGGCCTGCTGGCGGATGTCGCCCTTGCCATTGGCGTGCAGGGTGCCCAGCACGGTATCACCCAGGCGGATGCCGTTGGCCTTGAGGTCGATCAGGCCGCGCTGGGCGCTGTCCAGGCGAGCATCAAGGTCCAGACGTTGAATACGGTTTTCCGCCTGTGCCAGTTGCTGGCCCAGCAAGGTCAAGTTGCCCTGGGGGGCATCGAGCGTACCGCCCACATCCAACCGGCCTTTCACCTGCCCTTGCAGCCGGGGCCACAGCTGCCCCAGGCGCGGCAGATCGAGGTCGACACGCCCGGCCAGCCGCTGCTGCAGGCTGCCGCTGCC
>NZ_AKJC01000120.1 GCF_000282535.1 Pseudomonas sp. GM84 | reverse complement strand
TGCCGGCGATGAGGCCGGTACCGTCAGAACTGCTCAGGCGTCATGCGGTAAAGTGACGCACTCCCTGCGCGAATGCTCGCGTCCAATGCCAGGCTGCGTGGCAGCACGCGTTGAAAGAAGAACTCCGCTGTCGCCAGCTTTGCCCCATAAAACGCCGGATCTTCATCGTGCCTGGCCAAGGCCACTGCCGCCATGCGCGCCCACATGTAGGCGTAGGCCGTCAGGCCGAACAGGTGCAGGTACTCCACCGCCACACTGCTGACCAGGTTGGCATCCTCGCGCGCCCGCGCGCTCAACCACTCGCTGCAGGCAACCAGACGCACCAGGCTGGCCTGCAAGGCGTCACGGTGCAGCGGTGTGCTCACGCAGAAGGCGCGGACTTCGGCGGCGAAGCCGGCCAGGGCCTGGCCGCCGTCGGCCAGCACCTTGCGCCCGAGCAGGTCGAGGGCCTGGATGCCATTGGTGCCTTCATAGATCTGGGCGATGCGCACATCGCGCACGCGCTGCTCCTGGCCCCATTCGCGAATGTAGCCATGGCCGCCGAACACCTGCTGGCCAAGCACGCAGCTTTCCAGGCCGTTGTCGGTGAAGAACGCCTTGGCCACAGGTGTAAGCAGCGCCACCAGGCGTTGGGCGTGTTGGCGCTCGCCGGCGTCTTCGGCATAGCGCGCCAGGTCCAGCTGCTGGCCGACATAGGCGGCAAAGGCGCGGCCGCCTTCGGTGAGGGTGCGCATGGTCAGCAGCATGCGCCGCACGTCACCGTGGTGGATGATCGGGTCGGCGGCCTTTTCCTGCGCCTGCGGGCCCATCGCGGCGCGGCTCTGCAGGCGCTCGTTGGCATAGCGGGCCGCGCTCTGGTACGAGGCCTCGGCGCAGCCGATGCCCTGGATACCAATGGACAGGCGTTCGTAGTTCATCATGGTGAACATGGCCGCCAGGCCCTTGTTGGCGTCACCCACCAGGTAACCGGTGGCACCGTCGAAGTTCATCACACAAGTGGCCGACGCCTTGATGCCCATCTTGTGTTCGATCGAGCCGCAGTGCGCGGCATTGCGCGGCCCCAGGCTGCCATCGGCGGCCACCAGGAACTTGGGCACCAGGAACAGCGAGATACCTTTGGCGCCGGCGGGGGCGTCCGGCAGCTTGGCCAGCACCAGGTGCACGATGTTCTCGGTCAGGTCCTGCTCGCCGCCGGTGATGAAGATCTTGCTGCCGCTGATGTGGAAACTGCCATCGGCCTGGGGTTCGGCGCGGGTGCGGATCAGGCCCAGGTCGGTGCCGGCGTGGGGTTCGGTCAGGCACATGGTGCCGGCCCAGCGGCCCTCGTACAGCGCGGGCAGGTAGGTGGCCTTGAGCGCCTCGCTGGCATGGGCGTCGATGGCCAGGCAGCTGCCGGCGCTCAGCGCCGAATACAGGCTGAAGCTGCAGTCGGCGGCGTAGAGCATTTCCTCGAACAGCACGCCGAGCATTTTCGGCATGCCCATGCCGCCGTACTCGGGGTTGCCACCCAGGCCCACCCAGCCGCCTTCGCGGTAGGTGCGCCAGGCTTCGCGGAAGCCGTCCGGGGTGGTGACATGGCCGGCGTCGAAGTGCACGCCTTGTTCGTCGCCGTTGCGGCTGAGCGGGGCGATCAGGTTGGCGGTGACCTTGGCGGCCTCCTCGAGGATGGCGTCGGCGGTTTCGCCGTCTACGCGCTCGGCCAGGGCAGGCAGGCGCGACCACAGGGCAGGGCCCTGGAACACGTCATGAAGGATGAAGCGCATGTCGCGCAGGGGGGCGGTGTAGTCGGTCATGGCGGGGCGCTCGGGCAAATGGATTGGCTGACGGGTCGGGCCCTATCGCCGGCAAGCCGGCTCCCACAGGGGGCTCCCTTGCCCCGGTGTGGGAGCCGGCTTGCCGGCGATAGGGCCGCTAGAGTTTCAGAGTGCCTTGGCGCGGTCGCGCAGCACGTACTTCTGGATCTTGCCGGTGGAGGTCTTGGGCAACTCGCCAAAGACCACGGTCTTCGGCACCTTGAACCCAGCCATATGCTCCCGGCACCAGCCGATGATGTCGCTTTCGCGGGTATGTTCGTGCCCAGGCTTCAGCGCGACGAAGGCGCACGGCGTCTCGCCCCACTTCTCGTCGGCGCGCGCCACCACGGCGGCCTCCAGCACGGCGTGGTGCTTGAACAGGGTGTCCTCGACCTCGATCGTGGAGATGTTCTCGCCACCGGAAATGATGATGTCCTTGAGCCGGTCCTTGATCTCGACATAGCCGTCGGCGTGCCACACCGCCAGGTCACCGGTGTGGAACCAGCCGCCACGGAAGGCCTCGGCGGTGGCTTCGGGGTTTTTCAGGTAGCCCTTCATCACCGTGTTGCCGCGCATGAAGATCTCGCCCAGGGTGTTGCCATCGCGCGGCACCGGTTCGAGGGTTTGCGGATCGGCCACCATCAGGCCGTCGAGGGTCGGGTAGCGCACGCCCTGGCGCGACTTGATCCGCGCCCGGTCTTCCAGTGGCAGGTCCTGCCATTCATCGTGCCAGGCACAGACCGTCACCGGGCCGTACACCTCGGTCAGGCCATAGGTGTGGGTGACGTGGATACCCATTTCTTCCACGGCGCCGATCACCTTCGCCGGCGGCGCGGCACCGGCGACCATGGCTTGCACCGGGTGTTCGATGGCGGCCTTGGCGGCCTCGGGCATGTTGACCAGCGCATTGAGCACGATCGGCGCACCGCACAGGTGGCTGACCCGGTGCTCGCGGATCAGGGTGAGGATCTTCTGCGGGTCGACCCGGCGCAGGAACACGTGGGTGCCGGCCAGCGCGGTGATGGTCCAGGGGTAGCACCAGCCGTTGCAGTGGAACATCGGCAGGGTCCACAGGTACACCGGGCGATGACCCATGCCCCAGGTCATCTGGTTGCCGATGGCATTGAGGTACGCACCGCGGTGGTGATAGACCACGCCCTTGGGGTTGCCGGTGGTGCCGGAGGTGTAGTTGAGCGAAATCGCCTGCCACTCGTCATCGGGCCATTCCCAGGCGAACTCCGGGTCGCCTTCGGCGAGCAGGGCTTCATAGTCCAGGTCGCTGACCGCTCGGCCTTCGCCGTATTCAGGGTCGTCCACGTCGACCACCAGGGGCGGGTGTTCGAGCAAGGCCAGGGCCGCTTCGATGACCGTGTGGAACTCGCGGTCGGTGATCAGCACCTTGGCCTCGCCGTGGTGCAGCATGAAGGCGATGGCTTCGGCATCGAGGCGCACGTTGAGGGTGTTGAGCACGGCGCCGATCATCGGCACGCCGAAGTGTGCTTCGAGCATCGCCGGAATGTTCGGCAGCATCACCGCCACCGTGTCGCCGCGGCCGACGCCGCGCCCGGCCAGGGCGCTGGCCAGGCGTCGGCAGCGCTGGTACGTCTCGCGCCAGTCTCGGCGAATGGCGCCGTGGATGACGGCCGGGTAGTTGCCGTAGACGGCAGCAGTGCGCTCGATGAAGCTCAACGGGGTCAGGGCGACGTGGTTGACGGCAGCGGGCATCAGGCCCTGGGAGAAGATCGACATGCGGTAATCCTGTTAAGGAGGCAGACGCAGCCTGTGCGTGTGGCCCCCGTTGGCTGATTGTTAGCTCTGATCAGGGTGTGGACAGCGCGCCGATGGCCGCTTGCCCCTGTCGCAGTTTTACGCGAACAGCTATGGTAGATGGAATATTGACTATAGCAATATAGTAAAACTACTATAACAAGAGCCTCTGCCGTGGAAACAACCCACACCGCCTTGCTTGCCAAGGACCCGCAACCCAGCCTGTTGCTGGCGGCCGATTGCAGCGCGCTGGCCATCAACCCCGCCATGCAGGCCCTGGTCCAGGGTGGCCCGCCGCTGGCCGACTGGTTACCGAACAACTGCCCGGCACTGGTACGTGCCTGCCTGCGCCAGCATCGTGCAATCGCCGAGGTGGAAACCCAGGTGGGCGAACGCATTGTGCTGTGGACCTTCATCCCCGACGACCAGGGCCAGCAGGTAGTTGCCCGTTGCCGAGAGGCCAGCGAGGAACGACAGGCCGCGCGTGAAGCCAACCGCGCCCGGCGCCTTTACCGGCTGATCATCGAAAACACCACCGACCTGATTTCCCGGCACAGTCCCGACGGCAGATTCCTCGACGCCTCGCCTGCTGCCTACCGCCTGCTAGGCCTGTGGCCCGAGCAATTGCGTGGCATGCCGGTACTGGCCTTGCTGCACCCGCGTGAGCGCCGCCAGGCCCTGCGCCAGGCGTCTGCTGCGCTGGACCATGACGGCTACCACACCATGACCTGCCGGGTGCGCCATGCCACCGCTGGCTACCGCTGGTTCGAGATCGCCAGCCGGGCGATCCGCGAAACCTACACCGGCGCGGTGGTGGAGGTGGTCGCCGTGTCGCGTGACATCACCCTGCGCATCGAGGCCCAGGAAAACCTCGCCCACAGCGCCCGGCTCGCCACCCTGGGCGAGCTGGCTTCGGGCATCGCCCACGAAATCAACCAGCCACTGGCGGCGGTGGTCAACTACGCCAATGCCAGCCTGCGCTACCTGCAGGGGCTGGAACGCGACCCGCAAGCGCGCGAGCGGGTCGGCCAGGGCCTGCAGCGCATCAGCGAGCAAGCCACCCATGCGGCCGAAGTGATCCGCCGCCTGCGCGCATTCCTGCGCAAGGGGCCGCGGCGTCTCGAGGCCGTCGACCTGGCTGAAGTGGCGGCCGAGGCCATGCGCCTGTGCGCGTGGGAAGCGGCCCGCGATCAGGTGAGTGTCGAGCTGCGCATCGGGGCGCAGATGCCTGCGGTGTTCGCCGACCGGGTATTGCTTGAGCAAGTCCTGCTCAACCTGCTGCGCAATGCCATCGAGGCCAACCGCGAGCAGCATGCTCAACAGCCGTCGCGTATCCTGCTGGGCGCCGTGCGCGACGGCGACGGGGTGCTGGTCGAGGTGGCAGACCAGGGGCCGGGTGTGGCGGAGGAACGCCTGGAGGCGATCTTCACGCCGTTCAACACCAGCAAGGCTGACGGGCTTGGGCTGGGCTTGAGCATGAGCCGCAGCCTGATCGAGGGTTTTGGTGGCAGCTTGTGGGCGCGCGCGGGTGACTTCGGCGGGCTGGTCGTGTGCTGCCGCCTGGCGGTGAGCAGGGGATAAGGAGAGGGCAGGGTGCAAGCGAAGGTTTATGTGGTCGATGACGACCAGGGCATGCGTGATTCGACGGTCTGGTTGCTTGAGTCGGTGGGCCTGCAGGCCTTGCCGTTCGACAGTGGCCAGGCGTTTCTCGATGCCTGCGCAGAGGATGGGCCGGCGTGTGTGCTGCTGGATGTGCGCATGCCGGGCCTGGGTGGCCTGGCGGTGCAGCAGGCGATGCGCGAGCGCGGGCTGGCCATTCCGGTGATTTTCGTCAGCGGCCATGCCGATGTGCCGATCGTGGTACGGGCGTTCAAGGCGGGGGCCTGCGATTTCATCGAGAAGCCCTACAACGATCAGTTGCTGCTCGACAGTGTGCAGGCTGCACTGGAGCGGGCCGGAGAGGCACGCAAGGGGGAGCAGGCGTTGGCGCAAGTGCAGGCGCGGATCGATGGCCTGACGCCGCGTGAGCGGGATGTGTTCGTGCCGTTGGCGCAGGGGTTGAACAATCGCGAGATCGCCGAGCGGCTGGGGGTCAGTGTGAAGACCGTGGATTTGTATCGGGGGCGGGTGATGAAGCGGTTGCAGGCGCAGAGTCTGGCGGAGCTAGTGGGGATGGCGATTGCCTGTGGTGCGGTGGAGGCGCTGGGGGGTAGGGCTTGAGTTGATGGGTAGTGCATGAGGTATGTGGGGTAGGCCTTGAGTTGATGGGTAGTGCA
>NZ_AKJC01000119.1 GCF_000282535.1 Pseudomonas sp. GM84 | reverse complement strand
TGCCGGCGATGGGCTGCAAAGCAGCCCCAGTCTTACTTCTCTTCCTGAGTCGTAGCCGGCGCAGGCGGCGGCCGCAGCCCCACCTCGGCCACCAGCTTCAACTGCTGCCCATTGCGCATCACCTCGATGGTGATCTTCTCGTTGGGCTTGATCCGCGCCACCTGGTTCATCGACTTGCGCCCATCCCCGGCGGGCTCGCCGTTGATGCTCAGGATCACGTCACCCAGTTGCAACCCCGCCTTCTGCGCCGGCCCGTCGCGGAAAATCCCCGCCACCACGATACCTGGGCGCCCTTGCATGCCGAACGACTCGGCCAGCTCCTGGCTCAGCGGCTGCACCTCGATGCCCAACCAGCCACGGATCACCTGGCCGTGCTCGACGATCGACTTCATCACCTCCAGCGCCAGCTTCACCGGAATGGCGAAACCAATGCCCTGGGAGCCACCGGACTTGGAGAAGATCGCGGTGTTGATGCCTACCAGGTTGCCGTTGGCATCCACCAGCGCACCGCCGGAGTTGCCCGGGTTGATCGCAGCGTCGGTCTGGATGAAGTCTTCGTAGTTGTTCAGGCCCAGCTGGTTGCGGCCCGTGGCGCTGATGATGCCCATGGTCACGGTCTGGCCAACGCCGAAGGGGTTGCCGATGGCCAAGGTCACGTCGCCGATATGGATGCTGTCGGAGCGGCCAATGGTGATGGCGGGCAGGTTCTTCAGGTCGATCTTCAGCACCGCGAGGTCGGTCTCGGGGTCGCTGCCGATCACCCGGGCCAGGGTTTCGCGGCCATCCTTGAGCGCCACCACGATCTGGTCGGCACCGCTGGTGACGTGGTTGTTGGTCAGCAGGTAGCCCTCGGGGCTCATGATCACCGCCGAGCCCAGGCTCGACTCCCAGCGCCGCTGCTTGGGCAGGTTGTCACCGAAGAAGCGGCGGAACTGCGGGTCTTCGAACAGCGGGTGGGCGCTCTTGTTGACCACCTTGGTGGTGTACAGGTTGACCACCGCCGGCGCGGCCAGGGTCACGGCGTCGGCATAGGACACCGGGCCTTGCATGATCTTCGAGGTCTGCGGCGCCTGTTGCAGGTTGACGTCCTGGCTGGGCAGGCCGACCCATTGCGGGAAACGCTGGATGATCAGCATGGCAATCAGTATGCCGGTAAGCAGGGGCCAGCCAAAATAACGCAAAGCCTTGAACATGAACGAAATCCTGGAAAGAGCGGGGCGAGTGGTCGCGCGATGGGGCACGAACGCGCGCGATCATACACCGGTTCCCCCGATGCCGGCGACGGCCCATAATGGCGGGCATTATACGGGCGTTGTGTCCGAGAAAAGCGCAGATTTCGAGGAGATTTTCATGGCTGTCGCTCTGAACACCCTGGTCGAGGAAGCCGAGCGCTACCTGGGCAGCGCGAAGATCCACGATTATTGCCCCAATGGCCTGCAGGTCGAAGGCCGTCCGCAGGTCAGTCGCATCGTCAGCGGCGTCACTGCCAGCCAGGCGTTGCTGGATGCCGCGGTAGAGGCCGAGGCCGACCTGGTGCTGGTGCACCATGGTTACTTCTGGAAGGGCGAGAACCCGTGCGTCACCGGGATCAGGCAGCGTCGCCTGAAGACCCTGCTGAAGAACGATATCAGCCTGCTGGCCTTCCACCTGCCGTTGGATGTGCACCCGGAGGTGGGCAACAACGTGCAACTGGCGCGGCAGCTGGACATTACCGTCGAAGGGCCGCTGGACCCGGAGAACCCCAAGGTGGTGGGGCTGGTCGGCTCACTGGCCGAGCCGATGACCGCGCGTGACTTCGCCCGTCGCGTGCAGGAGGTGATGGGACGCGAACCGTTGCTGGTCGAAGGCGACCAGGTGGTCCGTCGGGTCGGCTGGTGCACCGGGGGCGGGCAGGGGTACATCGACACGGCGATCGCGGCTGGGGTGGACCTGTATCTCACGGGTGAAGCGTCCGAGCAGACTTATCACAGTGCCCGCGAGAACGGCGTCAGTTTCATTGCGGCCGGGCATCATGCTACCGAGCGCTATGGCGTGCAGGCGCTGGGTGACTACCTGGCACGGCGGTTCGCCCTGGAGCATCTGTTCATCGATTGCCCTAATCCGATCTGACCGTAAGGGCCTGATCGCCGGCAAGCCGGCTCCCACAGGTTTCACGCCTTGTAGAGAATCTGTGGGAGCCGGCTTGCCGGCGATGAGGCCGCAAAGCGGCCCCAATTGGGCCAAACCCCCAGTCATATCGTTAGACTTTTTCGATCTAGCCCGCCTCCTAAATAGAATCAGCTGCTGTGATAAAGTGGCTCGCTCGAACACGGCCCGCAGGCCGTCCATAAGATCGTTTTTCGTGAGTAGCCATGGTCGACAAACTGACGCACTTGAAACAGCTGGAGGCGGAGAGCATCCACATCATCCGCGAGGTGGCCGCCGAGTTCGACAACCCGGTGATGCTGTACTCGATCGGCAAGGACTCCGCCGTGATGCTGCACCTGGCGCGCAAGGCCTTCTTCCCGGGCAAGCTGCCGTTCCCGGTGATGCACGTCGACACCCAGTGGAAATTCCAGGAGATGTACAGCTTCCGCGACAAGATGGTCGAGGAAATGGGCCTGGAGCTGATCACCCACGTCAACCCCGAGGGTGTGGCGCAGGGCATCAACCCGTTCACCCATGGCAGCTCCAAGCACACCGACATCATGAAGACCCAGGGCCTCAAGCAGGCGCTGGACAAGCATGGTTTCGACGCCGCCTTCGGTGGCGCGCGCCGCGACGAAGAGAAGTCGCGGGCCAAGGAGCGGGTCTACTCGTTCCGTGACAGCAAGCACCGCTGGGACCCGAAGAACCAGCGCCCCGAGCTGTGGAACGTGTACAACGGCAAGGTCAACAAGGGCGAGTCGATCCGCGTGTTCCCGCTGTCCAACTGGACCGAGCTGGACATCTGGCAGTACATCTACCTCGAAGGCATCCCGATCGTCCCGCTGTACTTCGCCGCCGAGCGTGAAGTGATCGAGAAGAACGGCACCCTGATCATGATCGACGACGAGCGCATCCTCGAGCACCTCTCCGAGGAAGAGAAGGCGCGCATCGTCAAGAAGAAGGTGCGTTTCCGTACCCTCGGCTGCTACCCGCTGACGGGCGCTGTCGAGTCGGAAGCCGAAACGCTGACCGACATCATTCAGGAAATGCTCCTGACGCGCACTTCCGAGCGCCAGGGCCGAGTCATCGACCACGATGGCGCCGGTTCCATGGAAGACAAGAAACGTCAGGGCTACTTCTAATTTTCAGGGTTACTCCATGTCGCACCAATCCGATTTGATCAGCGAAGACATCCTCGCTTATCTGGCTCAGCACGAGCGTAAAGAACTGCTGCGTTTCCTCACCTGCGGCAACGTGGATGACGGCAAGAGCACCCTGATCGGGCGCCTGCTGCACGATTCGAAGATGATCTACGAGGACCACCTCGAAGCCATCACCCGCGACTCGAAGAAGTCCGGCACCACCGGCGAGGAAGTCGACCTGGCGCTGCTGGTCGACGGCCTGCAGGCCGAGCGTGAGCAGGGCATCACCATCGATGTGGCCTACCGCTACTTCTCGACCGCCAAGCGCAAGTTCATCATCGCCGACACCCCGGGCCACGAGCAGTACACCCGCAACATGGCTACCGGCGCCTCGACCTGCGACCTGGCGATCATCCTGGTCGATGCCCGCTACGGCGTGCAGACCCAGACCCGCCGGCACAGCTACATCGCCTCCTTGCTGGGCATCAAGCACATCGTCGTTGCGGTCAACAAGATGGACCTCAAGGGCTTCGACGAGCAGGTCTTCGAGTCGATCAAGGCTGACTACCTGAAGTTCGCCGAGGCCATCGACCTCAAGCCGTCGAGCCTGCACTTCGTGCCGATGTCGGCGCTCAAGGGCGACAACGTGGTCAACCGCAGCGAGCGTTCGCCGTGGTACACCGGCCCTGCACTGATGGAAATCCTGGAAACCGTCGAAGTGTCGGCCGACCGCAACGTCACCGACCTGCGTTTCCCGGTGCAGTACGTCAACCGCCCGAACCTGAACTTCCGCGGCTTCGCCGGCACCATCGCCAGCGGCGTAGTGCACAAGGGCGACGATATCGTGGTGCTGCCGTCGGGCAAGAGCAGCCGGGTCAAGTCCATCGTCACCTACGAAGGCGAGCTGGAAAACGCCGGCCCAGGCCAGGCGGTGACCCTGACCATGGAAGACGAGATCGACATCTCCCGTGGCGACCTGCTGGTGCATGCCGACAACGTCCCGCCGGTGACCGACCAGTTCGACGCCATGCTGGTGTGGATGGCCGAAGAGCCGATGCTGCCGGGCAAGAAATACGACATCAAGCGCGCCACCAGCTACGTGCCGGGCTCGATTGCCAGCATCACCCACAAGGTCGATGTGAACACCCTGGAGCAGGGCGCTGCCAGCGCACTGCAGCTGAACGAGATCGGCCGCGTCAAGGTTGCCCTGGACGCCTCGATCGCCCTGGACGGCTATGACAGCAACCGCACCACCGGTGCGTTCATCGTCATTGACCGCCTGACCAACGGCACCGTCGGCGCCGGCATGATCATCGCCCCGCCCGTATTGCCGCATGGCAGCACCGGCCAGCATGGCAAACTGGCCCACGTGGCCACCGAAGAACGCGCCCTGCGCTTTGGCCAGCAGCCGGCCACCGTGCTGTTCAGCGGCCTGTCTGGCGCCGGCAAGAGCACCCTGGCCTACGCCGTGGAGCGCAAGCTGTTCGACATGGGCCGTGCGGTCTACGTGCTCGATGGCCAGAACCTGCGTCATGACCTGAACAAGGGCCTGCCGCAGGACCGCGCTGGCCGCACCGAGAACTGGCGCCGCGCCGCCCATGTGGCGCGCCAGTTCAACGAAGCCGGCCTGCTGACCCTGGCTGCCTTCGTGGCCCCGGATGCCGAAGGCCGCGAGCAGGCCAAGGCACTGATCGGCAAGGAGCGTCTGGTGACTGTTTATGTACAGGCTTCCCCGCTGGCCTGCCGTGAGCGTGACCCACAGGGCCTGTACGCCGCCGGTGGTGACAACATCCCGGGTGAGAGCTTCCCGTTCGATGTGCCGCTGGATGCCGATCTGGTGATCGATACCCAGAACACCAGTGTCGAGGAAGGCGTGAAGCAGGTGCTGGATGTGCTGCGTCAGCGTGGCGCGATCTAAGCGCTGGTGCTGTATGAAAAACCCCGCTTCGGCGGGGTTTTTTGTGGGTGCTCGCCGCGATGTTTTTGGCGTTCATGAGATCGAGCGCCGCCCGCGCGGCGCGTTCGCGCTGATGCGTGGAGAAGCTGCCAAGAGGAGGTGTGAGCGACCTAGCTCTTCTTGGGTTCGAGGGATTTGAAGTGCTGGTCGTAGTCACTTTGTCTTTCGCACCCTTGTTTGTAAGGGTCCATGTCACAGCCGAATTTCAGGTCTTGTTGGTTAGGCAAAAGAAAGAATTTGCCATCGGCGCAGCCGGATAGAAGCAGTACCAACACCAGTAGAGTTTTTTTCATCGTACATCCTTGAACAGGGGCATTCCCTTCGACTTTCGCCAGGCCATGATACGTGCGATCACGTGCTCCGCGCAGCCTTCCTGCGGATTCCTTGGGTAATAGATCAGGTCCGATCCACCCGGGTGCTCGGCCATTTCTATGAAGTGTTCCAGCAAGCGATCTTGCCAGGCCGAGGTGCCAGCGGCTTTTAACAGTTCTTCCACTACGGCGTTGAATTCGGCGTAGGTGTATTCAGCCAGGCTGCGCTTTTTGCTGATCACCAGGTCACCTCCGATGACAGTGCGTACTGCAGGGCGCTCATCATCCGCAGGTTGTCCGCTTCGTACATCGCGCCACCGAATTCAGGCGGGTCGAGTTCTGCGCTCTCTGGCTTTAGGTCAAGGGTTTTTTGATCAAGCGGAAATGCTCTTGATAATCCATCATTCTTTCGCACCCCTGCTTGTAAGGGTCCAGGTCACACTTGAATGTAATGTCCTCTCTGTTGGGTAGTAGCAGTACTTTAGGCATGTCGCCGCTGCATCCAGATAGGATGAGGGTAATGGTTACTGCCATCTGTTTGACATGTTTTTTGGCATCGTGCATGGCTCCTCCATTTCTGTGTTTTTGATCGGGGGCTTCAATGTCGCGTTTGCTGGGGATTCGTCTTTGCGGCTGTTTGCTTCTGTATTTTCGATGTGCTGCCTAATGACTGTGTGGTTAGCGCAGAATTGCATGTATGGGTCCATGTCGCACTTGAACTGGCGACTACTGTCGTATTGATAGAGGCTTGGCTTTCCGCCGCAGCCGGCGAGCACTGCAGTCAGGATAAATATAAATTTCATGTCGAGCTTTCTCTGTGATGTGTTTTCAGGGTTGAGCAATCGGTGCTTGGATTTCCAAATTATTGACTGGTTTGAAATCAGAAAGTGGTGCTTAACCTGTAGGAGGTTTCTTTTTTTAGATCTTTGCGCGCTTCTAATGGTTTGGCGTGGGCTGGGGGCTGGTCAGAATTTATGTAATTTCTCGCAGTGATGGTTCCCTCGCCTTGTGTTTGAAGTCCCGCTAGTTTCTTTCTTGTGGATCTACTCAGGAGGTGAGTGATGACTGTTAAGTATCAGAAGTTTCTTAACTCTGGAGGTGTTGTTCTTCCTCCTAATCAAACAATGAGTGCAGGCGATTTCTTGGTTTCTCAAAACGGGCGGTTCGCGCTTCGTCTGCAAAGTGATGGTAATTTGGTTCTAGAGGAGGGCGGCGCTGTGGTGTGGGTTGCGAATGAAGCTCAACCATACAGTTCGACATTTTACCGTAAGAAAATGCGTGAGCCCCTTCAGTTTGTAGTAAGTAACTCAGGCTTCTTACATGATCCTGCCCGTCGCCGAATTTGGTCCGCTCAAAGCACGGAGACACTAGATAAACCTTACTGGTACAACAATTACCTCACGGTAACTGATGCCGGAAATATTCTTATCTATGACGGACGAAAAGGCGATGTTCGGTGGGCGCGCTTAGGTTTCGTACCGGGGCGATTGCCCCCGGTGCGAAAAATAGTAGCGCACGTTTACCCGCCGGAACCTGCGCCCCTCTGGGACTGGAAACATGACTATCCATAAATTTTGAGTTTCTGCAGATTTAAGTCGCCACGCTCCAAGCCTTCGCTGACTTCTCCGCACAAGGCTTGGAGATTTGGTGGGACTTGAAGTTTGGATGTGTCTGCTCGCGATGCGTTATCGCCAGCGTTTATTTAGATTTTTCAATCGTTGTGTGCCTTCGCCATTGGCTTCAAATATGCTTTTCCGAAACCGGTATCACTCGGCGCTCCTTAACCGCCTTGTAGGAAAAGCTCGAGTAGATCTCCTTCACTCCAGGCAAACGCTGCAGCACTTCCCGGGTGAATTCGCCAAAAGATTCCAGGTCTCGCGCCAGAATCTCCAGCAGAAAATCGTACCGGCCGGAGATGTTGTGGCAGGCGACGATTTCGGGAATCTCCATCAACCTCTGCTCGAACGCCAACGCCATGTCCTTGGTATGCGAATCCATCATGATGCTGACAAACGCCGTCACTCCAAACCCCAGCGACTTGGGCGAAAGAATCGCCTGATAACCGGTGATGTAGCCGTTGTCTTCAAGCAATTTGACCCGTCGCCAGCAAGGCGAGGTAGTCAGCGCAACCTGGTCGGCGAGTTCTGAAACGGTCAGGCGGGCGTTGTCCTGCAGGGCGGCGAGCAGGGCACGGTCGGTGCGGTCGAGGCTGGTAGGCATGGCTTGCCCTCCTGGTGAGCTTTTTATTGTTTTTGTTCCAATACACCCTCGATTGCGTGGGCAATTTTGGAAAAAATCAGGCAGCGCGTTGGCATAAGCTTAGAACAAACCACCAGAGGCTGTTGCCATGCGCGACTCCCATAACAACATCGGTTTTTCCACCCGAGCCATCCATCATGGCTACGATCCGCTGTCCCACGGTGGTGCGCTGGTTCCACCGGTCTACCAGACCGCAACCTATGCGTTCCCGACAGTTGAATATGGCGCTGCGTGCTTTGCCGGGGAGGAGGGTGGGCATTTCTACAGCCGTATCTCCAACCCGACCCTGGCGCTGCTGGAGCAGCGCATGGCGTCCCTTGAAGGCGGTGAGGCCGGGTTGGCCCTGGCGTCGGGCATGGGCGCCATCACGTCGACCTTGTGGACCTTGCTAAGGCCCGGTGATGAGCTGATCGTGGGCACCACACTGTACGGCTGTACCTTCGCCTTCCTGCACCATGGGATCGGCGAATTCGGCGTGAAAATCCGCCATGTCGACCTGAACGACAGCAAAGCGCTCAAGGCGGCGATCACCCGCAAGACCCGGATGATCTACTTCGAAACCCCGGCAAACCCCAACATGCAGTTGGTGGATATCGCAGCAGTGGCTGAAGCGGCGCGCGGGCATGACATTCACATCGTGGTGGATAACACCTACTGCACTCCCTACCTGCAACGGCCGCTGGAGCAGGGTGCTGATTTGGTGGTCCATTCGGCCACCAAGTACCTCAGCGGTCACGGTGATATCACTGCGGGGTTGGTGATCGGGCGCCGGGCGCTGATTGACCGGATCCGCCTGGAAGGCCTCAAGGACCTGACCGGCGCCGTGTTGTCGCCACACGATGCCTCGCTGTTGATGCGGGGCATCAAGACCCTGGCACTGCGCATGGATCGCCATTGTGCCAATGCCCAGCAAGTGGCGGAGTATCTGGCGCGCCAGCCGCAGGTCGAATTGATTCACTATCCGGGGCTGCCGACGTTCGGCCAGTATGCGCTGGCCCAGCGGCAGATGCGTTTGCCGGGCGGGATGATCGCTTTTGAACTCAAAGGCGGCATCGAGGCCGGTCGGCGATTCATGAATGCGTTGCAGCTCTTCGCCCGGGCGGTGAGTCTGGGGGATGCCGAATCGCTGGCACAGCATCCGGCGAGCATGACCCATTCGAGCTACACACCTGAAGAGCGTGCGCATCATGGGATTTCGGAGGGGTTGGTGCGGTTGTCGGTAGGCTTGGAGGACGTGGAGGATCTGCTGGCGGATGTTGAGCAGGCGTTGAAGGCTTGTCGCTGATTTGTCTGCGTCGGCCCTATCGCCGGCAAGCCGGCTCCCACATGTACAGCACCGCTCCCCCTGTGGGAGCCGGCTTGCCGGCGATGAGGACGGTGAATTTCACACAAGAAAAAGGCCTCTTTCGAGGCCTTGTTCATTTCAGCGAATCAACGCTTGAGCCCGTAGCTCTCATCGAGCATGCCCGGCGAGTTCGGTGTTTTCGGCGCATAGTCGCGCGGCACTTCGGCGGTGTCGCGTGGCGGCGTCAGGCGGTCACGTGGGCCCTGGGCCGATTCGGAGTGCAGGGCCGCCAGCAGGCGCTGACGGGTCACTTCATCCAGGGCCAGGCTGTTGGCGCCTTCGGCCAGGTGATCCTGCACATCCTGATAGCTCTGGGTCAGTTTCTTGACCAGCACGGCGGTGCTGTTGAAATGGGTGACCACTTCGTTCTGGTAGCTGTCGAAGCGTTTCTGAATGTCATCCAGTTGACGCTGGGTGCTGCTGGGCGCGGCGTTGGGCAGCAGGCGCGCCACGACGAAGCCGATGGCGACGCCAATGACCAGGGCCAGGGTTGGCAACAACCAAACAAGGAGCGAGAGTTCCACGAGTCCTTCCTCTATAAACGGCTTTGCTTTACGTTAACGGCTCAGACCTGCGCTGTATACCGCGAGCGATCGCAAATCAGAACAGAATTCCACACCTAGACGAATCGACCCCCTTCGAGGTCACGGAGTAGTGCCTTGCTTGTCCGCGAAACCCCCTTGTTCATCGATGGCCCCCAGGGCCAGCTGGAAGCCTTGTACCTGGACGTGGCCGACGCCCGCGGTGCGGTGCTGATCTGCCACCCGAACCCGGTCCAGGGCGGCACCATGCTCAACAAGGTGGTCTCGACCCTGCAGCGCACCGCGCGTGATGCCGGTTATGTGACCTTGCGCTTCAACTACCGCGGTGTCGGCCAGAGTGCCGGCAGCCATGACATGGGCGCTGGCGAAGTGGCCGATGCCGAAGCCGTCGCCGCCTGGCTGCGCGAGCAACACCCGCAGTTGCCGCTGGTACTGATGGGCTTCTCGTTCGGTGGCTTCGTCGCCACCAGTTTGGCCGGGCGCTTGGAAGGTGCCGGTGTGACGCTGCAGCACCTGTTCATGATTGCCCCGGCGGTGATGCGCCTGACCGCCGAGTTCCCGCTGCCGCAGCGCTGCCCGATCACCGTGGTCCAGCCTGACGCCGACGAAGTCGTGGCGCCGCAGCTGGTTTACGAATGGTCCGACACCCTGTCGCGTCCCCATGAGCTGCTGAAAGTGGCAGAATGCGGACACTTCTTCCATGGCAAGCTGACCGATCTGAAAGATCTGCTGCTGCCGCGCCTTTCGAATTGAGCCAAGCCTGAATAAGCGAACACCCATGACCACGCGCATTCTCACTGGTATCACCACCACCGGCACGCCACACCTGGGCAACTACGCGGGCGCCATCCGCCCGGCGATCGTCGCCAGCCAGCAACCCGGTGTCGACTCGTTCTACTTCCTGGCCGACTACCACGCCCTGATCAAGTGTGACGACCCGCTGCGCATCCAGCGCTCGCGCCTCGAAATCGCCGCTACCTGGCTGGCCGGTGGCCTGGACCCTGCGAAGGTGACCTTCTACCGCCAGTCCGACATCCCCGAGATCCCCGAACTGACCTGGCTGCTGACCTGCGTGGCCGCCAAGGGCCTGCTCAACCGTGCCCACGCCTACAAGGCCTCGGTGGACAAGAACGTCGAGAACGGCGAAGACCCGGATGCCGGCGTGACCATGGGCCTGTTCAGCTACCCGGTGCTGATGGCTGCCGACATCCTGATGTTCAACGCCAACAAGGTGCCGGTTGGCCGTGACCAGATCCAGCACGTGGAAATGGCGCGCGACATCGGTCAGCGCTTCAACCACCTGTTCGGCCAGGGCAAGGACTTCTTCGCCCTGCCGGAAGCGGTGATCGAGGAGAGCGTGGCGACCTTGCCGGGCCTGGACGGTCGCAAGATGTCCAAGAGCTACGACAACACCATCCCGCTGTTCACCAGCGCCAAGGACATGAAAGACGCCATTTCGCGCATCGTTACCGACTCGCGCGCACCCGGCGAAGCCAAGGACCCGGACAACGCACACCTGTTCACCCTGTTCCAGGCGTTCTCCACGCCAGCCCAGTGCGCCGAATTCCGTGACGAACTGCTGCAAGGTCTGGGTTGGGGGGAAGCCAAGCAGCGCCTGTTCCAGTTGCTCGATGGCCAGCTGGCCGAGAAGCGCGAGCACTATCACCAGCTGATTTCGCGCCCGGCAGACCTGGAAGACATTCTGCTGGCCGGCGCCGCCAAGGCCCGCAAGATCGCTACGCCGTTCCTCGAGCAGCTGCGCGAGGCCGTTGGCCTGCGTTCGTTCCGCAGCAGCGTGCAGGCCGGCACCGAAGTGAAGAAGAAAGCCGCCAAGAGCGCGCGCTTCGTCAGCTTCCGTGACGAGGACGGCAGCTTCCGCTTCCGCCTGCTGGCCGCCGACGGCGAGCAACTGCTGCTGTCGCGCAGCTTCGCCGACGGCAAGAGCGCCGGCGCCGTGAGCAAGCAGCTGCAGCAAGGTGGCGACGCCGATGTGCGCGTCGAAGGCTTGGGCTTCAGCCTGTGGCTGGACGGCGAGCAGGTTGCCGAAGGGCCGCAGTTCGAGGGCGCCGCCGCCCGTGATGCGGCGATCACCAGCCTGCGTGAGGCGCTTCAGCCACAACAAGACTGAGTGTGGGAGCGGGCTTGCCCCGCGAACACCGGCGTAGCCGGTGCCATGCAGCGGATTACTGCCTTCCATGAGGTATATTGACGCAAGTCGCATTGCCATTAAGCGGGCCTGTCGCTACAGTGACGGCCCGTTTTTTGTTGCCTCGCTAACGAAATCATGACGCCCCTAGAACGATATCAAGCAGATCTGAAACGTCCCGACTTCTTCCATGATGCGGCGCAGGAAACTGCAGTGCGTCACCTGCAGCGTCTGTACGACGACCTGGTCGCTGCGCAGAACAACAAGCCGGGCGTGTTCGGCAAGCTGTTCGGCAAGAAGGAGCTGACGCCGGTCAAGGGCCTGTACTTCTGGGGTGGGGTGGGCCGCGGCAAGACCTATCTGGTCGATACGTTCTTCGAGGCGCTACCGTTCAAGCAGAAGATGCGCACGCACTTCCACCGCTTCATGAAGCGCGTCCATGAGGAGATGAAGACCCTCAAGGGCGAGAAGAACCCGCTGACCATCATCGCCAAGCGCTTCAGCGAAGAGGCCAAGGTCATCTGCTTCGACGAGTTCTTCGTTTCCGACATCACCGATGCCATGATCCTCGGCACCCTGATGGAAGAGCTGTTCAAGAACGGCGTCTCGCTGGTGGCGACCTCCAACATCGTCCCGGACGGCCTGTACAAGGACGGCCTGCAGCGTGCGCGCTTCCTGCCGGCCATCGCCATGATCAAGCAGTTCACCGACGTGGTGAACGTCGACAGCGGCGTCGACTACCGTCTGCGCCACCTGGAGCAGGCCGAGCTGTTCCACTTCCCGCTCAACGAAGCGGCCGAGCAGAGCATGCGCGCGAGCTTCAAGGCGCTGACTCCGGAGTGCACTCAGGCGGTCGACAACGACGTGCTGATGATCGAGAACCGCCCGATCCACGCCCTGCGCACCTGTGACGACGTTGCCTGGTTCGACTTCCGCGCCCTGTGCGACGGGCCGCGCAGCCAGAACGACTACATCGAGCTGGGCAAGATCTTCCATGCCGTGCTGCTGAGCAACGTCGAGCAGATGAGCGTCACTACCGACGACATCGCCCGCCGCTTCATCAACATGGTGGACGAGTTCTACGATCGCAACGTCAAGCTGATCATTTCGGCTGAGGTAGAGCTGAAGGACTTGTACACCGGCGGGCGGCTGGCCTTCGAATTCCAGCGCACCCTGAGCCGGTTGCTGGAAATGCAGTCGCACGAGTTCCTGTCGCGCGCGCACAAGCCGTAAACCATTGGGGCCGCTTGGCGGCCCATCGCCGGCAAGCCGGCTCCCACGGGATTGGCGTCGCTGCTGAGGGACGCGATTCCTGTGGGAGCCAGCTTGCTGGCGATGGGCCGCCAAGCGGCCCTGGTGTTTTCAGGCTTCCTGCATGAACTGCTGCCGATACTGATTCGGCGACAACTCCGTATGCTGGCGGAACAACCGCGCAAAGAAGCTGGCATCGTCATAGCCCACTTCATAGCTGATGGTCTTGATGCTCTTGCGCGTGCTCGACAGCAGCCCCTTGGCCGTCTCGATACGCAACCGCTGCAGGTAATGCAACGGCTTGTCACCCGTGGCGCCCTGAAAGCGACGCATGAAGTTGCGGATGCTCATGCCATGGTTGCGGGCCACGTCCTCGAAGCGGAACTTGTCGGCGAAGTGCTCTTCCAGCCAGTGCTGAATCTGCAGGATGATCAGGTCCTGGTGCAGCTTCTGCCCGCCAAAGCCCATGCGCCCCGGGGTGTAGTTGCGCTGTACTTCGTAGAGGATGTCGCGGGCCACGGCGCGGGCCACGTTGGCCCCACAGAAACGCTCGATCAGATAGATGTACAGGTCGCAGGCCGAAGTGGTGCCGCCGGCGCAATACAGGTTGTCGGCATCGGTGAGGTGCTTGTCCTGGTTAAGCCGGATCTTCGGGAAGCGCTCGGCGAAGCTGGCGAAGAAGCGCCAGTAGGTGGTCGCCTCCTTGCCGTCGAGCAATCCCGCTTCGGCCAGCCAGAATACCCCGCTGGCCTCGGCGCACAGCACCGCGCCCTGGGCATGTTGCTTGCGCAGCCATGGCAGTACCTGGGGGTAGCGTTGTAGCAGGGTGTCGAAGTCCTCCCAAAAGGCCGGGAGAATGATCACGTCGGCATCGTCGAGGCCGCCGTCGACCGGTAGCTGCACGTTGCTGAAGCTATCCACCGGCTGGCCGTCCGGGCTCACCAGGCTGATGTCGAACATGGGCTGCAGGCCCAGGCCCAGCTGTTTGCTGTAGCGCAGGCTGGCGAGGTGGAAGAAATCCTTGGCCTGCATAAGGGTTGAAGCAAACACCTTGTCAATGGCCAGGATGCTGACGCGCCGCAGCGACGCCGGGGGTTGGGTAAACATCATTGTCATTGTTCTTATAGGGTAGAGTGGTCAATCACCGGCTGGATCGTCTTATTTTTTGGCGATTGTGTCTACCCCGCAACATTCGGCGCGAGCCTTGAACGTTGCGGCGTACCTGTGGGAGC
>NZ_AKJC01000118.1 GCF_000282535.1 Pseudomonas sp. GM84 | reverse complement strand
GCCGGCGATAGGGCCGGTACTGACGCCACTGGGTTGATGGCGTAAACTACGTCGCCCACGTGGAGGCAGCATGCAAGACGACGATTTTTCCCTGTTCAGCGCCGAGGTGCGCGGCGTCAAGCCGATCAAGCACGACCGCGCCGATATCGGCAAACCCAAGACCGACCGCAAGCAGCTCGCCGGCCTGCGTCAGGCCGCGACCGTGCGCAGTGACCAGCCGCTGGTGATCGACGGCCTGTCCGACCAGTTCGTCATCGACGTCGGCGCCGAAGACGAGCTGATGTGGCGCCGCGACGGGGTGCAGGAAAGCCAGATCCGCAAGCTCAAGCTCGGCCAGATCGCCTTCGAAGGCAGCCTCGATCTTCACGGCATGAGCGTGGAAAAAGCCCGCGAAACCCTGTGGGACTTCATCGCCGAAGCCACCAAGCTGGAAGTGCGCTGCGTGCGTGTCACCCACGGCAAGGCCGCGCGCCTGGATGGCAAGCGGCCGATGATCAAGAGCCACGTCAACACCTGGCTGCGCCAGCACCCGCAAGTGCTCGGTTTCACCTCCTGCCAGGCCCGCCACGGCGGCACTGGCGCTGTGTATGTAATGCTCAAGCGAACCATGATGGAAGGCCGCGACGAGTAACGCCGCGCTTGCAGCGTAGGCTTTGCCGCCGTACCCTTCGTTTTTGCGATTTTTTCCCACAGGTAGATACATGTCCCTGGAACAGAACTACACCGAGATCCTCAGCCAGATCGGCGAGGACGTCTCCCGTGAGGGCCTGCTCGACACGCCCAAGCGGGCTGCAAAGGCCATGAAGTACCTTTGCCGCGGTTATGAGCAGACGCTGGAAGAAGTCACCAACGGCGCGCTGTTCACCTCCGACAACAGCGAAATGGTGCTGGTCCGGGACATCGAGCTGTATTCGATGTGCGAACACCACATGCTGCCTTTCATCGGCAAGGCTCATGTGGCCTACCTGCCCAAGGGCAAGGTGCTGGGCCTGTCCAAGGTCGCGCGGATCGTCGACATGTACGCCCGCCGCCTGCAGATCCAGGAAAACCTCAGCCGCCAGATCGCCGAGGCCGTCCAGCAGGTGACCGGTGCTGCAGGTGTCGCGGTGGTCATCGAAGCCAAGCACATGTGCATGATGATGCGCGGTGTCGAAAAGCAGAACTCGACCATGCTCACCTCGGTGATGCTCGGCGAATTCCGCGAAAACGCCGCCACCCGCAGCGAGTTCCTCAGCCTGATCAAGTGATCGGCGCGTGACCCAAGCCGACCCTGTGGGGTCGGCTTTTTCATTTCAGGAGTTGCCCATGATCGTCAAAGCCTTGCGGGTCGGCCTCGGCCAGCTCATCGTGTTCGGCGACTGGATCAGCCGCCCGGCCAAGCGCAAGCGCGATGCCGCGGCCCAGGCCCAGGTCGAGCAGGAGGCCAAGGGCCTTGCGCTGTACCAGTTCCATGCCTGCCCGTTCTGCGTCAAGACCCGCCGCACCCTGCACCGGCTGAATGTGCCGGTGGCGCTGCGTGATGCGAAGAATGATGAGGTGCACCGCCAGGCGCTGCTTGAAGGCGGTGGCCGGGTGAAGGTGCCTTGCCTGCGCATCGAAGAAGCGGGCAAGGTGACCTGGATGTATGAGTCCAAGGCCATCATTGCTTATCTGGACAAGCGGTTCGCGTCGGCCTGATAGATAGGTGTCGCCCCCTTCGCGGGACAAGCCCGCTCCCACAGGTACTGCACTGTACTTTGCTCTAGTGCAATACCTGTGGGAGCGGGCTTGTCACGCGAAGGGGCCAGTGCAGCCTCAGTCCACCATCGGCACATGCCGCGGATGGCTGGCCACCCTGGCCAACCACGCCCGTACCGCCGGGTAATCCGCCAGCTCGAAGCCCCCCTGCTGCGCCACATGGGTGTACGCATACAGCGCCACATCGGCAATCGAATACTGCTCGCCCACCAGGTACGGCGTCATCTGCAACTGCCGCTCCATCACCTTCAACGCCTTGTACCCGCCCTTGTGCAGCTTGCGGTATTCCTCCACCCGCTCGTCCGGCAAACCCAGGTAGAACTGGATGAACCGCGCCACGGCAATGTACGGCTCATGGCTGTACTGCTCGAAGAACTGCCACTGCAGCACCTGGGTACGCAAACGCGGCTCGCTGGGCAGGAACTCGCTGCCGTCGGCCAGGAAGTTGAGGATCGCGTTGGACTCCCACAGGCAGGTGCCGTCCTCCAACTGCAGCACCGGCACCTTGCCGTTGGGGTTCATGGCCAGGAATTCGGGCGTTTCGGTCTCGCCCTTGAGGATATCCACCGGGTGCCACTGATACGGCTTGTCAAGCAGGCTCAGCATCAGCTTGACCTTGTAGCAGTTGCCCGACTGGTAGTCGCCATAGACCTTGTACATGCCCCTCCCCTCCCATGCAGTTGCGCGTCAGGGCCCAATAGTTCGCGACTGTACGGCTAAAAGCAATGCCCGCTGTATGACAAGGATCAAGCGCGCCCGCGTTAGTCTGAAAAAACTGCTTACACATGGACAAGGACTTACCCCATGACCGATGCCACTTCCGCACGCCTGCGGCCCCTGGCAGACAGCTCCCCGTCGGCGGTGGTCGCCGGCTTCATCGCCATGCTCACCGGCTACACCAGCTCGCTGGTGCTGATGTTCCAGGCCGGCCAGGCGGCTGGCCTGACCAACGCGCAAATTTCATCCTGGATCTGGGCCCTGTCGATCGGCATGGCGGTCTGCAGCATCGGCCTGTCGTTGCGCTACCGCACGCCGATCACCATCGCCTGGTCGACGCCCGGCGCGGCGCTGCTGATCACCAGCCTTGGCGGGGTCAGCTACGGCGAAGCCATTGGCGCCTACATCACCTGCGCGGTGCTGGTACTGATCTGCGGACTGACCGGCAGTTTCGAGCGCCTGGTCAAACGTATTCCGGCCTCGCTGGCCTCGGCCTTGCTGGCCGGCATCCTGTTCAAGATCGGCAGCGAGATCTTCGTCGCCGCGCAGCACCGCACGCTGTTGGTGCTGGGCATGTTCTTCAGCTATCTGCTGGTCAAGCGCCTGTCGCCGCGTTATTGCGTGCTGGCCGCCTTGCTGGTCGGCACGGCGTTGTCCGGCGCCCTTGGCCTGCTGGACTTCAGCGGCTTCAAACTGGAAGTGGCTACACCGGTGTGGACCACGCCGAGCTTCTCGCTGGCCGCGACCATCAGCATCGGCATTCCGCTGTTCGTGGTGGCCATGACCTCGCAGAACATGCCCGGTGTGGCCGTGTTGCGCGCCGATGGTTACCAGGTGCCGGCTTCGCCGCTGATTTCGGCCACCGGCTTTGCCTCGCTGCTGCTGGCGCCGTTCGGCTCGCATGGGGTCAACCTGGCGGCAATCAGTGCGGCCATCTGCACCGGGCCGCATGCCCATGAAGACCCGAGCAAGCGCTATACCGCAGCGGTGTGGTGCGGGATTTTCTACGGCATCGCCGGGGTGTTCGGTGCCACGCTGGCTGCGTTGTTCGCCGCGCTGCCGAAGGAACTGGTGCTGTCGATTGCCGCGCTGGCGCTGTTCGGCTCGATCATGAATGGGCTGACGGTGGCCATGGGTGAGGCGCGCGAGCGGGAGGCGGCGTTGATTACCTTCATGGTGACGGCGTCGGGGTTCACCTTGTTTTCCATTGGCTCGGCGTTCTGGGGGATCGTCGCCGGGGTGTTGACCTTGCTGATCTTGAACCCGCGAAAGGGCCGGTCCAGGCAATCACAAACGGAAGTGCCCCACCATCCCCCTCAAGTCACTGCCTAGCTGAGCCAGTTCGATACTCGACCGGGCATTGCCCTGCATCGCCAACGCCGCCTGGTCCGCACTGCCGCGAATCTGCGTGACGCTGCGGCTGATCTCCTCGGCCACCGAACTCTGCTGCTCCGCTGCCGCTGCAATCTGCTGGTTCATCTGCTGGATCAATGACACCGCCGCCGCAATGCTGCCCAGGGCACTTTCGGTCTGCAGCGCGTCGGCCACGGCCAGACGCACCAGCTCTGTGCTGTCGCGAATCTGCGCCACCGACTGCTGGGCGTTGCCACGCAGGCTAGCCACCAGCCGTTCGATTTCCTCGGTCGACTGCCGGGTACGCCGGGCCAAGGCCCGAACCTCATCGGCCACCACCGCGAAACCACGCCCCTGCTCGCCCGCCCGGGCCGCTTCGATGGCCGCATTGAGCGCCAGCAAGTTGGTCTGCTCGGCCACACTCTTGATCACCGCCAGCACGTCGCCAATGGTATGGATCTCGGCACTCAGGCTCTCGATGCCGGTACTGGCGGTTTCTGCCGCCGCAGCCAGTTGCTCGATACGCTGCATGCTCTGGCGCACAACCTGCTGGCCGCAATCGACCTTGGCATCGGCGGCCTGGGCGGCCAGCGCCGCCTCTTCGGCATTGCGCGCCACATCGTGCACGGTGGCTGTCATCTGCTGCATCGCGGTAGCCACCTGCTCGGTCTCTTCTTTCTGACTGCCCACCTCACGGTTGGTCTGCTCGGTAACCGTCGACAGCGCCTGGGCGCTGCCCGCCAATTGTTCGATCCCCTGCTGCAAGCCACTGACGATGCCCGACAGCGCAATGGCCATGTGCTGCACGGCCTGCGTCAGTTGCCCGACCTCATCGTCACGTGCCGCTTCCGGCTCCAGGCCCAACTCCCCGGCAGCGATGCGCCGGGCCCGGCCAATCACACGCTTGAGCGGGCCGACCACCGCGCGCGTGATCAGCCAAGCGGCCAGCACGCCCACCAGCAGCGCCAGGCCGGTCGCAGCAGCGATGGCCAGCGCGTTTCGCGTCAGCTCGCCCTGCATTGCCTGCTCTTCGCCGACATAGGCTTGTTCCACCCGCCCGGTGACCTGCTCGGCCCGCGCCTGCAACTGCGCCTTGAGGCCTTGTTCCTTGCCCAGCAAATCGGTGTATTCGTTGAGCTTGTCGGTGAATCCGGCAATGTGCCCGGCCACCTCGCCCAGCACGCCCTGGTAACCGGCGTCGGCAACCACTGCCTTGAGCCGATCGACCAGGGCTGCGGCCTCGACCGTCTCGGCGATGCGCCCTTGGCTGGCGTCTGCTTCGCCCTTGCGGCTCTGCTCCAGACGCACCCGCGCCTGGTCCATGGCCTGCAGCATCAGCCGCGACACTTGCGCCACCTGCGCGGACTGCTCCAGGAACTCACTGCCTTGCTGGCCCTGGGACTGTTTGAGGGTGTAGGCACCGTCATCGGCCAGCCCTGCCTGCATCACGTCGAGGTTGTTGGCCACGCTGGACACCGACCAGCTGGCCATGTCCAGCGCCAGCTCCTTGGCCTGCACCACCTCGACGAACGCGTCGAATGCCTGGCCATAGGCCGCCAGGTCAGCCTCGGCTGCCGCCAGTGCCGGCAGGCCTCGGGCGCGCTCGCTCAGGTTGTGCAGGCCGCTGCGCAAGGCCTCGGCCTGCTCGCTGTCGGAGCGCAAGGCGAAGGCTTGCTCGTGCTGGCGCAGCCGCAGCAGGTCGGTATTGAACCGGCCCAGCTCGCGCAGGCTGTCGAAACGCTGGCCGACACTGTGCAAGGCGCCGATGCCGATGGCCGCCACCGCCAGGGTCAGCAGCAACACCAGGGCAAACCCCAGCCCCATCTTGCGGGCCATGCCCAGGTTGGCCAGAACACCCTGCCTGCTCGCCGCCATCGCCGATCCCCCTTCACCTTGTCAGGTTTTCCCGAGGGCCAAGCGTGGCAACCTTGCCGACCCACGCACAAGCGGTCGACGCCACAATAGTGTCAAATGGCTATGTGCGTGTCGTTTTCAGCGTGCTGAAGGTCGCCCTGCGTGCAGAAGGAAGCCCTGGGCGCGGGTGTCCTGCCCGTAGGCGACATTGATCCGCAGCCAGTCGCTGGGGGCGCCTTGGTAGTCGAAGGCGCTGCCGGGCGTCAGCAGCACGTCGTGCTCGGCCGCCAACCGCTCCAGGCTGGCGAAATCGCGCCCAGGCATTCGCGCCCAGACGAACATGCCGCCACAGGGTTCGCAGAACACCTCCCAGCCGTAACCCTCCAGTTGCCCGAGCAGCTTGGCCATGTGCTGGCCCAGGCGTACCCGCAGGCGCTGCACGCTTTTGCGGTAGCTGCCATTGGCCAGCATCTGCCCCACCACCTGCTCGATGAAGCGCGAAGTGCCGATCCCGCTGACCATCTTCAGCTCCGCCAGGCGCGCCAGCAGCGGCGGGTCGGCCACCAGGTAGCCGACCCGCAGCGAACTGCTGAGGGTCTTGGAGAAACTGGCCAGGTAGATCACCCGCTGTTCGCTGTCGAGGGTGGCCAGGCGGGTGGCCTGCCCTTCCTGGAAATCGGCGTAGATATCGTCCTCGACGATACGCAGGTCGTGCTCTCGCGCCAGCTCCAGCAACCGATACGCCACCTTGGGCGTCAGGCTGGTGCCGGTCGGGTTCTGGTACAGGCTGTTGATGAACAGGCAGCGCGGGCGGTGCTCGACCAGCAATCGCTCGAGCTCCGTGACATCCGGGCCGCTCGGCGTGCGCGGCAACGGCAGCATGCGCACCTGGTGCTGACGCAGCAAGTTGTACAGGTTGTAGTAACCGGGGTTTTCCACCAGCACCGTGTCGCCGGGGCGCAGCAGGGTGCGCACCAGCAGGTCGAGGCCATGGCTGGCGCCCTGGGTCGTGAGGATGCGCTCGGGGCCAGCGGCGATGTCGAGGCGCGCCAGGCGTTTGTGCAGTTGCAGGCGCAGGCTGGCCAGGCCCAGTGGCGGGCAGTAGTCGAACATGTCCTGCGGGTTGCCGCGGCTGACCTGGCGAACTGCCTGGGCCAGTTCGGCGTCTGCCCGCCAGGCTGTGGGCAGCCAGCCGCAGCCCAGTTTGAGCAGCTCGTCGTGGCCCTCACGGAACTGCCGCCAGCTGCCATCGGCGGCTTCGCCCCACACGGGCTGGTCCTGCAGGGCCAGCCCAGGCTTGCGCTCGGCGACGAAGAAGCCGGTGCCGTGACGCGCCTCCAGCCAGCCACTGGCGACCAGGCGATCGTAGGCTTCGATCACACAGGACGCGCTCACGGCCTGGTTGCGTGCCAGGGTGCGGATCGACGGCAGGCGAGCGCCGGGGCGCAGGCGCTGGTGTTCGATCCAGGCTTGCAGGTGGTCGGTGAGTTGCTGCACCAACGGAGTTGGGCTGTGACGGTCGAGGGGCAAGTGCATGGCTTAAGTGTTTGGCTGTTTTAAGCGAACAGTTAAGCATAAATGGGGGGTGCGTGTGCCTTGTTGGGGGATTGGCCTGATAGCAAGGTAGTCAGTACCGGCCCTATCGCCGGC
>NZ_AKJC01000117.1 GCF_000282535.1 Pseudomonas sp. GM84 | reverse complement strand
GCGATAGGGCCCTCACAGGCGACCACTCGATTACAGCCCCTGCAAGGTCTCCATCAGCACCCGCACCTTGGCGATCGACTCTTCGTATTCCGCCTGCCAATCGGAGTCGGCCACCACTGCGCCGCCGCCCCAGCAACTGACTTGCCCGTCCTTGACCAGCAAGCTGCGAATGGCGATGGAGCTGTCCATCTCGCCACGCACATCCACGTACAGCAGCGAGCCGCAATACAGTGCGCGTCGGGTCGGCTCCAGTTCGTCGATGATCTGCATGGCGCGGATTTTCGGAGCGCCAGTGATCGAGCCGCCGGGGAAGCTGTCACCGATCAGGTCCAGGGCGTCCTTGTCGGCGGCCAGTTGCCCGGTGATGCTGCTGACCAGGTGGTGCACATTGGGGTAGCTTTCCAGGCTGAACAGCTCGGGCACTTTCACTGAACCAATCTGGCAGGTGCGCCCCAGGTCATTGCGCAACAGGTCGACGATCATCAGGTTTTCCGAGCGATCCTTGGGGCTGTGGCGCAGCTCCTCGGCATTGCGCGCGTCGATGGTCGGGTCGGCCGAGCGCGGGCGGGTACCCTTGATGGGTCGGGTTTCCACCTGACCCTGGTTGACGCGGATGAAGCGTTCCGGGGAAAAGCTCAGCAGTGCGCTGCCGTCAGCCAGTTGCTGGTAGCCGGAGAAGGGCGTCGGGCAGGCCTTGCGCAGTGCCTGGTAGGCGCGCCACGGGTCGCCCTGGCAAGGGGCGCGAAAGCGTTGGGTGAGGTTGATCTGGTAGCAGTCGCCGGCCTGGATGTACCGTTGTACCTGGTCGAAGGCGGCGCGGTACTGCTCGGGCTGCAGATCCCCCTGCATGGGGGCGAGCAGCGTGAAATCACCGCTTGCAGTGATGTCAGGGGCTTCGAACAAGGCGATCAGGCGCTCGCGCTCTGCACTGGCCAGGCTCGGGTGGAATACCAGCTGGCTGCTGCCGAGCACGTGGTCGGTGACCATGGCCCAGGCATACAAACCCAGTTGTGCATCCGGCAGGCTGAGATCGTCAATGGACTGGCTGGGCAGATGCTCCAGGCGGCGGCCGAAGTCGTAGCTCAGGTAGCCGATCAGGCCGCCGGCAAACGGCAATTCGATGCCGTCGGGGAGTTGTGCGTGGCCCAGTTCGGCCAGCGCGGCGCGCAGGCGCTGCAGGAAGGTGCGGCCGTCTTCATCGGGCTGTGCTTGCAGGTGTTGCCGGGGCCAGGCGCTGAGCAGGTCGAAGCGTCCGCGCTCCGCTCCGGGGCGGGCGCTGTCGAGCAGAATCGCGCCGGGCGCTTGGCGCAGGCGGGCGAAGTAGGCGGCAGGGTCGGGCTGGTAGGGCAGGGGGTGGAGCGTACAGGTCGGCATCAGTGTGGACGGCGATGTAAAAGCGAGGAGGGCGATTGTAGACCTGTGTAGGAAAAGCGCCTAGCGCTGGCGCGACATTAAGCCTTTGGGTTGCGCCTTGGGGCCGCTTTGCGGCCCTTTCGCCGGCAAGCCGGCTCCCACAGGTACAGTGCAGGCCTTGAGGGCGGTGCGGTGCCTGTGGGAGCCGGCTTGCCGGCGAAAGGGCCCTTGAGGGTCAGCGCGGCTGCACGTGCCCGAACAGGCCCTGGGCAACGCGAACGCGCTGCTCGGCATCTTCGCTGATGCCCTCCTTGGTCAGTGCTTCGATGTGCGCCTCGATGGCATGGGTGCGCTGGGTCAGCCCGGTATCGTTGGCGATCTGGATATTCAGCCCGGGGCGCGCGTTGAGCTCGAGAATCAGCGGCCCCTTGTCCTGGTCCAGCACCATGTCCACGCCGATGTAGCCCAGGCCGCACAGCTCGTAGCAGCCGGCCGCCAGCTTCATGAAGCCATCCCAGTTCGGCAGTTGCACGCCATCCACCGCATTGGTGGTGTCGGGGTGCTTGCTGATGATGTTGTTCAGCCAGGTGCCACGCAGGGTCACGCCGGTGGCCAGGTCCACACCCACGCCGATGGCGCCCTGGTGCAGGTTGGCCTTGCCGCCCGACTGGCGGGTCGGCAGGCGCAGCATGGCCATGACCGGGTAGCCCATCAGCACGATGATGCGGATGTCCGGCACGCCTTCGTAGCTGATGCTCTTGAAGATCTGGTCCGGGGTGACCCGGTACTCGATCAGCGCGCGGTCGCGGTGCCCGCCGAGCGAGTACAGGCCGGTGAGGATGCTCGAGACCTGATGCTCGATTTCCTCGTGGCTGATGATCTTGCCCGATACGGTGCGATAGCGGTCCTCGAAGCGGTCGGCAATCACCAGGATGCCGTCACCGCCGGCGCCCTGGGCCGGCTTGATGACGAAGTCGTTACGCCCGCCGATGATCTCGTGAAGCTTCTCGATCTGCTTCTCGGTCTCGATGATGCCGTACATCTCCGGCACATGGATGCCGGCGGCGAGCGCGCGCTCCTTGGTGATGATCTTGTCGTCGACGATCGGGTACAGGCTGCGCTTGTTGTACTTCAGGACGTAGTCCGCGTTGCGCCGGTTGATACCCATGATGCCCCGGGCCTCCAGGGCTTTCCACGTCTTGATCAGGCCAAACATCAGGCGTCAGCCTTCTTCACGAATGCCTTGAAGCGAACGAGCTCGGTCAGGCGGTAGCCGCGGTAGCGACCCATCGCCAGCATGAAGCCCACCAGAATCAGCAGTACCGCCGGGAAGGTGAAGACGAAGTACACCAGCTCCGGCACCATCATCAGCAAGTGCGCCAGGGAGGCGGCGAACAGGGTGCCGATGGCCACTTTCATGGCATGGCCGCCACCGCGTTCTTCCCAGGTGATCGACAGGCGTTCGATGGTCATGGTCAGAATCACCATCGGGAACAGCGCCACCGACAGGCCGCGCTCAAGGCCCAGCTTGTGGCTGAACAGGCTGATGGCGGCGATCAGCACCACGACGAAGGTCAGCACCACCGACAGGCGCGGCAGCATCTGCAGCTTCAGGTGCTCCAGGTACGAGCGCAGCGACAGCCCCAGCGCGGTAATCACCGTGAACAGCACGATGCCGAAGCCCAGCTGGGTTTCGCGGAAGGCCAGGGCGATCAGTACCGGGGTGAATGTGCCCAGGGTCTGGATGCCGATCAGGTTGCGCAGGACCAGAATCACCAGCACGCCAATCGGGATCATCACCATGATCATGAAGGTTTGCTGGGTCTGCAGCGGCAAGCCGTACAGCGAGTATTCGAGGAAGTCGGCGTCGGTGTTCTCGTCGGTCAGCTTGGCCAGGCGGATGGCATTCATCTCGCTGTTGTTCATGCTGAAGGTGACGTTGGCCTTCTTGCCGCCATCGACGGTGATCAGGTTGTCGTCACCGGTCCACCACAGCAGGCGGTCGCTCGGCAGGCCCTGTTCGCCGGTGTCCGGGTTGAAGTACAGCCAGTCGTTGCCGTTGAAGCTGCGCAGCCACAGCTCGGGCGTCTGCGGGGTGTCGGCCACCAGGCGAATGGTGTGCACCTTCTCCATCGGCACGTGGGCGATGGACAGCAGCAGGTCGATGATCTGCGCTTTCTTCATGGACGAGGTGTCGCCGGCCAGCAGCAGCTTGACGTTGTCGTCGTTGAGGTTGTTGACCCGCTTGATGGTTTCGCTGACGAAGGTCTCGACGTCGGCGGAATGCTGGCGGATCGGTGCCATCAGGGCTTCGGCGGCGATCTTCTCGGGGCCTTCGACGGCCAGGCTGTCACGGAAGGTCGGGCCCTTGATGGCCGTCTTCTCGTTGCTGTAGCGCTTGGTCAGCACCAGGCGGTAGTACAGGGTCTGGTTGCCGCTGGCGCGGCGGGCCGACCAGGTCACCTTGCGGTTGCCGTCGGCGCGGTTGACGCTGACCCCGTAGTTGTTGGAGATGAAGCTCTCGTTGAGGCTGACGTAGTCGCGGTTCAGCGGCGGCACGAACATCTGCACCTTGACCGGGTCCTTGGTGCTGGCGACGAATTCGACCTTGGCGTCGATGTTCCACAGGTCGTCGGTTTCATCCTCGGTCACCGGGATGCCGAGGAAGAAGATCTGATAAGCCGTGACCGCCACGCCCAGTAGCACCAGTACGGTGATCAGGACTTTCAGATGGAGGGTAAGAGAGCGCATCGGGATTACTCTGCTTTGGGAGCGTCGGTGGCACAGGCAGGTTTGCCGGCCGCGTATTTAAGGCTTGGGTCGACCAGCGCGTCGAAGTGCTTGAGCGCCTCGGAGCCGATCAGCAGCGGGAACTGGAACGCGCTGCGGTCGGTGAGGTTGACTTCGATGGTGCGCAGGGCCTGGCCCATGCAGATGTCGAGTTCGATGACCGGGCGGGCGGTATAGGCCTTGCCTGATTCCGCATCATAGTCGCCAGCCCGGCGCTTGATCTTGCTGACCCGGGCCAGTGGGCGCTCGATGGGGTGCGAGTGGGCGGCGTCGATGGCCAGGTAGAAGCGCACCCAGCTTTCGCCGTTGCGCTTGAAGCGCTTGATGTCGCGGGCACTCAAGGACGCAGTCTTGGCCCCGGTATCGAGCTTGGCAGCCACCTCGAGGTCGAGGTCGCCAAGGCGCGCGTATTCGTTCAGACCGTACACGGTCTTGCCCGCCGCCTGACCAAGGGTCGGCAGCAGGGTAAGGCATAGCAGCAATAATACGGGTGTAAGTCTCATAATCCTGGCGCGGTGCTGTGCAGGGTTCGGGGCAAGGCGACTGGCAACTGCTGCGCAAGCTTCCTCATTAACTGTCAACAACATGAATTGATGACAAACACACTATCCATACTCCTTGGAAAGCGCGGCATTCTATCACGACGATGTCTTGACGCCAGCGCGTCGCGATCTGACAGCGCGGCGACCGGGTAAGTTCGTTCTTAGACGATTGTCGACAATATTCATTTTGTCTTTGACTGGCGGCGCCGGATTCGCTAATTTCTGCACCATTGATTATCAAGGTGTCGACAATATGCTGGACCTCAGCGACCCAAGCCTCGCGCCATCAGACGAAACGGAAACCTTGTCGGAGAACGTCTTCCGGCGCATCCAGGCAGCCATCGTCAAAGGTGACATCGCCCCAGGCAGCAAGATCTCCGAGCCTGAGCTGGCGCGTACCTATGGCATCAGCCGCGGCCCGCTGCGCGAGGCCATTCACCGCCTCGAAGGCCAGCGCCTGCTGGTGCGGGTGCCGCATGTCGGCGCACGGGTGGTGTCGCTCAGCCATGCCGAACTGATCGAACTGTACGAAATCCGCGAGTCGCTCGAAGGCATGGCCTGCCGCCTTGCCGCCGAGCGCATGAGCCAGGCCGAGATCGAGGAGTTGCGCCGGGTGCTCGACACCCACGAGCGCGATGCCGCGTTTCAGGCCGGCCTGGGCTACTACCAGCAGGAAGGCGACTACGACTTCCACTACCGGATCATCCAGGGCAGCGGCAACCAGACCCTGGTCAAGATGCTCTGCGGCGAGCTGTACCAGCTGGTGCGCATGTACCGGATCCAGTTCTCCGCCACGCCCAATCGGCCACACCAGGCTTTTGCCGAGCACCACCGCATTCTCGATGCCATCGCCGACCGTGACGGCGAGCTGGCTGAACTCCTGATGCGCCGCCACATCGGTGCATCCAAGCGCAATATCGAGCGTCACTATCTGGACGCTCACAACAACAGCCCACGAGGTGAGAAATGACTGTGAAGAGCACCCCAGGTCAGCGTTTCCGCGACGCCGTTGCCGCCGAACATCCGCTGCAAGTGGTCGGCGCCATCAACGCCAACCACGCACTGCTGGCCAAGCGCGCCGGTTTCAAGGCCATCTACCTCTCCGGTGGCGGTGTCGCCGCAGGTTCCCTGGGCCTGCCGGACCTGGGCATCACCGGCCTGGACGACGTGCTGACCGACGTGCGTCGCATCACCGATGTCTGCGACCTGCCGCTGCTGGTGGACGTCGACACCGGCTTCGGCTCTTCGGCCTTCAACGTTGCGCGCACCGTGCGTTCGATGTGCAAGTTCGGCGCTGCCGCCATCCATATCGAAGACCAGGTAGGCGCCAAGCGCTGTGGTCACCGGCCGAACAAGGAAATCGTCTCCCAGCAGGAGATGGTCGACCGCATCAAGGCGGCCGTGGACGCCCGTACCGATGACAGCTTCGTGATCATGGCGCGTACCGATGCCCTGGCAGTCGAAGGCCTGAACTCCGCCCTGGACCGTGCCGCCGCCTGCATCGAAGCCGGTGCCGACATGATCTTCCCGGAAGCCATCACCGAGCTTGCGATGTACAAGACCTTCGCCGACCGCGTGAAGGCGCCGATCCTGGCCAACATCACCGAATTCGGTGCCACGCCGCTGTACACCACCCAGGAACTGGCCGAGGTCGACGTGTCGCTGGTGCTGTACCCGCTGTCGGCGTTCCGCGCCATGAACAAGGCGGCCGAGAATGTCTACACCGCACTGCGCCGTGACGGCACCCAGAAGAACGTGATCGACACCATGCAGACCCGCATGGAGCTCTACGATGCCATTGGCTACCACGCCTTTGAGCAGAGCCTGGATGCGTTGTTCGCGCAGAAGAAAGGTTAAGCCTTTGCTGGCCTCATCGCCGGCAAGCCGGCTCCCACGCTCTACCTTTGGGAGCCGGCTTGCCGGCGATAGGGCCGGTACAGCCACCCCGAATTAGCCAGAAAAGATTCCATAACAAATTCAAGAAAGGAGAAACACCATGGCCGAAGCAAAAGTACTCAGCGGCGCAGGCCTTCGCGGCCAGGTGGCCGGCCAGACCGCGCTGTCGACCGTTGGCCAGGCCGGTGCCGGCTTGACCTACCGTGGCTACGACGTCCGCGACCTGGCAGCCGGTGCCGAATTCGAAGAAGTGGCCTACCTGCTGCTGTACGGTGAGCTGCCGAGCAAGGCCCAGCTGGCCGAGTACAAGCACAAGCTCAAAGGCTTGCGCGACCTGCCCCAGGCGCTGAAGGAAGTGCTCGAGCGTATCCCGGGCGATGCTCACCCGATGGACGTGATGCGTACCGGCTGCTCGGTGCTCGGCACCCTGGAGCCCGAGCTGACCTTCGAGGCCCAGCGCGACAAGACCGATCGCCTGCTGGCGCTGTTCCCGGCTGTCATGTGCTACTGGTACCGCTTCACCCACCAAGGCGTGCGTATCGACTGCACCAGCGACGAAGACACCCTCGGCGGCCACTTCCTGCACTTGCTGCACGGCAAGAAGCCGAGCGAGCTGCACGTCAAGGTGATGAACGTCTCGCTGATCCTCTACGCCGAGCACGAATTCAACGCCTCGACCTTCACCGCCCGTGTGTGTGCCTCGACCCTGTCCGACCTGTACTCCTGCGTCACCGCCGCCATCGGTTCGCTGCGCGGCCCGCTGCACGGGGGTGCCAACGAAGCAGCCATGGAGCTGATCGAGCGCTTCCAGAGCCCGCAGGAAGCGGTCACCGAGCTGCTGGCCATGCTCGAGCGCAAGGACAAGATCATGGGCTTCGGCCATGCCATCTACAAAGAGTCCGACCCGCGTAACGAAGTGATCAAGGGCTGGTCGAAGCAGCTCGCCGACGAAGTCGGTGACAAGGTCCTGTACCCGGTCTCCGAGGCCATCGACAAGACCATGTGGGACCAGAAGCGCCTGTTCCCCAACGCCGACTTCTACCATGCCTCGGCGTACCACTTCATGGGCATTCCGACCAAGCTGTTCACCCCGATCTTCGTCTGCTCGCGCCTGACCGGCTGGGCGGCCCACGTGTTCGAGCAGCGCGCCAACAACCGCATCATCCGCCCGAGCGCCGAGTATGTCGGCGTCGAACAGCGCCAGTTCGTACCGATCGAGCAGCGCTGAATCAGATAAAGAGAGGCAGCCCGTTTCCCTGTGGGAGCGGGCTTGTCCCGCGAATGCGTCGGGCCAGGCAACCGATGTGCAGCTGCTGACGCATTCGCGGGGCAAGCCCGCTCCCACAAGGACGGCTCACTTCCGACTTCCGTGACCGAGCCCATTATGAACACTGCATTTCGCAAGAACCTGCCAGGCACCGACCTGGACTACTTCGACGCCCGTCAGGCAGTCGAGGCGATCAAGCCCGGCGCCTACGACGGCCTGCCCTATACCTCCCGCGTGCTCGCCGAAAACCTGGTGCGCCGCTGCGACCCAGCCACCCTCGACGCCTCGCTCAGCCAGCTGATCGAGCGCAAACGCGACCTCGACTTCCCGTGGTTCCCGGCCCGTGTGGTGTGCCACGACATCCTCGGTCAGACCGCCCTGGTCGACCTCGCCGGCCTGCGTGACGCCATCGCCGACAAAGGCGGCGACCCGGCCCAGGTCAACCCGGTGGTGCCGGTACAGCTGATCGTCGACCACTCGCTGGCCGTCGAGTGCGGTGGTTTCGACCCGCAAGCGTTCGAGAAGAACCGCGCCATCGAAGACCGTCGCAACGAAGACCGCTTCCACTTCATCAACTGGACCAAGAAGGCGTTCAAGAACGTCGACGTGATCCAGCCGGGCAACGGCATCATGCACCAGATCAACCTGGAGAAGATGTCGCCGGTCATCCATAACGATCGCGGCTTGGCCTACCCGGACACCTGCGTCGGCACCGACAGCCACACCCCGCATGTCGACGCCCTGGGCGTGATCGCCATCGGCGTCGGTGGCCTGGAAGCCGAGAACGTCATGCTCGGCCGCGCCTCGTGGATGCGCCTGCCGGAAATCGTCGGCGTCGAGCTGACCGGCAAGCTGGCGCCGAACATCACCGCCACCGACCTGGTGCTGGCCCTGACCGAGTTCCTGCGCAAGCAGAAAGTGGTCGGTGCCTACCTCGAGTTCTACGGCGAGGGCGCACGTGCCCTGACCCTGGGCGACCGCGCGACCATCTCCAACATGGCCCCGGAATACGGCGCCACGGCAGCCATGTTCGCCATCGACCAGCAAACCATCGACTACCTCAAGCTGACCGGCCGCGAAGAGCAGCAGGTCAAGCTGGTGGAAACCTATGCCAAGGCCACCGGCCTGTGGGCCGATAGCCTGGCCAACGCCGAGTACGAGCGTGTGCTGCAGTTCGACCTGTCGAGCGTGGTACGTAACATGGCTGGCCCGTCCAACCCGCATGCCCGTGTCGCCACCAGCGACCTGGCGGCCAAGGGTATCGCTGGCGCCTGGGAAGAAGTGCCTGGGCAGATGCCTGACGGCGCGGTGATCATCGCTGCCATCACCAGCTGCACCAACACCAGCAACCCGCGCAACGTGATTGCTGCAGGCCTGATGGCGCGCAACGCCAACAAGCTTGGCCTGAGCCGCAAGCCGTGGGTCAAGTCGTCGCTGGCACCGGGCTCCAAGGCCGTGCAGCTGTACCTGGAAGAGGCGGGTCTGGAGAAGGAACTGGAGCAACTGGGCTTCGGCATCGTCGCCTTCGCCTGCACCACCTGCAACGGTATGTCCGGTGCGCTGGACCCGGTGATCCAGCAGGAGATCATCGACCGCGACCTGTACGCCACTGCCGTACTGTCGGGCAACCGCAACTTCGACGGGCGTATCCACCCCTACGCCAAGCAGGCGTTCCTCGCGTCGCCGCCTCTGGTGGTGGCCTACGCCATTGCCGGTACCATCCGCTTCGACATCGAAAAGGATGTGCTGGGTGTGGTCGACGGCAAGGAAATCCGCCTCAAGGACATCTGGCCGAGCGACGAAGAGATCGACGCGGTAGTGCGTGCGGCGGTGAAGCCTGAGCAGTTCCGCAAGGTCTATATCCCGATGTTCGCCATCGAAGAAGACCGTGGGCCGAAAGTGGCGCCGCTCTACGACTGGCGTCCGATGAGCACCTACATCCGTCGCCCGCCTTACTGGGAAGGCGCCCTGGCCGGTGAGCGTACCCTGCGTGGCATGCGCCCGCTGGCAGTGCTGCCGGACAACATCACCACCGACCACCTGTCGCCGTCCAACGCCATCATGCTCGACAGCGCGGCAGGCGAGTACCTGGCGAAAATGGGCCTGCCGGAAGAGGACTTCAACTCCTACGCGACCCACCGTGGCGACCACCTGACCGCACAGCGCGCGACCTTCGCCAACCCCAAGCTGTTCAACGAGATGGTGCGCAAGGAAGACGGTAGCGTAAAGCAGGGCTCGCTGGCGCGTATCGAGCCGGAAGGCAAGGTGACCCGCATGTGGGAAGCCATCGAGACCTACATGGAGCGCAAGCAGCCGCTGATCATCGTGGCCGGTGCCGACTATGGCCAAGGTTCGTCCCGCGACTGGGCGGCCAAGGGTGTGCGCCTGGCGGGTGTCGAGGCGATCGTCGCCGAAGGCTTCGAGCGCATTCACCGCACCAACCTGGTGGGCATGGGCGTGTTGCCGCTGGAGTTCAAGCCAGGGACCGATCGCAAGACCCTGGGTCTGGATGGCAGCGAAACCTACGACGTGCTGGGGGCGCGCACGCCGCGTGCGACCTTGACGCTGGTGGTTACCCGGGCCAACGGTGAGCGCATCGAGGTGCCGGTGACCTGCCGCCTGGATACCGCTGAAGAGGTGTCGATCTACGAGGCGGGCGGCGTGTTGCAGCGCTTTGCCCAGGATTTCCTGGAAGCGACCGCGTAGTGGCATGGGGCTGCTTCGCAGCCCAT
>NZ_AKJC01000116.1 GCF_000282535.1 Pseudomonas sp. GM84 | reverse complement strand
CGCCGCCCCCACCAGAACCGGCACCTGCACCCGATCAATCACCTTCGCGCTGATCGAAGGATCCAGCATCCGCCCCAGTCGCGACAAATGCCTGTGCCCCATGATGATCAGTTCGCACTGCAGCTCCTGCGCCTTGGCGACAATCGCCTCGACCGGCTGCCCGGCGACCATGCAGCCCTGGCTGGTGAAGCCGGCCTGTTGCAGGGTCGCGACGGCCTCGGCCACGGCGCGCTCGCCCACGCGTTGTTCCTCGCAGGCCGCGGGGTATTCCTCCAGTTCCTCGGCGGTGTAGGGCGCCGGTGCGTCATGCACGGTGAAGGTCGAATCGATGGCCAGCAGCACGTGCAGTTGGTGCTCGCCGGGGCGGCAGTAGCGGCGGGCGAGGGTGAGCAGGGCGCTGGCGGCGGGGGAGGCGTCGATGGCGATCAGGACGGGGCGGGGCATGGGGGATCCTTGTTGAAGCGGGATGATCTGTTGCCTGTACCGGCCCAATCGCCGGCTTGCCGGCGATTGGGCCGGTACAGCCACTGCATCACTTATGGCCCATTCAAGGATCCAGATAAATGCCCCGGCACGCACGAGCGCATTGCGTCTGGTGCAATCCGCCAAGCTGTTAACATCCGCTTTCCCACAACCGCCACGGAAATCGGCCATGCAACTCCCGGACATGAACCTGCTCGTCGCCCTCGATGCCCTGCTCGATGAAGGCAGTGTGGTCGGTGCTGCACAGCGCATGAACCTGAGCCCGGCGGCCATGAGCCGGACCCTGGGGCGCATCCGTGATGCACTGGGCGATCCGATCCTGGTACGGGCCGGCCGTGGCCTGGTGCCGACACCACGGGCGCTGGCCCTGCGCGAGCAGGTGGCAGCGCTGGTGGAGCAGGCCGGCGAGGTGTTCCGCAGTGCCGACGAAGTCGATTTGCCTCGGCTTGACCGCGCCTTCAACATCCGCACCAACGACTTGTTCATTGCCTTGTACGGCGCCCAGTTGCTGCGCCGCATGCACGAGCAGGCGCCGCGCACGGTATTGCGCTTCGTACCCGAGAGCCCCGGCGGTGACGATGACAGCGTGCTGCGCGATGGGCGCACCGACCTGATCATCAGCTCGACCGTCGACCTGGGCCCGGAAATCAAGGTACAGAGCCTGTTCCAGACCTACTACGTGGGCCTTGCGCGGCGTGACCATCCGATCTTCGATCTGCCGATCACCCCGCACAGCTTTGCCAGTTATCCACAGATCAGCGTATCCCGACGGGGGCGGGCCAATGGACCGATCGACGTCGAACTCGCCAACTTCAAGGTCCAGCGGCGGGTGGCACTGATTACCCCGAGCTTTCACTCGGCGCTGTTCTCGCTGCCGGATTCGGATCTGATCCTGCCGATGCCGGCGAACATCCTCAACAGCGTGCACAAGCTCGGGCTGCCGCTGCGCTCGTTCGAGATACCGGTGCCGCTGGAGCGGGTGACGGTGCTGCAGGCGTGGCACCCGCGCTTTCACAACGACCCGGCGCATCGCTGGTTACGGCAGACCTTGAAGGCGTGTTGCAGCGTTGATCCTTGATGGGCTGTGAGGGCCCTATCGCCGGCAAGCCGGCTCCCACAGGGAAATCACAGGGTTCAAGACCTGCGCTGTACCTGTGGGAGCCGGCTTGCCGGCGATAGGGCCCTCACTGACAAACCCGGATTGCGTCTGACGCAACTTAAAACTACCGATAAGTCAGTTTTCGTCAGCATTCGACCTTCATAGACTTGCTCCAGTCGTAAATTTGTTGCTGGAGATGTCTGCCCGTGAGTTCCCTATCCACCCCGTCTGCCGCGATTGCCGTCGCCGCTGCGCCGGTCGCGCCTGTGCAGACGGCGTTCGGCCTGCGGGTGGTGGTCGGGCTGTTCGGTGTGTTGCTGGCCGTGCTCTGTGCCGGCCTCAACGAGTCGGTGACCAAGATTTCCCTGGCCGATATCCGTGGCGCCATGGGCATCGGCGCCGATGAAGGCGCCTGGCTGCTGGCGGTGTACAGCGCCGCCTCGGTCTCGGCCATGGCCTTCGCCCCTTGGCTGGCCACCACCTTCTCCCTGCGCCGCTTCACCCTGAGCGCAATCGGCCTGTTCGCCGTGCTCGGCCTGCTGCAGCCGTTCGCGCCCAACCTGCACAGCCTGATGCTGCTGCGCATCCTCCAGGGCTTCGCCTCGGGGGCCTTGCCGCCGATGCTGATGAGCGTGGCGCTGCGCTTCCTGCCGCCGGGCATCAAGGTCTACGGCCTGGCCTGCTATGCCCTGACCGCCACTTTCGGGCCCAACCTCGGCACGCCACTGGCCGGTCTGTGGACCGAGTATGTCGGCTGGCAGTGGGCGTTCTGGCAGATCATCCTGCCCTCGGCGCTGGCGATGTTCTGTGTGGGCTGGGGCCTGCCGCAAGACCCGCTGCGCCTGGAGCGTTTCAAGCAGTTCGACTGGCGCGGGGTGCTGCTCGGCCTGCCGGCCATCAGTTGTATCGTGCTCGGTCTGTCGCTGGGCGATCGCTGGGGCTGGTTCGACTCGCCGCTGATTTGTTGGCTGCTCGGCGGCGGTGTGCTGCTGCTGGTGCTGTTCATGTACAACGAATGGTCCGAGCCCCTGCCGTTCTTCCAGCTACGCATGCTGCAGCGGCGCAACCTGAGCTTCGCCCTGGTGACCCTGGCGGGCGTGCTGATCGTGCTCTCCGGTGTGGGCAGCATCCCCTCGGCGTACCTGGCGCAGATCCAGGGCTATCGCCCGGCGCAGACCAGCCCGCTGATGATGCTGGTGGCCATGCCGCAGTTGCTCGCCCTGCCGCTGACGGCGGCGCTGTGCAATATCCGCGCGGTGGATTGCCGCTGGGTGCTGGGCGTGGGGCTTGCGATGCTGGCAGCGTCCTGCATCGGCAGCAGCCTGCTGACGTCGCAATGGATCCGCGGCGATTTCTACCCGTTCTACCTGCTGCAGGTGTTCGGCCAGCCGATGGCCGTGCTGCCGCTGCTGATGCTCTCCACCAATGGCATGACGCCGCAGGAAGGCCCGTTCGCATCGAGCTGGTTCAACACCGTCAAGGGCCTGGCCGCGGTGATCGCCGGTGGCCTGCTGGATGCCCTCGGCACCCTGCGCCGGCACTTTCATTCCAACCACCTGGTGGACAGCCTGGGCAATGCCCCGCTGATCGACGACAACGCCGCGGGCCTTGCCAAGCGTATTCACGATCAGGCGCTGGTGCTGACCTCGGCCGACCTGTACCTGGTCATGGCCTGCATCGCCGTGGCGCTGATCTGCCTGATTCCTTTCGTGCCTACCCGGGTCTACCCGCCGCGTGCGGTGGCTTGAACCCTGGATGAATTCCGAGACGCTGAAAATGACCAACAAGCGCAAGACAATCGTGATCGGCTCGGTGCTCGCCGTGGCCGTGCTGGCCGGCATCGTCGGCCCCTGGATGTTCGGCAGCGACCAGCGCCAGAGCACCAATGATGCCTACATCATCGCCGACTACACCGTGGTCGCGCCCAAGGTCGCAGGCTTCATCAAGGAGGTGCTGGTCGAAGACAACCAGCAGGTCCAGGCCGGCCAACTGCTGGCGACTATCGACGCGCGCGATTACCAGGCCGCCCTGGATGCCGCCCAGGCCCAGTTGCTGGTGGCCAAGGCGCAAAGCGCCGATGCCCGTGCCACCCTGGAGCGCCAGGCCTCGTTGATCGCCCAGGCCGAGGCGGCAGTGAAGGCCGCGCAGGCCGAAGCAGCCTTTGCCGATCATGAGGTCAACCGCTACAGCCGCCTGGCCGAGCAGGGCGCCGGCACGGTGCAGAACGCCCAGCAGGCGCGCAGCCGGGTCGACCAGGCCCGTGCACGGCTGGCCAATACCCAGGCGGCGCTGGTGGCAACACGCAAGCAGGTAGACATCCTCAGCGCTCAGGTGGCCAGCGCCGACGGCCAGTTGAAACGTGCCGAAGCGGGCCTGGAAAAAGCCCAGCTCGATCTTTCCTACACCCGCATCACCGCGCCGGTCGACGGCATGGTCGGCGAGCGTGCGCTGCGCGTCGGCGCCTTCGTCAATCCGGGCGCGCGCCTGCTGTCGGTGGTGCCGCTGCAGCACGCCTATGTGGTCGGCAACTTCCAGGAAACCCAGCTGACCCACGTTCAGCCTGGCCAGCCGGTGCGCATCAGCGTCGACACGTTCGCCGGTGAAACCCTCACCGGCCATGTCGAAAGCATCGCCCCGGCCACGGGCGTGACTTTCGCCGCGGTGAAGCCGGACAACGCCACCGGCAACTTCACCAAGGTGGTGCAGCGCATTCCGGTGAAGATCGTCTTCGATGACGACCAGCCGCTGCTCGAACGCCTGCGCGTGGGCATGTCGGTGGAAGCGACCATCGATACCCGGGGCGACACGCTCGCCGGCAAACAGGTCAGTGCCCGATGAAGCCCGCCGTACGCTTGAGCCCGTTGCTGCTGGCCATGCTGCTGGCCGGCTGCACCCTCGGCCCGGACTATCAGCGCCCGGACAGCCAGGCGCCAGCGCAGTGGGCACCGCTGCAAGGTGAGGCAGCGCCGAGCCAGCCACAGGCCGAGCCGCTGGAACTGCGCTGGTGGGAGAGCTTCAACGATGCCCGCTTGAGCGCGCTGATCCAGCGCGTCGCCGAACGCAACCTCGACCTGCAGATGGCCAGTGCGCGTCTGCTGCAAAGCCGCGCCCTGCGTAGCACCGTGGCGGCCGATGAAGTGCCGTCGGTCGATGCCGGCGCCGGCTACAGCCGCGCCCGTAACAGCGCCGAAGGCCTGAGCGACCCTTCTGGCCATGCGGGTAAGTCGGCTTTCAACCTCTGGCAGGGCGACCTGGTCGCCGGCTGGGAGCTGGACCTCTGGGGCCGTGTGCGGCGCCAGGTGGAAGCCGCCGATGCCAGCGTGGAAGTGGCCGAGAACGACCGCCGAGGTGTGCTGCTGGCGCTGCTCTCGGAAACGGCCGGCAACTACATTCAGCTGCGGGCCGTGCAGCACACCCTGGACGTGACCCGCGACAACCTGAACGTTGCGCGGCACAGCCTGAAACTGTCCGAAGACCGCCAGGCCGAAGGTGTCGCCACCCGCCTCGACGTTGCCCAGGCCAGCGCTCAGGTCGCGTCCATCGAAGCGCGCCTGCCGGGCCTGGAAGCCCGGCGTGACGATTTGATCAACGCCCTCAGCCTGCTGGCGGCCGAGCCGCCGCGCAGCCTGCAGGCCGAGTTGCTGGAGGGTGGCGAGCTGCCCGCACCGCAGCAGTCGTTCGCCATCGGCTTGCCGTCCGAGCTGGCCGAGCGCCGCCCGGACATCCGCCAGGCCGAAGCCCGCCTGCATGCCGCCACGGCGAGCATTGGCGTGGCCAAGGCGGACTTCTACCCGAGCATCCGCCTGTCGGGCAGCGTCGGCTTCCAGGCCATGCAGCTCTCCGACTTCGGTGCCTGGGATTCGCGCCGCTTCGCCTTTGGCCCGCAGCTGTCGCTGCCGATCTTCGAGGGCGGGCGGCTCACCGGTACTCTGGAGCTGCGTGAAGCGCAGCAGCAGGAAGCGGCGCTGAACTACCGCAAAGTGGTGCTCGGGGCCTGGCATGAAATCGACGATGTGCTACGCCTGTACAACGCCAGCCAGTTGCGTCGCGATCATTTGGCCGAGGCGGTGCGGCAGAACCGTATCGCCCTGGAAACGGCCCAGCGCCAGTACGTGGAAGGGGCGGTGGACTTTCTCAATGTGCTGACCGTGCAGGGCGACCTGCTGGCCAGTGAAGAGCAGTGGATCGACAGTTCGGCCGCGGTGTCGCAGGCGCTGGTGGGGTTGTACAAGGCGCTGGGTGGCGGCTGGCAGGCGTTCGACCAATCTCGTGGCTGAAGAGGGATTAGCAATGCACATTTCCTTGAATGGTAAACGCGCCATTGTCAGCGGCTCCACCGCCGGCATCGGCCTGGCAATCGCCATCGGCCTGGCCGACGCCGGTGCCGAAGTGGTGCTCAACGGCCGCACCCAGGCGCGTGTCGACGATGCCCTCAATGCGGTCCGCGAGCGCTTGCCGCAAGCCCGGATCATCGGCGTCGCCGCCGACCTGAGTACACCGGAAGGCGCGCAGCAGCTGTTCGACCAGGTGCCGCACACCGACATCCTGGTCAACAACCTCGGCATCTTCGAGCCCAAGCCGTTCTTCGAGATCGAGGATGCCGACTGGCAGCGCTTCTTCGACGTCAATGTGCTGAGCGCCGTGCGCCTGTCGCGCCACTACGCCCGGGGCATGGCCGAGCGCACGTGGGGGCGGGTGATCTTCCTGTCCAGCGAGTCGGCGTTGCAGATCCCGATCGAGATGGTTCACTACGGCATGTCGAAGACGGCGCTGCTGGCGGTGTCGCGTGGGTTGGCCGAGACCTTGGCCGGCACTGGGGTGACCGTCAACTCGGTGCTGCCTGGGCCGACGCGTTCCGAAGGGGTGGATGACTTCATGACCAAGCTGGCACAAGAGCAAGGCGTCAGTCGCGAGGAGCTTGAAGCCAACTTCCTGGCCGAGCACCGGCCCACTTCGCTGCTCAAGCGATTGGAAACGGTGGAGGAGGTGGCGAACATGGTGGTCTATCTGGCATCGCTGCAGGCCAGTGGGACCACCGGGGCAGCGTTGCGGGTCGATGGTGGGGTATTGCGTTCCATTGCCTGATTTGTGTGCTTTCTCACCGGCCTCTTCGCGGGGCAAGCCCGCTCCCACAAGTACTGTGCTGCTCTTGAGGTTGGCGCTGTACCTGTGGGAGCGGGCTTGCCCCGCGAAGAGGCCGGTGCAGGCAACCGAAAAAAATCAGAGTGGTCGCAACAACCCAAACCGCTTGCGCAACGCCCAATCCAGCAACCGCCGTGGCAGCAGCCGAGCCATCAACGGCAGCGCCGTACTGCCATTGCCCAAGCGAACCACCGCAGGCACCGGCGACTTGCGCGTGGCAGCCAACACCCCTTGGGCAAACGTCGCTGCCGAGGTCGGCCTGTCCTGCGAAGCCCGCGCCCGAGCCTGCACATGCTCACGCAGCGGCCACCACGGCGAATCCGCCGCCAGCACCTGCTCGGCCTGCCGCTGGGCATTGCTGGCGAATTGCGAGGCAATCGCCCCGGGCTGCACTTCCATCACCCGTACACCGAACGGCGCCAGTTCCAGGCGCAAGGCATCGCTTAAAGCATTCACGGCGGCTTTGGAGGCGCAGTACGCGCCGGCGAAGGGGGTGACCAGCACACCGGAAACACTGCCGATGTTCACCACCAGCCCGCGCGTGCGGCGCAGCAAGGGGAACAACGCGCGGGTAACGCCAACCACGGCGAACACGTTGGTCTCGAACTGCTGGCGCATGGCGTCCACACCGCCATCGAGCAAGGGGCCCATGGCGCCGTAACCGGCGTTGTTGATCAGCATGTCGAGGGTTTCGATTTCCTCGGTCAGTCGGTTCAGGGCGTCGTTGTCGTTTACATCCAGTTGCCGGGCGGTGAAGCCGGCGGCGCTCAGACGCTCGACATCATCGGGCTTGCGGGCGGTGGCCCAGACTTTGTAGCCGGCATCGCGGAAGGCGTCGGCCAGGGCGCGGCCGATGCCGCTGGAACAACCGGTGATCAGGACGGTGGGCATGGGGTAGGCCTGTTGGTCGGGAGAGGTCTGGTTGACTGCACCGGCCTCATCGCCGGCAAGCCGGCTCCCACAGGTACGCCACAGATCTCAAGGGTTGTGGGGTACCTGTGGGAGCCGGCTTGCCGGCGATAGGGCCGGTGCAGGCAATGCATCAATTGGAAAATGTACCTTGCAGGCGCTCGGCCCGAAACTCCAGGGTCTGCGGTCGATACCCGGCACGCAGCGGCGGCAACGGCAGGCAGTCCTTCCACTCGGCCCCCGGCTGCAGTTCACCCGGCCCACGATAGCGCGGAGCGCTGTAGGTGTTCTCGGCCAGGTTCACCGTATCGCCCGGCGCATAGGCCGCCACGCGCCAGCGCAGCTCGGTGAGTGGAACATCGTTGCCGTTTTTCATGCGCACCTGCAGGGCGCGGTCGGCGGGGCATTGGTCCGGGGCGTAGGTCAGACGCAGATCGAGCCGCGCCAGTTGCGAGGTTTCACGGTTGTCTTGCCAGACGACCGCCAGCGCCACGAGGGCCAGGCCACAGACAGCGGCCAGCGAAATCGGCAGGGCCTTGGCCGGGTAGCGCAAGAGCAGCACCAGCCAGGTGAGGATGAGGAAGGCACCGATGATCATGGAGCAGGCAGACCTTGGTTGTGCGGGTCTGACCATCGTAGCGCCAAATGGCGGTGGCCTCAAAAGCGGGGAGGGCTTTGCCCTCCAA
>NZ_AKJC01000115.1 GCF_000282535.1 Pseudomonas sp. GM84 | reverse complement strand
TGATCGGCCACCTGCCACGCCCGCCACAACCGCTGCTGCAAGGCCCGGCCGAAGTACCCGTGGCAGTACCGGACAGCCAGCGCCCGATGCGCTTCAGCGCCGAGGGTGAGTGGCAAGCCACGCCGGTGTTCAACGGCAATCGCCTGCTACCGGGGCAAACGGTGCAGGGCCCTTGCGTGATCGAGGAGGACACCACCAACATCGTCGTACCGCCGGGCTGGCAGGCCTGCCTGGAACCGTCGGCGACCTACCGGCTGACACCCGTCGCCTGATACAGTGGTCGGCGCACAAAGCCGCCCGGCAGCCTCGCGCTGCCGGGCGGCTTGCACAATAACAAGAGCTGCTTGAGTAGCTTGCCTGCAGTTCCTTTTTTCAATGCTGCCCTCTTTGAAAAAGGACCGATGATGCCGACAGAAGTCTCGACCCACAGCTGGGCCCTGCCCGAGCGCCAGGCGCGCTGGGCCGAAGCCGTCAGTGACACCTACTTTCCCTTGAGCCTGGCGTTCGCCGCCGAGCAACCCTTCGATGGCCACCTGCAGCGCTGGAGCACGCCCAGCACACCCTGCAGCCTGTCGCGCCTGCGTTCGAGCCGGCTCGGCTACTCGCGCAGCAAGGCGCAGATCGGCCAGGACCGCGAGGCGTTCTACCTGGTCACCGTGCCCAGCCGCAGCGAAGTGCACTTCGAGCAGGACGGCCACCAGCTCAGCTGCCGCCCGGGCGGCTTCATCGTCGAGCGCGGCGATGCACCCTACCGCTTCCATTACGGCGCGGAAAATGACCTGTGGGTGCTCAAGCTTCCCGAAAGTGCCCTCAAGGGCCACCTGCGCGGGCACCGGCGTTACACCCGCCATTGTTTCGATGCCACCCAGGGCCTGGGGCTTATCTTCGTCGAGCAACTGGACCTGTGTGCCCGGCACTTCGACGCCAACCCGCAGGTTGCCCGCCACCTGTTGCTGGAGCAGGCCATGGCCACCTTGCTGCTGGCGCTGCAGCAGGACGAACGCGTGCTCGGCAGTGAAGGGTCCAACCTCAGCACCCTGCACCTGACCCGGGTCGAGCACTACGTGCTGCAGAACCTCGCCGACCCTGAGCTGACGCCGCAGGTCATCGCCAACGCCTGCGGGCTTTCACTGCGCTACCTGCACAAGCTGTTTTCCAGCACCGCCTATACCCTGGGCGAATGGATACGCCAGCAGCGCCTGGAGGCGGTGCACCGGCAGTTGCGCGACCCGCAATGCCACCTGCCGATCGGCGAACTGGCGTTTCGTTGCGGTTTTGCCGACCAGGCGCAGTTCACCCGGGCGTTTCGCCAGTCCTTCGGCTGTACCGCCCGCGAGGTGCGCGCAGCCTCCAGACACTGACGGCGCAAGGAGGCGCCAGCGCCCATCGGGTGCTTCCCATTTGCGTTGATGGAACTGATACTCGTGGCATAGCTCCTATCGGTTTTATCCATACCTATGCGCTACTCGCCTGAAGCCCTCGTCGCCTTTGTCGAAGCCGCCGCACTCGGCTCGTTTTCCGCTGCGGCGCGCAAACTGCGCAAAAGCCAGTCGACCATCAGCATCGCCATCGCCAACTTCGAGGCCGACGTGGGTTGCCCTCTGTTCGACCGCGCCGGCCGCCACCCCACGCTGAATGCAGCCGGGCGCCAGGTGCTGGGGCACGTTGAAGCGATACTCGATGCCAGCGCCCGCCTCGATGCCCTGGCGGTGCGGCTGGCCGGGCAGGTCGAGCCATTGGTGTCGGTGGTGATGTCGGACAGTTACAGCGTGACGTCCCAAGGGGCTGCGATGAGCCTTTTCGCGCAACTGTATCCCCACACCGAACTGCGCTGGGGCCCTTCCGAAGACGCCGATGTGGTCGAACTGGTCCAGCAGGGCCTGGCGCAAATCGGCATCCTTGCCGCACAGCAGCACTACCCCGCCGATGTCAGGGTGGCGCGTTTGCCTGAACAGGCCGAGTTCAAGCTCTACGTGAGCTGCGACCACCCCTTGGCGAAACGGCCGATGCTGCAAGCGGAGGATCTGCAAGCCGAGCGCCAGCTGTACATGAAGACCTACGCCCCCAGCCTGCACCATGGCCGTGGACAGGCCTGGTCGGCGCCGGACTACCTGACGCTGCTGGAGTTCGCGGTACGTGGCTTTGGTTGGGCAGAGCTGCCCACCGCGCTGGTGGCGCGCTTTGGCAGTGGCCTGGTGGAGCTGCCGGTGGCGGGCTACCCGAGGCGGGTCGCCATGGACGTGGCCTGGTCACGGCAACGTGCACTGGGGCCCGCCGGGCAGTGGCTTCTGGGGCAATTGCTCGGGCGCTAGCGCGGCTCAGTCGTTGCCGTCCTGGTTCACCTCTTTCCAGCTGTCGTCCGGGTCGAAGCGCTTCATGGCCTTGGCCAGCTTGTCGCCTTGCGGACCCAGGTCTTTCTCGAACACTTGGCCATCATGGCTGATCATGAAGCTCATCACCCCGGTGTCGTTGTACTTGGCCGGCCAGGCGACCAGGGCAAAACCCCGGCTCATCTGGTTGCCGATCAGGTAGCTGTAGGCGCCACCCGGGGCCGAGGGGCCTTGGCCATCGAGGATGCGGAAGTGGTAGCCGTACCAGTCGTCCCCCACCACGTCCTGGCCGAACAGCGGGCCCAGCGGGCTGACCTGGCCATCCGCTTCGTCTTCCCAGAACAAGCCGTCGTGCTTGCCGGGGGTGCTGAAGATCTGCTGGGCATATTCCAGCGCGCCGTTGCCGTTACGGTCCTGCGAGGCGTAGTCCATTTGTGCATCGTGGTAGGCCAGCACCGATTGCAGCGCCCCCAGTTCGTTGCGGCCAATGCGCCGCGCGCGGATCTCGGCACTGCCGGCCTTGAGGTCGAAGTGCCAGCCGTTGGCGGCCTTGGCCAGTGGAATGGGCAAGGTCCAATGTTCGCTGCCCACCGCCAGGATGGCCTTGGTATCGCCTTGATTTTCGATCTGATGCTGCTGGTGGTACTGCTGCAGGAATGCATCCACATCGCTGCGCTGCACGCCTTCGCGTGGAATGTAGGTGCGCCAGTCTTCACCGAACAACTGCGCCAGGCGGGCCTCGTCGGCCTTTTCCGTACCCAAGGCGGCGACCAGGGATTCCACCGCTTTTTCGGGTGTCGGAAACGCCTCCTGAGTAGAGGCCCAGCACGGCCAGGCCGTGAACACGGCAATCAGCAAGGGGACGAGCATGCGCTTGCGGTTCATCGACGGCCTCCTCCACCACCACCCCGGCGCGCGGGCGCGCTGGGCCGAGAAATGGTATGCCCTGCCGCACGCGAGGCACTCGGCCGCTGGGCGAGGGTCTGGCTGGTGCGGCCGCGATTGGCCTGGGCGGTGGTCCGCGCAGGCGAGCGCACGCCGTCGAAGGCATTGTTGCGCGCACTGCCGGCGCTGCTTCGTGGCCGGTCTTGCAGCTTCTGGCGCGCCTGGCCGTCACCTTGCCGGCGCTGGTTGACCTGGGGATTCTGGTTCCTGGCCTGCACGTTCTCGCGGGTAGGTCGGGTGTTCTGCTGGCGGTCCGTCGCACGCGGTCTCTCGGTCTGGGTCTCACGCACCCGGTCGCGGGCTTCGCGGTTGCTGGTGGCCGGCCGCTCGATACCTGCCCTGTCCATCGACTCACGGGCGCGTTCGCGCGCATCGTTGTTGGCCGTGGCCGGTCGCTCGATGCCTGCCCGGTCCATCGAGGCACGGGCGCGGTCGCGCGCCTCGCTGTTGGTCGTGGCCGGCCGCTCGATGCCTGCCTGGTCCAGCGAAGTACGGGCGCGGTCGCGCGCCTGGGCACGCTGGGCATCGTCGCCACGGAAGGCCGCGCGCTGGCTGGCGCCGTCGAGCTGGCGACCATATTGCTGGCGGCTGAGGTTGTCGCGGTAGGGCACGCCATCGCGGTGTACCGCGTTGTGCTGCCACTTGCCCTGGTTGTTGCCGATGCGGTTGTTGGCATTGATGTTGTTGTAGCGGTTCACGTCCACGTCGATGTCGTGGTCATCCCAGTCACAGTCGCCCCAGAGCGAGTTGACGATCGCAACGCCGGTGCCGAAGGCCAGCCCCGCCATCAGCGCGGTGCCGGCGGTATACAACGGTGACGGCGGGTAGTAGGCCGGCGGCGACGAGGGGTAGGCCCAGGTGCCGTAGGTCGTGGTGGGGTTGTAGCTGGGCACGTACACCACCTGGGGGTTGGCGGGCTCGATGATGATGGTCGATGAGCTGCTGGCCGGGGCACTCGTCGAACTCGCGCCGCCGGATGCAGCAGGAGCGGATGCCGGCGCGGCTTGAACCGTAACGTTCTGGTACTGGTTGCTCTGCAGGTTGCCGGCCGCCTTCGCCTGTTGCCGCAGGCGCTGCACCGAAGCCATCACATCGTCGGGCTGCGCCAGGAACGCGTCCCCCATCCGTTGCACCCAGACCGGGTCCTGGCCAAGCAGCACCAGCACCTGCGGGAACGCCACCAAGGATTGCACGCTCGGGTCCCAGGTCTGCTGCGCCACTTGCTTGACCGCCTCATCGCCCTGGGCCTTGGGGTTGGCCTTGGACCAGGCCACGGCTTCGGTCACTTCGCCCGGATAGGTGGACGCCATCAGCACCTGGGCCAGCAGCGAATCGGGGTACAGGGCAACGGGCGCCATCATCTGGTCCAGTTGCTCCTGATTGAACACGGTCTGCTTGGGCGCTGGCGCCTCGGCAGCCGGGGCCGGGGCGGGAGCTGGGGGTGTGACTGGAGCTGCAGCTGCAGCTGGGGCTGCGGTTGTTGCGGGCGCTACGGGTGTCGCAGGGTCTCGAGCCAGGAAGTAGCTGGCAACGACGCCCAGGCCAAGCACAGCCGCCACGACATAGAGCAATGGCTTGCGCATCACATTTCCCCTCGGGGCCATACCGCGTGGAATTTAAGGTTAGCAAAGGCTGAGCTTTCCACACGGCGGCCATCACAGTTGTCGAAAGCTTCGCAGGGTGCACTATCATGGCCCGGGCCGGACTGCGCTACGTCAGTCCCCCAGCCTGAGGTTGCCAATGATCGATCACCTGGACCATCTGGTGCTCACCACCTGCGACGTGGAAGCCTGCACCGACTTCTACACCCGGGTACTGGGCATGCAACTGGAAACCTTCGGTGCCGGGCGGCTGGCACTGCGTTACGGCCAGCAGAAGATCAACATCCATGTGCGCGGCCAGGAGTTCGAGCCCAAGGCCCACCTGCCCGTCCCTGGCGCACTCGACCTGTGCTTCATCGCCAGCGTCGGCCTGGAACAGGTGATCGCCCATCTGCAGCACGCCCAATGGCCGATCCTGCAGGGGCCGATACAACATACCGGTGCGACCGGGCCGATCCTCTCCGTCTATGTGCGCGACCCGGACCTCAACCTGATCGAAATCTCCCAACCGCTGTGAGTCCCACCCCGCGGTTTGCCCTGCCGGCCAACCCAGGTATGCTGGGCCGCTCAAGTGCAAGCCTTCCAGGACGGTGACCATGACCAGGCCCCTGCTGTTGCTGGGTGCGGCCCTGCTCTTCAGCCCGGCGCTGCTGGCCCAACAGATCCAGCGTCAATTGGGCGACTTCGATTTCAAGCTCGGGACCACCGCTTCGCGCACAATGGCCCAAGGGCTGATCTCGCCGAGCGCAGTCGGCGCCTTCCACGGCGGCCTCGACCTCAGCCACCCAAGCGGCTGGTACTTCGGCCAGTACGCGCCGAGCATGGGCGTGACGCCCGATTCCACCCTGCGCCTGGACAGCTACCTGGGCTACAAGCATCACTTCGACAGCACCCTGGGCTACGAGCTGGGCCTGATCCACTACAGCCAGCCGAACATCGCAGGCGCCGACAGCTATGCCCTGTACGGCGGCATCTCGGTCCTGGGCAGCCGCTTTGGCGGGGCCTTGCGCGACACCCCCGAGCACCGCACCGGCACCCTGTTCGCCGACCTCGGCCAACTGCCGCTGTTCGACGTCGACCTCACCGTCAAGATGGCCCACCACCGCCTGGGCACCCCCTTCACCATTGGCGACGGCAGCCAGGTAAGCGGGTTTTCCGACTGGTCGCTGGAACTCTCGCGGCCGTGGCTGGGGCTTGACCTCAACCTGATCTACAGCAACTCCGACCTCGGTGGCGGTGGCTGCGAGGCCTATGCGGGCATGAATACTTATTGCCAGGGCATGGTGACGTTCAAGGCCCAGCGCAGTTTCTTCTAACGGCCCAAATGCACTTCAGGCCTGCGGCATCAAGGTCGCGATCAACGCCCGCACCGTGCCTGGCAAAGCCTCCAGCTCCCGCACCAGAATGCTCCGTTCCCGTACCGCCCAAGGCTCATCGAGGCTGATGGTGACCAGGTCCATGGTCTGGCTGTGCCGCTGCGCCGCCGATTCGGGAATGATGCCGATCCCCACCCCCGCCTCCACCAGCCGGCAGATGGCCTCGAAGCTCGACAACTGGATGCGCAGCGACAGGGTCATGCCCATGCGCTCGACATGGTCGCGCAGAAAACTCAGCAAGGTGCTGCCGTCGTGCAGGCCGATATGCTGGAAGTCCAGGGTCTGCTTGAAGGTCACCCGTTGGCGTGACGCCAGTTCGTGCCCGGCCGGCACGATCAGCACCAGGCGGTCGGTGCTGAAGTGCATCACCTGCAGGCCACTGGCTTCCACGGGCCCTGCGATGATGCCCATGTCGCTGCTGCCATCGAGCACGCCGCGCACGATATCCCGCGACAGCCGCTCCTGCAGGTCGACCGTCACCCCCGGGCGTTGGGCGAGAAAACCGGCCAGTACTTCGGGGAGGAATTCGGTGACCGCCGTGGTGTTGGCGAAGATGCGGATATGCCCGGCCGAATCGGTGCCGAACTGGGTGAATTCGGCTTTCAGGTAGTCCACCTGGCGCATGATCAGGCGCGCATGGGTCAACAGCTTGTGCCCGGCCGGGGTCAGTTCGACGCCACGGCTGTCACGGTACAGCAGGCGCGTGTCGAGCTGCGCCTCCAGCGCCTTGATCCGGGCGCTGGCGGCGGCCGGCGACAGAAACGCCCGGCGTGCACCCTGGGTCAGGCTGGGTGATTCGCCGATATGAATGAAAAGCCGCAGGTCTGCCAGGTCGAAATGCATTGGGGCTCCGGTTGTGGCCAATGGCCTCATCGCCGGCAAGCCGGCTCCCACAGGTAAAAGCGCCGCCGTCCCTGTGGGAGCCGGCTTGCCGGCGATGAGGCCCATACAGGCAAAAACGGCGTTCAGCATACACGAACGCTGCTTCACACAAATGCAAATTCACAGAATGCCAAACAGCTCGCATGATCCGTGCATAACAACAAATGCAGAGGCCAATGGTTATGACTGCCACGCAATCACCCACGGATTACCGTGCCTGGCTCGGCCGCACGGAAGAAGCCGTCGATGAGCTCAGCCGCAACCTGATCAAGCGTATCGCCGCCACCTTCGGCGAAACCGCGCCCGCCGTCGGGCAACCGTTGCCACCGTTGTGGATGTGGTGCTTCTTCCAGGAACCCGTGGCCGAAGCGCAGCTGGGCAGTGACGGCCACCCGGCCCGCGGCGGCTTCCTGCCCCCGGCCGACAACCGCAACCGCATGTGGGCAGGGGGCCGGGTCGAGTTCATCGCCCCGCTCAAGGTCGGTGCCGAGGCCCATCGCCTGTCGACCATCGTGCACATCGAGGAAAAGCACGGCCGCACCGGCGCCTTGCTGTTCGTCACCGTGCGCCATGACTATTCGCAGCACGGCCAGCTGTGCGTGCGCGAAGAGCAGGACATCGTCTACCGCGAACCCAACCCGCCCAAGCGCAGCAGCGCGCAAGCCGCTGAGCCGGCTGACTGGTACGAGGCCGTGGCGTCGACACCAACCTTGCTGTTCCGCTACTCCGCCGTGACCTTCAACGGCCACCGCATCCATTACGACCAGCCCTACGTCACCGCCATTGAAGGCTATCCCGGCCTGGTCGTGCACGGCCCCCTGATCGCCACCCTCAACCTGCGCGCCTTCATTCGCGCCAACCCCGGCAAACAGGTGCGGCACTTCGCCTATCGCGGCGTGCGCCCGCTGACCTTGCCCACCCCCTTCGAAGTGGCCGGGCGTATCAGCGCGCCAGGCCAGGCCCAGCTGTGGGCCGGCAATGCCGACGGCGTGGCACAGAGCGCCGAAGTGCTTTTCGACTGAAACCCGACAGAGACCCCCTGCATGCATAAGTACGACAGCGAAGACCTCACTGCCATCCGCGAAGGCGTGCGCGCCTTGTGCGCCGAATTCGACGCCAGCTACTGGCGCAAGATCGACGAAGAAAAGGGCTTCCCGGAAGCGTTCGTCAAAGCCATGACCGACGCCGGCTGGCTGTCGGCGATGATCCCCGAGCAATACGGCGGCTCCGGCCTGGGCCTGGCCGAGGCCTCGGTGATCCTTGAAGAAGTGAATGCCTGCGGTGGCAACTCCGGCACCGTGCACGGCCAGATGTACAACATGTTCACCCTGCTGCGCCACGGCAGCGAGGAACAGAAGCGCCATTACCTGCCCAAGCTGGCCAGCGGCGAGCTGCGCCTGCAGTCGATGGGCGTGACCGAACCCACCACCGGCACCGACACCACCAAGATCAAGACCACCGCCGTGCGCCAGGGCGACAGCTACGTGATCAACGGCCAGAAGGTGTGGATCTCGCGCATCCAGCACTCCGACCTGATGATCCTGCTGGCCCGCACCACGCCATTGGCCGAGGTGAAGAAGAAGTCCGAAGGCATGTCGATCTTCCTGGTCGACCTGCGCGAGGCCATCGGCAACGGCCTCACCGTGCAACCGATCGCCAACATGGTCAACCACGAAACCAACGAGCTGTTCTTCGACAACCTGCAGATTCCGGCCAGCAGCCTGATCGGCGAAGAAGGCAAAGGCTTCAAGTACATCCTCGACGGCCTCAACGCCGAACGCACGCTGATCGCCGCCGAATGCATCGGTGACGGCCGCTGGTTCATCGAAAAGGCCAGCGCCTATGCCCGCGATCGCGTGGTGTTCGGCCGCCCGATCGGGCAGAACCAGGGCGTGCAGTTCCCGATTGCCGAGGCCCATATCGAAATCGAGGCGGCCGACCTGATGCGCTGGCGCGCCTGCGCCGAGTACGACAGCGGGCAGAACGCCGGGGCCAGCGCCAACATGGCCAAGTACCTGGCCGCCAAGGCCTCGTGGGAAGCCGCCAACGCCTGCCTGCAGACCCACGGCGGCTTTGGCTTCGCCTGCGAATACGACGTCGAGCGCAAGTTCCGCGAAACCCGCCTGTACCAGGTGGCGCCGATCTCCACCAACCTGATCCTGTCCTACGTGGCCGAGCACCTGCTCGAACTGCCGCGCAGCTTCTGAGGGCCTGAACATGCAACATACCCAAGCCCTGGCGGGCTTTCTCGCCGACCTGCGCTACGCGCACATTCCAGGCCACGTGCTGGACCGCACCGAAGACCTGTTCCTCGACTGGCTGGGCTCGGCCCTGGCCAGCCAGGGTGCGCACCCGATCCCGCTGTTCGAGCGCTATGCCGAACGCATGGGGCCGGCCCTGGGCAGCGCACGGGTGCTGACCAGCGGGCGCTCGTCTTCGCCCTACTTCGCCGCGCTGGTCAATGGCGCCGCCTCGCACCTGGTCGAACAGGACGACCTGCACAACAGCTCGGTGCTGCACCCTGCCACCGTGGTGTTCTCCGCCGTGCTGGCGGCCGCCCAGGACCTCGGCAAATCCGGCCAGGACCTGCTGCTGGCGGCGGTGGCCGGTTATGAGGCGGGCATCCGCATCGGTGAGTTCCTTGGTCGTTCGCACTACCGCATCTTCCACACCACCGCCACCGTCGGCACCCTGGCCGCCGCGGTGGGCGTGGGCAAGCTGCTGGACTTCAACCAGGATCAGTTCATCAACCTGCTGGGCAGCGCCGGCACCCAGGCCGCCGGCTTGTGGGAGTTCTTGCACGACGCCGCCGATTCCAAGCAGCTGCACACGGCCAAGGCGGCCGCCGACGGCCTGCTGGCCGCCTACCTGACCGCCGATGGCCTGAGCGGTGCGCGCAACATCCTCGAAGGCGAGCAAGGCCTGGCGGCCGGCATGTCCAGCGACGCCGACCCGGCGCGCCTGAGCGACCGCCTAGGCACACGCTGGGCGCTGGTGGAAACCTCGTTCAAGTTCCACGCCTCGTGCCGCCACACCCACCCCGCCGCCGATGCCCTGCTGCAGCTGATGACCCGCGAAGGGCTGGGCCATGCCGAGATCGCCAAGGTGGTCACCCGCGTGCACCAGGGCGCGATCGACGTGCTGGGCCGGGTCACCACGCCCACCACCGTGCACCAGGCCAAGTTCTCCATGGGCACCGTGCTCGGCCTGATCGCCGTGCATGGCAGCGCGCAGCTGCTGGAGTTCCGCGACCTGGCGCTGACCGACCCGCACGTGGCGGCGTTTCGCGACAAGGTGCAGATGCAACTGGACCCTGAGGTGGACGCCGCCTACCCGGCCCGCTGGCTGGGCCGCGTCGAGGTCACCTGCAACGACGGTCGCCGTTTCCACGCGGCCATCGACGAACCCAAGGGCGACCCCGGCAATACCCTGTCGCGCCCTGAGCTGGAGGCCAAGTTCCAGCGCCTGCTGGCGTACTCCGGCGCGCGCACTCCGGCCCAGGGCCAGGTTCTGATCGAGCGCATGTGGCAACTGCGCGATGCCCGCTCCCTGGCCGAACTGCACTGAGGTGATCCCATGACGCAAGCAACCCCTCGCCCGCTGGACGGCATCACCGTCGTCAGCCTGGAGCACGCCATCGCGGCGCCGTTCTGCACCCGCCAACTGGCCGACCTCGGCGCCCGCGTGATCAAGGTCGAACGCCCCGGCAGTGGCGACTTCGCCCGGGGCTACGACCAGCGCGTCGACGGCCTGGCCTCGCATTTCGTGTGGACCAACCGCTCCAAGGAAAGCCTCACCCTCGACCTCAAGCAGGACGCAGCGGGCGACATCCTCGACGCCTTGCTGGCCAAGGCCGACGTGCTGGTGCAGAACCTCGCACCGGGCGCGGCAGCGCGCATGGGCCTGTCGTTCGACGCCTTGCACGCGCGCTTCCCACGGCTGATCGTGTGCGACATTTCCGGTTATGGCGAAGGCGGCCCTTACGAAAAGAAAAAGGCCTACGACCTGCTGATCCAGAGCGAAGGCGGCTTCCTGTCGGTTACCGGCGGCCCCGGCGACAACGAAATGGCCAAGGCCGGCTGCTCGATCGCCGACATCGCGGCGGGCATGTACGCCTACACCGGCGTGTTGTCGGCGTTGATGCTGCGCGACAAGACCGGGGTCGGCAGCCGCATCGACGTGTCGATGCTGGAAAGCCTGGTGGAGTGGATGGGCTACCCGATGTACTACGCCTACGACGGCGCACCGCCCCCCCCGCGGGCCGGCGCTTCGCACTCGACCATCTACCCCTACGGGCCATTCCCCACCGGCGGTGGCGGCACCCTCATGCTCGGCCTGCAGAACGAACGGGAGTGGACGCTGTTCTGCGAAAAGGTGCTGCTCGATCCGGCGCTGGCCAGCGATGACCGCTTCAGCGCCAACTTCAAGCGCTCGGAAAACCGCGAGGTGCTGCGCCAGATCATCATCGATGGCTTTGCCGACCTGTCGCTGGACGAGGTGGTCGCACGCCTGGAGCAGGCGCAGATCGCCAACGCCCGGGTCAACGACATGCACGGGGTCTGGCAACACCCGCAGTTGCAGGCCCGCGACGGCTGGCGCGAGGTGGACAGCCCCGTCGGCAAGCTGCCGTCGCTGCTGCCACCGGGGCGCAATGCGGCCTTCACCCCGCGCATGGATGCCGTACCCGCGCTGGGTCAGCACACCCAGGACATCCTCGCCGAGCTGGGCTTCAGCGCGCACGAGCAGGCCAGCCTGGCTACCGGCGGTGCGGTATGAACAGCGTGCGCTCCGCCCTGTTCGTGCCGGGCAGTCGGCCCGAGCGTTTTGCCAAGGCCCTGGCGGCAGGTGCCGATGCGGTCATCGTCGATTTCGAGGATGCCGTGGAAGAGCCGTTGAAACAGCAGGCCCGCGAGCACCTGGCGGCGTTTCTGCAGGCCACGCCGCAGGCTGCCGTCTGGGTGCGGGTCAACGCGCCGCACCATCCCCAACACAGCGCCGACCTTAGGTTCTGCGCGCAACACGCGGGCGTTGTCGGGCTGCTGCTGCCCAAGGTCGAGAACGCAGCCCAGGTCGCAGTCGCCCGCCACATCGGCAAGCCGGTGTGGCCGATCATCGAGAGTGCCAAGGGCCTGCTGGCCTTGCAGCAGATCGCCCAGGCCGAGGGTGTCGAGCGCTTGTCGTTCGGCAGCCTGGACCTGGCGCTGGACCTGGACCTGAACACCGAAAGCACGGCGGCCCGGCAGTTCCTCGATCAGGCGCGCATGGCCGTGCAGCTGCATTCGCGCGGGGCCGGTCTGTTGCCGCCGTTGGATGGGGTGTTTCCGGCCATTGACGATGCCGACGGTTTGCAGCGGGCGATGCGGCATGCCTACGACATGGGCTATGGCGGGGCGCTGTGCATTCATCCGAGGCAGGTGGCGGTGATTCATGCGGCCTTGGCGCCGAGTGCCGACGAGCTGGTGTGGGCGCGCAAGGTGCTGGCGGCGAGCGAGGCGGCCGGTGGCGCCGGGGCGTTTCAGCTGGATGGGCAGATGGTGGATGCGCCGGTGGTGATGCGGGCGCAGCGCTTGTTGGCTCGAGAGGTCGGTTGAAACTACTGGCCCTATCGCCGGCAAGCCGGCTCCCACAAGCACCGGCTCCCACAAGCACACCACTGAACTCGAATGCTGTGCTGTGCCTGTGGGAGCGGGCTTGTCCCGCGAAGAGGCCGGCGCTGATACAACCAAGCGTTCGGTCCAGCCGAACGCCGCCTTACACAAATGCTGATTCTCCACACGCAGGTGATTGGTCCATGGTGACGCTCAATCCTCCTACAACAATAAGTCAGAGGTGACATCGATGTTGAAGCTGACCCACGCGCTGTTCTGCGCCGCTGCTGTGTCCATGGCGAGCCTGGCCCAGGCCGCCGACCCGATCATCATCAAGTTCGCCCACGTGGTGGCCGACAGCACGCCCAAAGGCCAAGGCGCGCTGATGTTCCAGAAGCTGGTCGCCGCTGACCCGCAACTCAAGGACAAGGTCAAAGTCGAGGTCTACCCCAACTCGTCGCTGTTCGGTGACGGCAAGGAAATGGAAGCCCTGCTGCTGGGCGATGTGCAGATGCTGGCGCCGTCGCTGGCCAAGTTCGAGCACTACAACAAACAGGTGCAGATCTTCGACCTGCCGTTCCTGTTCGACGACCTGGCCGCCGTCGACCGCTTCCAGCAGGGCCCGCAAGGCAAGGCGCTGCTGACCTCGATGGAAGACAAGGGCATCCGCGGCCTGGCCTACTGGCACAACGGCCTCAAGCAGTTGTCGGCGAACAGGAAGGTGATGCTGCCCAAGGATGCCCGTGGCCTGAAATTCCGCGTGCAGGCCTCCAGCGTGCTCGAAGAGCAGTTCAAGGCCATCCGCGCCAACCCGCGCAAGATGAGCTTCGCCGAGGTCTACCAGGGCCTGCAGACCGGCACGGTCAACGGCACCGAGAACACCTGGTCGAACTACGAAAGCCAGAAGGTCAACGAGGTGCAGCCGTTCTTCACCGAGACCAACCACGGCCTGATCGACTACATGGTCATCACCAACGCCAAGTTCTGGAACACCCTGCCTGAAGACGTGCGTGGCGAACTGCAGGTGATCATGGACGAGGTCACCGTCGAGGTGAACAAACAGGCCGAAGCCCTCAACCAGACCTCCCGGCAGAAGATCCTCGACGCCAAGACCAGCGAGATCGACCCGCTGACCGCCGAGCAGCGTCAGCAATGGCGCGAGTCGATGCGCCCGGTGTGGGACAAGTTCTCCGACCAGATCGGCGCCGACCTGATCAAGGCCGCCGACGACGCCAACAAGGCGTCCTGACCCTTCCTGTGCCCTGCCCCGGCCACCTGCCCCCAGGTGGCCCGCCCTCTCTTTGTCTGGAGAATCCTTATGCAATCGCTCAGGCGTGCCTGGGAGCACTTCGAGGAAGGCATGATCGCCTTTCTCCTGGCGGCCATGACCTTGGTGACCTTCATCTACGTGGCGCTGAACAACCTGTACACGATGTTCTACACGCTCAGTGACCACTGGGCCTTCGCCAGCGAGCTGTTGCTGAGCATCGGCGACCACCTGATGGGCTACGCCCAGGAAATGACCTGGAGCATCGCCCTGACCAAGGCCCTGTTCGGCTGGCTGATCTTCTTCGGCATTGCCTACGGCGTGCGCACCGCAGGCCATCTGGGTGTCGACGTACTGGTCCGGCGCTTTCGCAAGCCCGTGCAACGGGTGTTGGCGATGATCGCCTGTGCCTGCTGCCTGGCCTATGCCGGGCTGTTCCTGATGGCGAGCATCAAGTGGGTGAGCGCGGTGCTGGTCGCCGGCATCGGCGCCGAAGACCTCGACCGTTACGGCATCAAGGTCGGCCATATCGCGCTGATCGTGCCGTTCGGCTTTGCCCTGGTGATCGTCCGCTACCTGGAAATCCTCTACCGCCTGTTCACCCACCGCCAGTACGGCCTGGGCCTGGCCGACGAGGCCGCCGAAGCCAGCAAGCTGGCCAACTCCGGTGAGGAGCACCACTGATGACGGTTATCTGCCTGTTCCTGCTGCTGTTCGTGTTCATGTTCCTGGGCGTGCCGATCGCGATTTCGCTGGGCCTGTCGGGGGCGCTGTCGATCCTGATGTTCAGCCAGGATTCCCTGAGCTCGCTGGCGATCAAGCTGTTCGAAACCTCCGACAGCTATACCTTCCTGGCCATCCCGTTCTTCCTGCTGTCGGGCGCGTTCATGACCACCGGCGGCGTGGCCCAGCGGCTGATCGACTTCGCCAATGCCTGCGTCGGCCACATTCGAGGCGGCCTGGCGATTGCCGCCGTGCTGGCGTGCATGCTGTTCGCCGCGCTGTCGGGTTCGTCGCCGGCCACGGTGGCGGCAGTCGGCTCGATCGCGGTGGCCGGCATGGTGCGCTCCGGCTACCCCCGTGAGTTCGGCGCCGGGATCATTTGCAACGCCGGTACCCTGGGCATCCTGATTCCGCCGTCGATCGTCATGGTGGTGTACTCGGCCGCCACCGAAACCTCGGTCGGCAAGCTGTTCATGGCCGGTGTGATCCCGGGCATCCTGCTGGGCGTGGCGCTGATGGTGACGATCTACATCGTCGCCCGGATCAAGAAGCTGCCCGCGCAACCCCGGGCCAGTTTCGCCGAATGGCTGCGCACGGCCAGGCGCGCGTTCTGGGGGTTGTTGCTGCTGGTGATCATCCTCGGCGGGATCTACAGCGGCATGTTCACCCCCACCGAAGCGGCGGCCGTGGCGGCGGTGTATTCGGCGTTCATCGCGCTGTTCGTGTACAAGGACATGCGCCTGCGCGACTGCCCGAAAGTGCTGCTGGAGTCTGGCCGGCTGACCATCATGCTGCTGTTCATCATCGCCAACGCCATGCTCTTCGCCCATGTACTGACCACCGAGCAGATCCCCCAGCAGATCACCCAGTGGGTGCTGTCCGAAGGGCTGACGCCGATCGGCTTCCTGATCATGGTCAACGTGGTGCTGCTGGTGGCGGGCAGCTTCATGGAGCCGTCGGCGATCATCCTGATCCTGGCGCCGATCTTCTTCCCGATCGCGATGAAGCTTGGCATCGACCCGATTCACCTGGGCATCGTGATGGTGGTGAACATGGAGATCGGCCTGGTGCATCCACCGGTGGGGCTGAACCTGTTCGTGACTTCGGCGGTGACCGGGTTGACCTTGGGGCAGACGATTCGCGCGGCGCTGCCGTGGCTGTCGATCCTGCTGCTGTTCCTGGTGCTGGTGACCTATGTGCCGTTCATCTCGCTGGCACTGCCGCAGTGGTTGGGGATGCCCTGAGGTCTGCAGCGGCCCTATCGCCGGCAAGCCGGCTCCCACAGGTTCACCACAGCACTCAAGAACTGTGGGGACCCTGTGGGAGCCGGCTTGCCGGCGATAAGGCCAGCACAGGCATTAGATCCCACCACCGGCGAGCAACTCGCTCACCACCTCGGCCAACGCCTTGACCATCACATCCGCCGTCGGCCGATGGACAATGACGATCTCGTAGCTGTCCACCTCCGGCAACCCCTGCCCCTCCCCCAGCACCCGATGCTCGCCGGTCGCCGCCCGCGGCGGCAGCAGGCTGATGCCCATGCCATCGGCCACCGCCGCCTGAATGCCACTGAGGCTTGAACTGGTGAAGCTGATGCGCCAACGCCGCCCCATCCCTTCGATGGCACTGATCATGTCCTCGCGGTACAACCCGCGCGGCGGAAAGGTCACCAACGGGATCGGGTCGAGCTCGAAGGACGGCATGCGCGCGCTGTCGATCCACTGCAAACGCTCTGGCCAGCACGCCACCCCTTCGCGGGTGTTGCGCCGCTGCTTGAGCAGCACCAGGTCGAGCTCACCGTTGTCGTAGGCCTGGCTGAGGTCGCGGCACAGCCCGCTGGTGACCTCCAGCTTGACCTGCGGATGCAAGCGGCTGAACGCCGACAGCGCATTGGTGGTGCGCCCGCCGACGAAGTCCTCGGGTACACCTAAACGCACCGTGACGCCGACCATGGCCCCGGCCAGGGCTTCGAGCATCTGGTCATTGAGCGCCAGCATATGCCGGGCGTAGCCCAGCAAGGTCTGCCCGGCGTCGGTCGGCAGCACGTCACGGTTGCCGCGCACCAGCAAGCGGTGGCCGACCATGTCCTCCAGGCGGCGCACCTTCTGGCTGATGGTCGACTGGGTCGAATGCAGGCGCGTGGCGGCCGTGGTGAAGCTGCCGCAATCGGCCACCACGACGATGGCGCGCAGCAGGTCGAGGTCGAACAGGGCTCTATTCGATTTCACGCTGATGGTCATCTTGGTATTCAACTTCTGAATGACAAGACTGACTTCTACCACGCCTAGTCGCCCAGCGCCACGCCCTCGCGCCGCGGGTCGGCGCCACCCGACCAGCCATCGGCCGTGCGCTGGATGATCTGCATGCCGCTGGTCATGGTCAGCGGCGTGACCTCATGGCCCCAGGCCGCCAGTTGCCGGATCAGCGCCGGGCTGGCCAGCCCCGCCTCCACTTCGGTGCCCGCGTTGCGGCTGCCAAAGTTGGGCAGGTTGGCGGCCTGCTGCGGGTCGAGCTGCCAGTCCAGCAGGCCGACCAGGGCCTTGTTCACGTAGCCGATGATCTGCGAACCACCCGGTGAACCGAGGCTGGCCACCAGCTCACCGGAGTCGCGCGCGAACACCAGCGTCGGCGCCATGGCCGACAGTGGCCGCTTGCCGGGTTCGACGCGGTTGGCCACTGGCCTGCCGTTTTCCTGCGGGATGAAAGAAAAATCGGTGAGCTGATTGTTAAGCAGGAAGCCCTTGACCATCAGGTGCGAACCGAACGCTGCCTCCACCGAGGTGGTCATGGCCAGGGCCTGACCGCTGTCGTCCACGGCAGAAAGGTGCGAGGTGGAAATGCGCAGCGGCGAACGATCCGGGGCCAGTGCCAGGTTCGCGCCTTGCGGCGTGCCCGGGCGGGCGTACTTCATGCTGGAGTCGCCGATCAGCGTGGCGCGCCCGGCCAGGTAAGCCGGGTCGGTCAACGCCATGACCGGCACCGGCACATAGTCGCTGTCGGCCAGGTACTGGGCACGGTCGGCAAAGGCCAGGCGCTCGGCCTCGGCTACCAGATGCACCGCCAGCGGGGTGGGTTCCAGCCCCGCGGGGGAGGCCACCTTGCGTGGCAGCTGGGTGGCCAGGTCGCGTTGGGGTGAAGCACGCTGTACGGCTTCGAGGATGCCCAAGGTCTGCAACACGCCTACGCCACCCGAGGAAGGTGGCGGCATGCCGCAGATCTGCCAGGCCTTGTACGGGCCGCATACCGGCGTGCGCGTCTTGGCCTGGTACTGGCGCAAGTCCTCTAGCGACAGCTGCCCGGCATTGGCATGGCTGCGCACCTGGGCAACCATCGCCTCGGCGATCGGGCCGGTGTAGAAGGCCTCGACGCCCTGCTCTGCCAGTTGCTCGAAGGTTTGCGCAAGCTCGGGGTTGCGCAGCAAGGTCCCCGCCGCCAGCGGTTTGCCCTGATCGTCCAGAAAGTACCGGGCCATGGCGGGTGAACTGGGGATGAAGGGGTCTTCGGCCACCAGGGTATGCAGGCGTTGGGAAATCGGAAAACCTTCGCGCGCCAGGGCAATGGCCGGTTTGAACAGCTCACCCCAGGGCAGTTTGCCATGCTGCTCGTGGGCCATTTTCAATGCCCGCAGCACACCGGGGACAGCCACCGAGCGACCGCCGATCTGCGCGGCCCTGAACGGCATCGGGCTACCGTCGGGTTGCAGGAACAGCGTTTCGGTCACGGTGGCCGGCGCCGTCTCGCGGCCATCGTAGGCCTGTACCTGCTGGCCATCCCAGTACAGGATGAACCCCCCACCGCCAATGCCGCTGGACTGCGGCTCGACCAGGGTCAGCACCATCTGCATGGCGATTGCCGCATCGATGGCGCTGCCGCCGGCCCGCAACATCGCTCGCCCGGCCTCGCTGGCCAGCGGGTTGGCAGCCGCCACCATGTGCCGGCTGGCGTGCACCGGTTGCAGGCCGCTGCGGTAGCCGGACTGCACCTCCGGAGGCGCGGGCAGCAGTTGGTCGGCCCAGGCCCAGGTGCTGGTGGCAGCCAGGCACAGGGCAGCGAGCGCTGGCGTCGGAAATTTCATCGGTAGGCTTCCTGCTCAAACTATTCAGCAGGGCACTGTGGGTCATGCACATTCTTGACTTCAACCCCTGCCGTCCATTTTCTAGGATTGAGGGAGCCATTCAGGAGCCTTTGCCATGCGCTTGTCACTTACCGCTCTAGCCTTCGCCGTGTTCACCAGCCTTGCTTTCGCCGAGACGCCCGCCATGCACAACGCCGCCGCGCAGAATGACACCACCACCTTGCAACGCCTGCTCAAGCAAGGTGCCGATGTGGACAAGCGCGATGACCAGGGGCGTACCGCACTGATGGTCGCCACCCACGCCAACCAGGTCGCGGCGGCGAAAGCGTTGATCGAGGCCGGTGCGGACGTGAACGCCAAGGACAACATCGACGACAGCCCCTACCTGTATGCCGGTGCGCGGGGATTGAACGACATCCTGCGCTTGACCCTTGCCCATGGCGCCGACCTCAAGAGCACCAACCGCTATGGCGGCACCGCCTTGATCCCGGCCGCCGAACGCGGGCATGTGGAGACCGTGCAGTTGCTGATCGATGCCGGCGTGGACGTCAACCACCTGAACCGGCTGCACTGGACCGCGCTGCTGGAGGCCGTGATCCTTGGTGATGGCGGGCCGCGGCATGTGGAGATCGTCCGGCGCCTGCTGGCGGCGGGTGCGGATCGCCAGATCGCCGACAAGGACGGGGTGACCGCGCTGGAACATGCGCGCCAGCGCGGGTATCGGGAAATGGAGGCGCTATTGGCCCGATAACGGATTGCAGCCTTGCCACTGAACCTGTGGGAGCAACTGTCTTGCTCAATTTCTAGAAGTTGACGCGATTCCTGTGGGAGCGGGCTTGCCCCGCGAAACAGGCAGCGCGGAACATGGCACCGGCTTCGCCGGTGTTCGCGG
>NZ_AKJC01000114.1 GCF_000282535.1 Pseudomonas sp. GM84 | reverse complement strand
CTTGCCGGCGATGAGGCCCTCCCGAACACCCTCACCCCCGGACAAGTCATTGAGAAATGATGACTTTTTCTCCCCTCAGAGGTTGTATCTACTCCCAAGACCGGTACAATGGCGCCACTCGCTGCTCAGCGAGCCGCGTAGTGGTGGCCCCATCGGTCCCCCCGCATTGATTACCCGTTAACCTGGTCAGGCCCGGAAGGGAGCAGCCATAGCGGGAACATCGAGTGCCGGGGTGTGGCTGGGGGGGCCGCCTCCATTACGCCAGTCCTTGAGCTCTCAAGGATCTCTCGCTCAAAAATCTCGAACTGTGACAGCGTTTAGGCACACTTAAGTAGCGCACTGTGCCGGGTAGTCTGTCCGCCGAATTTCTTGTCTCGAATCCCTCCTTTGTTTCGTCGATGACCTTTCTCCGTTGCTATCCGATTCGTGCAGCCCTTGCTGCTACAAATGTGGATCTGTCCTGTTTTTTTCCATGCCCCGCCGCCGACAGCTTCATCAGCCGTTGGAATTTCGGGCAGGCCAGATGATCCTCCTCAGGGCACTGCGCCGCATGTCGCAATCCTTTGCTCATCGCCTGCAACCGCCTGATCCGCGCATCCAGTTCATCCGCCTTGGCCAGCAGCAGCTGCCTGTCGACTTGCTGGTCCACCAGCATCGCTCCCACTTCATCCAGCGAAAATCCCGCAGCCTGCCCCAAGGCGATCAGTGCCAGCCTGTCTGCCACATCGGCTGCAAACTGCCGCCGCTGGCCGCGCCCGGCGAGTGATTTGAGCAAACCTTTCTTCTCGTAGTAACGCAGTGTCGATGCGGGTACACCTGTGCGTTTGGCGACATCGGCAATGTCCATTTCGGGGGCCTTGACTTGAAGTTGACTTCAACTTCTATGCTGCGTGGCAAGGTGATGACCGTCAATCTTCGAGGGCCTGTTCAATGACGTTTACCGCGATGTTTCTAGCTGCGCTGCCGATAGGTATTGGTGCCACGGGGATCATGGACCTGTGGGGGTTGCTGCTGAGGCGGTTGGGTGTTGCCACGCTGAACTTCGCCATGGTCGGGCGTTGGGCGGGGCATTTGTTTCAGGGGCGTATGCGGCACCAGGCGATTGCCAAGGCCGAACCGGTCCGGCATGAGCAGGTGTGGGGGTGGGTGATTCACTACGGCATCGGCGTGCTGTTCGCGATGCTGCTGGTGGTGATTGTAGGGGAGGGTTGGTTGCAGGTGCCCACCTTGTGGCCTGCGGTTGTTATCGGCATGGGTACGGTCGTGGCGCCGTTGTGCTTCATGCAGCCAGCGATGGGGGCAGGGTTCTTTGCATCGAGAACGCCAACGCCTGCGCGTAACTGTCTGAAGAGCGTGGTTACGCACGTAGTGTTCGGGGTGGGGCTGTTCTTGAGCGCGACGCTGATCGCGGCTGTATAGGCATCGGGAAAGCGCAACGGTCATTGGACAAGCGCAAGACTCGGGCTCAGCCCATTCGTAGTATCAGGGTGCAGGCGACCATCACTAGCAAGGCAAATCCGGCACCCAATCCCAGTGGTAGCAGAGTTTCCCAGACTGAAAATGTTCTGGCCTTGCGTATCTCTTCATCCAGATCCTTCAGCTCGCGCTGGAATTGCTCAGCACTCTCTTGAGTGATGCGGCGCATGATGTTCCCTCTTGTCTGGATTGCAGCTCAAGGTTTGAGCAGAAGGTTGATGCACGCGTAGTGTGCGCCGTTGAGCCTTCAGTGGAAATCGTTCACTTCTGATGCGGCAGTAGGTCAATCGACTTGGAGGCCGCGATTTGCGCGGGCTGCATAGCTTCAGTTGGTGTGGTCCTACTTAAATTTGGGAAATGTCCTACAACAAAGTTAAGGCTGACGAAATATCCTACGCATCCTGTCGACACCCGTCTGATTGTCCCTGGAAACCCCGCCCTTTAGGCTTTTGCGGTCGCTGTCGGTTCAGCGATCGGGTGTGGAAGCCTGGCAGTGCGGCGTATGGTGTCTGTCGTTATGACAGTTGTGCGCGGGAGGTCTCACGACCTGCCAGGTTCCCCATACGCTTGGTCTTCCACCCCGCGTACAACTGTCACCCTAATGCGTGGAAGCGAAGGGGCAGTCAAACTTGTATGGGGTCTATATGAAAAAAATTGTTCCCGATCCACCGTATACCTTCGACCTTCCTCAAGGAAAAACCCTCTCCCGAGCCATCAGCGAAGGCATCGTGCCGATGGAGTTCGTGTTGATGAATGTCTCGCACTACCTGATGTTCGCCTATAGCGACAGCCGGCGGGCGCTTGAGCGTATCGAGGATGAAGAGACACGGCAGCAGCTGCAGCATGGGCTGCGGGCCCTGCAGATTGCCTGGGGGCAGGCGGATGCTGTGACTTTGGCGGTGGAGCGGCAGCGTTAGGGCGGGGGGCTCGCCTTGAGGGTTGTGGCGGCCATTGAATCGAGCGCCGCCCGCGCGGCGCATCGCGGATAAATCCGCTCCTACATTTGTTGCAACGTGCCTATGTCTGATAGGCCATGGTTGCCTGCCTTGTGGACGCGACGTGATTTTTGGGTTGGTGCGGGTGGCGTGTCGCGATATTTCGCCGTGCGCCAAGGCGGACAACCATGGCCTGACAGGCCATGGCGCGTTGCAACAAATGTAGGAGCGGATTTATCCGCGATGCGCCGCGCGGGCGGCGCTCGATCTTGAACACGACCAACCCCTCAAGACGAACACCCACAGACGCCAAAAACTCACGGCCGAGCCGCCGAAACCTTCTCCGAATACCCCGCCGCCCCATACCGCTGCACAATCCGTTCGATCTCCCCCGACTCCTTCATCCTCACCAACGCCCGCAGCACCCCCTGCGTCGGTATCGCCGGGTCATCACGCACCATGCACCCCAAGGCCTGTTCCTCCAGCACCGCCAGCACCTGCAAACGCTGCTCGGCAGGCAATCGCTGGTTGAACCAGTGCAGCGACAGCTCATTGCTCACCGCATGCCGATAACGCCCAATCTGCAGTTTTTGCAACGCCAGTTCCTGGCTGCGGCTGTCCTCTCGGCGCAACTGCCCCTGCGCGAACAACGGCTCCAGCGTGCCGTAGGCATACCCCAGCACAGTGCCAATGGCCTGCTGCGGCAACTGCTCCGGGCGGGTAGGGCCACTGTCGCTCGCCCGCCCGACCAGCACATCGCGCTGGCGAAACAACGGAATGCTCCAGACGAAATTTCCCGGCCGGTCATTGAACCACTGGGTGCTCACATAGCAACGCACATCGATGTCGCCATCGTCCATCGCCTGTTGCATGCGCAGGCGGGCCAGCACGTGGTACTCAGGACGGGCGCCGACTTCGCGGGCCATGGCTTGCATCAGGTCGAACATCATGCCTTCCACCGGCTGGTCGCCCTCGACCCGCACCAGCGGCATGCTCCAGCTCTCGACCACGGAAAAACGCAGCACCGGCGGGTCTGCCAGGCTGTGGGTGGACCAGAGCAGCATGAGGGCCAGCAGTCTTCGCAATGCACATCCTCCTTGAACGGCGTGCCAGTTCCTAAGCTTAGACGAACCACGCAGGGTGCAATTTCGGCCCCGCTCCGCTAGCATTAGCGATCTTCCGCTCGATCAGGCTGCGATGGTTTTTCGATGAGTTATCAGGTTCTTGCACGTAAATGGCGTCCGCGCTCGTTCCGCGAAATGGTCGGCCAGGCCCATGTGCTCAAGGCCTTGATCAATGCCTTGGACAATCAGCGCCTGCACCACGCCTATCTGTTCACCGGCACGCGCGGCGTGGGCAAGACTACCATCGCGCGAATCATCGCCAAATGCCTGAACTGCGAAACCGGCATCACCTCGACGCCCTGCGGCACCTGTTCGGTCTGCCGCGAGATCGATGAGGGCCGTTTCGTCGACCTGATCGAGATCGACGCCGCCAGCCGCACCAAGGTCGAGGACACCCGCGAACTGCTCGACAACGTGCAGTACGCGCCGAGCCGTGGGCGCTTCAAGGTCTACCTGATCGACGAAGTGCACATGCTCTCCACCCACTCGTTCAACGCCTTGCTCAAGACGCTGGAAGAGCCGCCGCCCTACGTCAAGTTCATCCTCGCCACCACCGACCCGCAGAAGCTGCCGGCCACCATTCTTTCGCGCTGCCTGCAGTTCTCGCTGAAGAACATGAGCCCGGAGCGGGTGGTCGAGCACCTGAGCCATGTGCTGCAGGCGGAGAACGTGCCGTTCGAGCCGGATGCCCTGTGGCTGCTCGGCCGCGCCGCCGATGGTTCGATGCGCGATGCCATGAGCCTGACCGACCAGGCCATCGCCTTCGGCGAGGGCAAGGTGCTGGCCGCCGACGTGCGCGCCATGCTGGGCAGTCTCGATCACGGCCAGGTCTATGGCGTGCTGCAGGCGCTCCTCGAAGGCGATGCACGGGCGCTGCTGGAAGCGGTGCGCAACCTCGCCGAACAGGGGCCGGACTGGAGCGGCGTGCTGGCGGAAATGCTCAATGTGCTGCACCGGGTGGCCATCGCTCAGGCCCTGCCGGAAGCGGTGGACAACGGCCAGGGCGACCGCGACCGGGTGCTGGCGCTGGCCTCGGCCTTGCCAGCCGAAGACGTCCAGTTCTATTACCAGATGGGCCTGATCGGCCGTCGCGACCTGCCGTTGGCGCCGGATCCGCGGGGTGGCTTCGAAATGGTCCTGCTGCGCATGCTGGCCTTCCGTCCGGCCGATGCTGACGATGCACCGAAGCCGGTACTAAAGCCGGTGGGGATCAGCCAGGCCACAGCTGATCCAGCAACCCCAGTGGCAGCGCCAGCGGTTGTGGCGCCTGTCGTTGCTGCCGTTGCCCCTGCCCCGGTGGTGGAAGCCGCGCCTGCTCCTGCGCCGGAGCCTGCACCTGAGCCCGAGGTCGTCGAACCCGCGCCGGTAGCAGAGGAGGTGATCGACCTGCCCTGGGAGGAGCCCGCCGCCGCGCCCGCGCCTGCCAATGTAGAGCCCGAACCAGCTGCGCCAGCGGTAGCGCCTGCGCCCGCCCCGGCACAAGCCCCCGAGCCGGCCTTCGACCAGCCGCCGTTCGACCCGTCTGCCTACGCCCCGGCCGGCATGGATCGCGATGACGAACCGCCGATGGACGAAGACTACTACGTCGGCGACAGCGACCCGGTCGGTTTCAGCTACCTCGATGAGCTGGCCGAGCACGTGCAGGAAGAGGCGCCTGTCGTCGCGCCCGAGCCTATGCCTGCCGCCATGCCGGCGACCGGTCTGGCCCTGCAATGGCTGGAATTATTCCCACAGTTGCCTGTATCCGGGATGACAGGCAACATCGCCGCAAACTGTACGTTGATGGCCGTCGACGGCGACGACTGGCTGCTGCACCTGGACCCTGGCCAGGGCGCACTGTTCAACGCCACCCAGCAACGCCGCCTGAACGAAGCGCTCAACCAGCACCTGGGGCGCACGTTGAACCTGCGAATCGAGCTGATCCGCCCCGAGCAGGAAACCCCGGCCCAGGCCGCGGCACGCAAGCGTGCCGAACGCCAGCAGGATGCCGTGAGTGCAATCCAGCAGGATCCGTTGATCCAACAGATGATCAAGCAGTTCGGTGCAACGGTGCGGCAGGATACTATTGAGCCTGTAGACGCCCTGGTCAGCCAGGAGCAGTAACGGATAACCGTGCGGCCGGCCCTTTGCCAGGCCGCATCACATGACCCAATCGAGGTATACCCCCATGATGAAAGGTGGCATGGCCGGCCTGATGAAGCAGGCCCAGCAGATGCAGGAAAAAATGGCCAAGATGCAGGAAGAGCTGGCCAACGCCGAAGTGACCGGCCAATCCGGCGGTGGCCTGGTCAGCGTGGTGATGACCGGCCGTCATGACGTCAAGCGCGTCAGCATCGACCAGAGCCTGATGTCGACCGACGAGGACGACAAGGAAGTGCTGGAAGACCTGATCGCCGCCGCGCTCAACGACGCCGTGCGCAAGGTCGAGCAGAGCAGCCAGGAGAAAATGGGTGGCATGACGGCTGGCATGCAGCTGCCGCCGGGTTTCAAAATGCCGTTCTGATTGATCTTTTGTGTCAAATGGGGAGCAATGGCCTTAGGGTCGTTGCTCCCTTGTTCATTCTGTTCCCCTGACTTGCAGGCCTGCCTACATGAGCTTCAGCCCCCTGATCCGCCAACTGATCGACGCCTTGCGCACCCTCCCGGGTGTCGGTCAGAAAACCGCCCAACGCATGGCCTTGCAGCTGCTTGAGCGTGACCGCAGTGGCGGCCTGCGTCTGGCTCAGGCGCTGAGCCAGGCCATGGAAGGGGTGGGCCATTGCCGTCAGTGCCGTACCCTGACCGAGCAGGAGCTGTGCCCGCAGTGTGCCGATCCACGCCGTGACGACACGCAGCTGTGCGTGGTGGAAGGGCCGATGGATGTGTATGCGGTGGAGCAGACTGGCTATCGCGGCCGCTATTTCGTGCTCAAGGGGCATCTATCGCCGCTGGACGGCCTGGGGCCGGAGGCAATCGGTGTGCCGCAGCTGATGGCGCGGATCGAAGAGCAGGGCAGCTTCACCGAGGTGATCTTGGCGACCAACCCGACGGTGGAAGGGGAGGCGACGGCGCACTACATTGCGCAGTTGCTGGCCGAGAAAGGCCTGGTGGCTTCGCGGATTGCCCATGGTGTGCCGTTGGGCGGCGAGCTGGAGCTGGTCGATGGTGGGACTTTGGCGCATGCCTTTGCCGGGCGTAGGCCGATTTCGTTGTAATTTGAGCATTAGGGCCGCTTTGCGGCCCATTCGCGGGACAAGCCCGCTCCCACAGGCACAGCGCTGACCTTGAGGGTGCCGTAGTGCCTGTGGGAGCGGGCTTGTCCCGCGAAAGGGCTGCGCAGCAGCCCCGAATCCGACTCAGTACTCGCTAAGAGAAAACTCGGTCAGACAGAAGGTCGGCACCCCCGCCGCTTGCAGCCGGCGCGACCCATCCAGCTCGGGCAGATCAATGATCGCCGCCGCCTCGAACACCTGAGCCCCAGTGCGCCGCACCAGGTTCGCCGCCGCCAGCAACGTACCGCCAGTGGCAATCAGGTCATCGAAGATCAGCACCGAATCCCCCTCGCACAGGCTGTCGGCATGCACTTCCAGGAAGGCCTCGCCGTACTCGGTCTGATACCCCTCCGACAACACATCGGCCGGCAGCTTGCCCTGCTTGCGGAACAGGATCAGCGGCTTGTTCAACTGGTGGGCAATGATCGAGCCGATCAGGAAGCCCCGCGCGTCCATGGCGCCGATGTGGCTGAATTCAGCCTCCACGTAACGCTCGATGAACTGGTCGGCCACATAGCGCAGCCCGCGAGGCGACTGGAATAGCGGGGTAATGTCGCGGAAGATCACGCCCGGTTTGGGAAAGTCCACTACCGGGCGGATCAGGGCTTTGAGGTCGAAAGCGTCGCTGTGCATCATTGCGGGTATCCTGGGGAAAACGATTGCGCCAGTATACCTTCTTGGCGCAGCTTTCAGACCTCGATCGCACCACCGGCCAGCGCACACAGCTGGATCGGGTCGAGGATGTGCACTTCCTTGCCTTCGGCGCGAATCAGGCCATTTTGCTGGAATCGGGTGAATACCCGCGACACGGTTTCCACCGCCAGGCCCAGGTAGTTGCCGATTTCGTTGCGCGACATGCTCAGGCGGAACTGGTTGGCCGAGTAGCCACGGGCACGGAATCGCGCGGACAGGTTGACCAGGAACGTGGCGATGCGCTCGTCGGCGGTCTTTTTCGACAGCAGCAGCATCATCTGCTGGTCATCACGAATTTCACGGCTCATCACCCGCATCAGCTGGCGGCGCAGCTGCGGCAATTGCACCGAGAGCTCATCGAGGCGCTCGAACGGGATCTCGCACACCGACGTGGTTTCCTGGGCCTGGGCCGAGACCGGGTAGGCTTCGGTATCCATCCCGGACAGGCCGACCAGTTCGCTGGGCAGGTGGAAGCCGGTGATCTGTTCCTCACCGCTGTCGCTCAGGCTGAAGGTCTTGAGGGCGCCGGAGCGTACGGCGTAGACCGACCCGAAATTGTCACCCTGGCGGAACAGGAATTCGCCTTTCTTCAGCGGGCGTCCGCGTTTGACGATGTCATCCAGTGCATCCATGTCTTCCAGGTTGAGTGAAAGAGGCAGGCACAGAGGCGCCAGGCTGCAATCCTTGCAATGGGCCTGGTTATGTTGGCGCAGTTTGACTGGCTCGGACATTTTGAATCGATCCTTCTCGGAAAGCACACATAAGTCGTAAGGGTAACCTACGGCATAGGGTGTAGGCCAGCGTGCGCTTTTGTGGTGCGCCCTGGCCGAACCCCAGCTGCATGATGCCGGGGGTTCATTCACGCCCATAGTGTGCCTGAGAAGGCCGCTTGTCCATGCGGTCAAACGACTCGTACAGCTAGATCACTCGCGAGAAACGCTGGCGGTTGTGCATCGCCAGATAGGCATCGAACAGCATGCACACCGAGCGGGCCAGCAGGCGCCCGGCCGGCAGGATGCGGATGCCTTTGTCGTCGAGACTGATCAGGCCGTCGCGCTGCAGGGTCTGCAGTTCCGGCCAGAGCTCGTTGAAGTAACCGCGAAAATCGAGGGTGAAGGCCTCCTCGATCGATTCGAAGTCCAGCTCGAAATGGCAGATCAACTGCTGGATCACCGCTCGCCGTATCCGGTCATCGTGGTTGCACAGCAGCCCGCGCTGGGTCGCCAGCTGGGCGTTGGAGAGGCTGTCCTGGTAGGTGTTCAGGTCGCTGCTGTTCTGGCAGTAGAGGTCGCCGATCTGGCTGATCGCCGACACCCCGAGGCCGATCAGGTCGCAATGACCGTGCGTGGTGTAGCCCTGGAAGTTGCGCTGCAGTGTGCCTTCCTCCTGGGCGACGGCCAGTTCGTCGTCGGGCAGGGCGAAGTGGTCCATGCCGATGTAGCGGTAGCCGGCAGCGGTGAGTTGCTCGATGGTATTGCGCAGCATCTCGAGCTTCGCCCCTGGTCCTGGCAGGTCGTTGCTGTCGATGCGCCGTTGGGGCATGAAGCGTTCGGGCAGGTGGGCGTAGTTGAACACCGACAGGCGATCGGGCTGCAGGCGGATCACTTCTTCCACCGTACGCGCGAAACCTTCCGGGGTCTGCTTGGGCAGGCCATAGATCAGGTCAAGGTTGACCGAGCGGAATTGCAGGGTGCGCGCCGCTTCGATCAGGGTGCGGGTCTGTTCCAGGCTCTGCAGGCGGTTGACCGCGCGTTGCACCACCGGGTCCAGGTCCTGCACCCCGAGGCTGACGCGGTTGAAGCCCAGTTCGCGGAGCAGGCCCATGGTCGACCAGTCGGCTTCGCGCGGGTCGATCTCGATGCCGTAGTCGCCGGAGTCATCGTCCAGCAGGTTGAAGTGCTGGCGCAGGGTGGCCATCAGTTGGCGCAGTTCGACATGGCTGAGGAAGGTGGGAGTGCCGCCACCGAAATGCAGCTGCTCGACCCGTTGTTTCGGGTCCAGGTGGCAGGCGATCAGCTGGATTTCCTGCTCCAGGCGCTGCAGGTAAGGCGCGGCGCGGCCACGGTCCTTGGTGATGACTTTGTTGCAGGCGCAGTAGTAGCAGATGTTGGCGCAGAACGGCACGTGCACGTACAAGGACAGCGGGCGTACGGCCCGACGGCTTTCGCGCAGGGCGTGGAGCAGGTCGAACGAGCCCACTTCGCTGTGCAGTTGCACGGCGGTGGGGTAGGAGGTGTAGCGCGGGCCGGCCAGATCGTAGCGGCGGATCAGGTCGGCATCCCAGCGTAGATCTTCGAGCATGTGGGCGGTCCCCGGAATGAGCAGCAGTGTCCGGAGTCTATGGCCGTCTGGAAGGGGCTGTTTTGATTTGTATCAAAAGGCATCGGGGCCGCTGTGCGGGGCAAGAAGCTGTTTTTTGATTTGTATCAATCAGAAATTGGGGCCGGCTGTGCGGCCCAATCGCCGGCAAGCCGGCTCCCACAGGGAGGGCGCATGCGATACTTGTGGGAGCTGGCTTGCCAGCGATTGGCCCCCTCCTCAATGCCCCATGAGCCAGTGCTGATGAGGGCCAGGCAGGGTCCAGATCCCAAACAGGATCACCAGCAAGCCGCCCGCCATGCGCACACTGCGCCGACGCAGCACAATGTTCACCCGCTCCGCCGCCAGCCCCGTGGCCAGTAGCACTGGCCAGGTACCCAAGCCGAACGCCAGCATCAACGCCGCGCTATACCCCGCATTGCCCTGGCTGGCCGCCCACAGCAAGGTGCTGTACACCAGCCCGCACGGCAACCAGCCCCACAACGCCCCCAGCAGCAGTGCCCGCGGCAGGCTGGAGACCGGCAGCAGGCGCGAAGCCACCGGCTGGATATGCCGCCACAAGCCCCTGCCCAGCACCTCGATTCGGGTCAGTCCGCTCCACCAGCCCGCCAGGTACAGGCCCATGGCAATCAGCAAAAGCGCGGCCACTACCCGTAGCGCCAGGGCGGCCGGGCTGCTGGCCACGGCCCAGCCGGCCAGGCCCAGCAGCAGGCCTGCGCAGGCATAACTGAGGATGCGTCCAAGGTTGTAGGCCAGCAACAGTTGCGCGCGCCTGGCGCGTTGTTCGGGTGGGATGGCCAGGGTCAGCGCGCCCATCAGGCCGCCACACATGCCCAGGCAATGGCCGCCGCCGAGCAGGCCAAGGATCAGTGCCGAGCCAAGCAGGGCAAGCAGGTCAGGCACGGGGCGGTGTGTCCTTGTCTTCGGGGGTGGCCGGGTCGTCTTTCACGGCAGCCTGGTGGCGTGGGTCCTGGTCATCGAACAGGATGCTGTGGGCGGGGCTGTCGAGGTCGTCGTACTGGCCGCTGTCTACCGCCCAAAAGAAGATGTAGACGGCAACCCCGACGAGCAGCAGGGCGGCCGGGATCATGACATAGAGGGCGGGCATGCTGATTTCCTTCCGGTTTGTGCAGCGCCGCTCGCCGGCAAGCCCGCGCCGGCAGGCAGGCGGGTCAGGCGCAAGGCGTTGAGCACCACGATCAGCGAACTGACCGACATGCCGATGGCTGCCCACACCGGAGTGATCCAGCCGAGCGCGGCGAACGGCAACATCAGGCCATTATACAGCGTTGCCCAGAGCAGGTTTTCGAGGATGTTGCGACGGGTGCGGCGTGCCAGGTCGAAGGCCTGCACCAGTGCCTGCAGGCGGTTGCTGAGCAGCACCGCGTCGGCACTGGTCTTGGCAAGGTCCGTGGCGCTGCCCATGGCGATGCTGATGTCGGCGGCGGCCAGCACCGGTACGTCGTTGACCCCATCGCCCAGCATCAGCACCTTGCGGCCAGCCGCCTGCAGGGCCTTGAGCCGGTCCAGCTTGTCGTCCGGGCGCAGGCCGCCGATGGCCTGGTCGATGCCCAGCTGCGCGGCCACCTCGGCGACCATCGGCGAGCTGTCACCCGACAGCAGCAGCGTGCGCCAGCCGCGTGCCTTGCAGGCAGCGAGCAGGGCGGGGGCGTCCTCGCGCAGGCGGTCGTCGAGGCCGAACCAGGCCAGCGGGCCCTGGCGGTCGCCGAGCAGCAGCCATTGGCCGCGCGGTTCCGGCACGCTGGGGATTTCGGCACCGCTCAAGGCGCACACGAAGGTGGCCTGGCCGATGCGCAGGCGCTGGCCTTCGACCTGGCCCTCCAGGCCCAGGCCAGGCACGCTTTGCACGTCTTCGGCGGCGCTGGCGGTGCGGCCGAAGGCGCGAGCGATGGGGTGTTCGGAGCGATTTTCGAGGGCGGCAGCCAGGGCCAGGCAGCGGTCGGCGGGCAGCGTGCCGAGCGGGCGGATGCTGCGCAGGGCCAGGCGGCCTTCGGTGAGGGTGCCGGTCTTGTCGAAGATGACCGTGTCGATCTGGTTCAGGCCTTCCAGCACATGGCCGCGGGTAATCAGCAGGCCGAGCTTGTGCAAGGTGCCGGTGGCGGCGGTCAGGGCGGTGGGGGTGGCCAGCGACAAGGCGCACGGGCAGGTCGCCACCAGCATGGCCAGGACGATCCAGAACGCCCGCGCCGGGTCCAGGTACCACCACCACAGGCCGATGGCCAGCGCCGCCACCAGGCTGAACAGCAGAAACCACTGCGAGGCGCGGTCGGCGATTTCAGCCAGGCGCGGTTTTTCGCTCTGCGCGCGCTCCAGCAGGCGAACGATGGCCGACAGGCGTGAATCGTGGCCCAAGGCTTCGACCTGCACATGCAGGGTGCTTTCCACGTTCAGCGTGCCGCCGGTGACCCGCTCGCCCGTCTGGCGAGGCTGCGGCAGGTATTCGCCGGTCAGCAGCGACTCGTCGACGCTGGAGCGGCCCTCGACGATACGTCCGTCGGCCGGGATCACCGCCCCGGGCAGCACCTGCACGGTGTCGCCGCATTGCAGCTCGCCGAGCAGGATACGCGCGGTCTGGCCGAACGCATCCAGGCGCAGGCACGAGGCCGGCAGCAGGTTGACCAGTTGTGCGGTGGCCGCCGCCGTGCGTTCGCGGGCGCGGCGCTCCAGGTAACGGCCGGTGAGCAGGAACAGGGCGAACATGCCCACGGTGTCGAAGTACAGCTCGCCGCTGCCGGTGACAGCGGTCCAGATCCCGGCGCCGAAGGCCAGGGCGATGGCCAGCGAGACCGACACGTCCATGGTCAGGTGACGGGTGCGCAGGTCGCGGGCGGCGCCCTTGAAGAATGGCGCGCAGCTGTAGAACACGATCGGAATGGTGAGAAACAGTGCGACCCAACGCAGGATGGTGTGCATCTCGGGCGACAGGTCGATGTTGAATTCGGGCCAGGTGGCCATGGTCGCCATCATCGCCTGGAACCACAGCAGTCCCGCCACGCCCAGGCGGCGCAGGGCGCTGCGGTTTTCCCGGGCCAACTGCTCGGCAGCCTGGTCGGGCTGGTAGGGGTGGGCGGCGTAGCCGATCTGGCGCAGCTCGGCCAGCAGCCTGGACAGCGGCAGTTGCTGGTCGTCCCAGTTGAGCAGCAGGCGGTGATTGGACAGGTTCAGGCGGGCCTCGGCGACGCCGGGGATGTTGCGCAAATGCTTTTCGATCAGCCAGCCGCAGGCCGCGCAGCTGATGCCCTCGACCATCAGTGTGGTCTCGGCGTGTTCGTCGGCATGGCGGACGAAGGTCTGCTGCACGTCGCTGCGATCGTACAGGGCCAGTTCGTCCTGCAGTTGCCTGGGCAGGGCCTCGGGGTTGGCGCTGCTGTCGCTGCGGTGCTGGTAGTAGTGCTCCAGCCCGCCGGCGACGATCGATTCGGCCACTGCCTGGCAGCCCGGGCAGCAGAATTGCCGGGGCTCGCCGAGGACCACGGCGGTGAAGCGGCTACCTGCCGGGACGGGCAGGGCGCAGTGGTAGCAGGGAGTGGGTTGGGTCATAAGGCGAGCACGCATTGACTTGCAGGAACGGATCCTGTGGGAGCGGGCTTGTCCCGCGAATGGGCCAGTCTGGGCAACATCATAAGCAGGTTTGGCCCTTTCGCGGGGCAAGCCCGCTCCCACAGAGAGACTAATGATTGCTGCTATTGGTGCTCGGCACCCTGCAGCGCCTCATCGCCCAGTGCCAGGGTCACCCCATGCTCCACCTTCTCCTCCTCGAACAACCGCCACACATGTTCATCCTGACTCCCCAGCAGCTCGACGAAGCGTCGCCCCTCGACCTTGTCATCCAGCTGGCCGACATAACGCCCTGCCTCCGAGCGGCTGAGCAGCACCTTGCGATCCTTGTCCGGCTGGGTCGGCGAGATCAGGTTCAGTTCCAGGCTCTGCGGGTCGCTTTCGCCGGTCAGGCGCACGTCCACTTCGCCGGTCAGCTCGTCGAGGTGCACGGTGGCCTTGAGGTTGAGGGTCTGTGCCAGCAGCTCGCGATCCAGCGAACGGTTGATGCCCTTGCCCGCTTCGTAATAGTTGTCGTTGACCAGGTTGTCCGGGTTGTTCACGGCGATGCTGACCATGGTCAGGCTCAGGCACACCGAGGTGGTGAGGATGCCGATGATGATCCAGGGCCAGAGGTGCTTGTACCAGGGGCTGGCGGCGGTGGCAGGCATTGTCAGTGTTCTCTCTCAGCGGATCTGTGGGCCGATGAAACGGCTCTTGGCATTGACCTCGGAGGCGCTGTCATCGGCGCTCTTGAGGATGAAGGTGATTTCGTTGGTGGTCGAGGGCAGTTTTTCCGGGGCGACCGACAATTGCACCGGCAGGCTGACGATATCGCCGGCGGCCACGCGGATTTCCCGCTGGCCTTCGAGGCGCAGGTCGGGCAGGCCGGTGGCGTCGAGCACGTAGACGTGGTCGCGCTGGTCCTTGTTCATGACCTTGAGGCTGTACACGTTCTCGATTCGCCCCTGGGCGTTCTCGCGGTACAGCACGCGGTCCTTGCTGACGTCAAAGCCCACCAGCGAACGGGTGGCGAAGGCGGTGGCCAGGGCGCCGATCATCACCAGCAGCACCACCGCGTAGCCGATCAGGCGTGGGCGTGCCATGTGGGTTTTCTGCCCCGACAGGTTGTGCTCGGTGGTGTAGCTGATCAGGCCTTTGGGGTAGTTCATCTTCTCCATGATGCTGTCGCAGGCGTCGATGCAGGCGGCGCAGCCGATGCATTCGATCTGCAGGCCATCGCGGATGTCGATGCCGGTCGGGCACACCTGCACGCACATGGTGCAGTCGATGCAGTCGCCCAGGCCCTTGGCCTTGTAGTCCAGGTCTTTCTTGCGCGGGCCACGGGTTTCGCCGCGGCGCGGGTCGTAGGAGACGATCAGGGTGTCCTTGTCGAACATCACGCTCTGGAAGCGCGCATAGGGGCACATGTACACGCACACCTGCTCACGCAGCCAGCCGGCATTGCCATAGGTGGCGAGGGTGAAGAAGCCGACCCAGAAATACGCCCAGCCATCGGCCTGGCCGGTGAAGAATTCGATGACCAGTTCACGAATCGGCGAGAAGTAGCCGACGAAGGTCATGCCGGTAACGAAGCCGATCAGCAGCCACAGGCTGTGCTTGGCGAACTTGCGCAGGAACTTGTTGCCGCTCATGGGGGCCCGGTCGAGTTTCATGCGCTGGTTGCGGTCACCCTCGGTGACCTTTTCGCACCACATGAAGATCCACGTCCACACGCTCTGCGGGCAGGTGTAGCCGCACCAGACGCGGCCGGCAAAGACGGTGATGAAGAACAGGCCGAAGGCGGCGACGATGAGGATGCCCGAAAGCAGGATGAAATCCTGTGGCCAGATGGTGGCGCCGAAGATGTAGAACTTGCGTTCGGGCAGGTTCCACCACACGGCCTGGTGGCCACCCCAGTTCAGCCACACGGTGCCGAAGTACAGCAGGAACAACAACGCCCCGCCGGCTATGCGCAACCTGCGGAACACGCCGGTGAAGGCGCGGGTATAGATTTTCTCGCGAGAGGCGTAGAGGTCGACGGAGTCCTTCCCTTTGCTGGCAGGCGGGGTGACGTCATGTACCGGAATTTGCTTGCTCATCATCAAGTCCCACGGCAGTGGAGAAACGCCGCGGCCAGTGCGTGCCGGCCGCAGTCTCGCGCCGTCTGCTGGCGCGCTGCGATCCATGATACGCCGGTGATGGCACACTGGGGTCGCATTGCGACCTTTTGTCGCATTGGGTTCACGATAGGAAACGTGATATGGCGGGTGTCAATTGATGCAGGTCAGCTTGTGGTGAATTCGCCGGCCTCTTCGCGGGGCAAGCCCGCTCCCACAGGTACTCCATTGATTTCTGATTTGGTGGAGTACCTGTGGGAGCGGGCTTGCCCCGCGAAGAGGGCGGCCCTGCCTTACTCGGCCTTGGCCGGCTCAGCCTGATGCGACAGGCTGTACACATAAGCCGCCAGCAAATGCACCTTGTCATTGCCCTGCAGCTGTTCCTGCGCCGGCATCTGCCCCTGGCGACCATAGCGAATGGTCTGCTGCAGCTGGGCAAAGCTCGAACCGTAGATGAACGCCTGCGGGTGGGTCAGGTCAGGCGCACCCATCGCCGGCGTGCCCTTGCCCTCCGGCCCGTGGCAGGCCACGCAGTTGGCAGCGAAGATCTTCTGCCCGTTCTCGGCGTCGGCCTTGGCGCCTTCCGGCAGGCTGCGGCCATCGAGCTTGCTGACCACGAAGGCCGCGACATCGGCCACTCCTTGCTCGCCGATCACTTCCGACCAGGCCGGCATCACCCCATGGCGACCCCCCATGATGGTGGTCTTGATGGTTTCCGGTTCGCCGCCCCAGCGCCAGTCCTTGTCGGTCAGGTTAGGGAAGCCGTAGGCACCCCTGGCGTCGGAGCCGTGGCACACCGAGCAGTTGGAGGCGAACAGCCGCGCGCCCATCTTCAGTGCTTGCGGGTCCTTGGCTACCTCTTCGATGGGCATGGCCGCGAACTTGGCGAAGATCGGCCCGAAGCGAGCATCGGCCTTGGCCATTTCCTTTTCCCACTCGTGCACGCCGGTCCAGCCTGGCTGGCCATTGCTGAACTCGGTCTGCTTGTCGGTATCCAGGTACGAGTAGCCCGGCAGGATGCCTTTCCAGTTGCCCAGGCCCGGGTACAGCACCAGGTAGCCGAGGGCGAAGATAATGGTGCCGACGAACAGCCAGAACCACCATTTCGGCAGCGGGTTGTCGTATTCCTCGATGCCATCGAAGGCATGCCCGACGGTTTCGTCGGTGACCTCTTCGCGCTGGCCCTTGCGGGTCGACAGCAGCAGCCAGGTCAACGAGAAGATGGTGCCCAGGGTCAGGACGGTGACGTACAGACTCCAGAAGGTTGTCATTGTTGTTTGCTCCCAGCAGCTTTTGCTTGCGCTTGCTCGACGTGCTTTTTGGCCTCGGGATCATCCGCGAAGGGCAGTTGTGTGGCTTCGTCGAATTCCCGCTTGCGCCGTGGGTTGAACACCCACAGCGCCAGGCCCACGAAGGCCACCATCACCACCACGGTGCCCAGGCCGCGAATCATCCCGATATCCATCAGCGTCACCGTTTGCTTTTGATGATGGTGCCAAGACCTTGCAGGTACGCAACGATGGCGTCCATTTCGGTCTTGCCCTTGACCGCGTCGTGGGCGCCGGCGATGTCGGCGTCGGTGTATGGCACACCGAGGGTGCGCAGCACCTCCATCTTCTTCGCGGTGTCCTTGCCGTCGAGCTTGTGCTCGACCAGCCACGGGTAGGACGGCATCTTCGACTCCGGTACCACGTTGCGCGGGTTGTACAGGTGCGCGCGGTGCCAGTCGTCGGAGTAGCGACCGCCGACGCGGGCCAGGTCCGGACCGGTACGCTTGGAGCCCCACAGGAACGGGTGGTCCCAGACGCTTTCACCGGCTACCGAGTAGTGGCCGTAGCGCTCGGTTTCGGCACGGAACGGGCGGATCATCTGCGAGTGGCAGCCGACGCAGCCTTCACGGATGTAGATGTCACGGCCTTCAAGCTCCAGCGCGGTGCGCGGCTTCATGCCTTCGACGGGTTTGTTGGTCACGTCCTGGAAGAACAGCGGGACGATCTGGGTCAGACCCCCGATGCTCACGGCGATGACCATGAAGAAGGCCAGCAGGCCTATGTTCTTCTCGACGGCTTCATGCTTCATCAGTGCGCTCCCACGACGACGATCTTGGCGGCTTCTTCAGCCTGCGCCGGGTTGGCGGCGCGTACAGTGCGGAACACGTTGTAGGCCATCAGCAGCATGCCGGAGGCGAAGAACGCACCGCCCAGGGCCCGGACGATAAAGCCTGGGTGGCTGGCCTGCAGAGCTTCGACGAAGGAGTAGGTGAGCGTGCCGTCATCGTTGATGGCGCGCCACATCAGGCCCTGGGTGATGCCGTTGACCCACATCGAGGCGATGTACAGCACGGTGCCGATGGTGGCCAGCCAGAAGTGCGCGTTGATCAGGCCGACGCTGTGCATCTGCTCGCGGCCGTAGAGTTTCGGGATCATGTGGTAGACCGCGCCGATGGAGATCATCGCTACCCAGCCGAGGGCGCCGGCGTGGACATGGCCGATGGTCCAGTCGGTGTAGTGCGACAGCGAGTTCACGGTCTTGATGGCCATCATCGGGCCTTCGAAGGTGGACATGCCGTAGAACGCCAGGGACACCACCAGGAACCGCAGGATCGGGTCGGTGCGCAGTTTGTGCCAGGCACCGGACAGGGTCATCATGCCGTTGATCATGCCGCCCCAGCTCGGTGCCAGGAGGATGATCGACATCACCATGCCCAGCGACTGCGCCCAGTCAGGCAGGGCGGTGTAGTGCAGGTGGTGGGGACCGGCCCAGATGTACAGGGTGATCAGCGCCCAGAAGTGCACGATCGACAGGCGATACGAGTAGATCGGCCGCTCGGCCTGCTTGGGCACGAAGTAGTACATCATCCCCAGGAAGCCGGTGGTGAGGAAGAAGCCCACGGCGTTGTGGCCGTACCACCACTGGATCATCGCGTCGGTGGCGCCGGAGTAGGCCGAGTACGACTTGAACAGGCTCACCGGCAGCGAGATGTGGTTGACGATGTGCAGCATCGCGGTAACCACGATGAAGGCGCCGTAGAACCAGTTGCCGACGTAGATGTGCTTGGTCTTGCGCTTGACGATGGTGCCGAAGAACACCAGGGCGTAGGTGACCCAGACGATGGCCAGCAGGATCGCGATCGGCCACTCGAGCTCGGCGTATTCCTTGGTGGTGGTGTAGCCCATCGGCAGGGTGATCAGCGCGCCGAGGATCACCGCCTGCCAGCCCCAGAAGGTGAAGGCGGCCATGCTGTCGGAGATCAGCCGGGTCTGGCAGGTTCGCTGCACCACGTAGTAGCTGGTGCCGAACAACGCACAGCCGCCGAAGGCGAAGATAACCAGGTTGGTGTGCAGGGGGCGCAGGCGGCCGAAGCTGGTCCAGGGCAGGTCCAGGTTCAATTGTGGCCACACCAGCTGCGAGGCGATGAAGACGCCGAGGCCCATGCCAAGGATCCCCCAGACCACCGTCATGATGGCGAACTGGCGGACGACCTTGTAGTTATAAGCAGTCGGACTGATTGCTGTGCTCATTGCTAAGGTTCCACGGTTTTGGTGTTCTTGTTGGTTGGAAAATCGGCGCCAGTATCGTTAACCACCAGGGTTATGGCAACGCAAGGACACCTGCGCCGACCCGTGTCCGGGCCCTGTTGCCGATGTCCCGCGGCAACGAGGTGCGGACGATTGTACACAAATAAATATTTGTAATGTGTACCGTTTTTCGCCTTTTTCTGATCGATCGGTCAAGCTTTTTCTGCGGGCGGCGTCAGGCTATGCGCCGCGTCTGCTTCGCTGGATTGGCAGCGAAAGCCCACTGAGGCAACAAGCTTAGTTCGGTTGGGGGGTGGTGCAAGGCGGGGAGTAGGGCGGGAGAGGGCTGGGGGGCTGCTTTGCAGCCCATTCGCGGGACAAGCCCGCTCCCACAGATCCCTGTGGGAGCCGGCTTGTCGTGGCGACGAACCGCGGCGATTGGGCCGCAAAGCGGCCCTGGGGTGTTACTTGGCAGTCAGGCTTTCAGGTTCCTGCGACAGGCTGTACACATAAGCCGCCAGCAAATGCACCTTGTCATTGCCCTGAATCTCCGCCTGGGCCGGCATCTGCCCCTGGCGGCCGTAGCGAATGGTCTGCTGCAGCTGGGCAAAGCTCGACCCATAGATGAACGCCTGCGGATGGTTCAGGTTCGGCGCCCCCATGGCCGGGGTGCCATTGCCCTCAGGTCCGTGGCAAGCCACGCAGTTGGCCGCGAAGATCTCCTTGCCCTTCGCCGCGTCAGCCTTGACCCCTTCCGGCAGGCTGCGGCCGTCGAGGTTGGTCAGCACATAGGCGGACACATCAGCCACGCCCTGTTCGCCGATCACTTCAGACCAGGCCGGCATCACGCCGTGGCGGCCATTCATGATCGAGGCCTTGATGGTTTCCGCCTCGCCACCCCAGCGCCAGTCCTTGTCGGTCAGGTTGGGGAAGCCATAGGCACCCTTGGCGTCCGAGCCGTGGCAGACCGAGCAGTTGGAGGCGAACAGGCGGCTGCCCATCTTCAGTGCCTGCGGGTCCTTGGCCACTTCCTCGATGGGCATGGCGGCGTATTTGGCGAAGATCGGGCCGAACTTGGCGTCGGCCTTGTCCATTTCCTTCTGCCACTCGTTGACGCCGGTCCAGCCGTTCTCGTAACCGGGCAGGATGCCTTTCCAGTTGCCCAGGCCCGGGTAGAGCACCAGGTAGCCGGCGCCGAACACCAGGGTGCCGACGAACAACCAGAACCACCACTTGGGCAGCGGGTTGTCGTATTCCTCGATGCCATCGAAGCTGTGTCCCATGGTCTGGTCGGTGGTGTTCTTGCTCTGGCCCTTGCGGGTCGAAAGCAACAGCCACGCCAGGCCGATCAGGCTGCCGATGGTCAGTACGCTGATGTACGTACTCCAGAAGGTGGTCATTGCCCTTTACTCCTCATCGCAGCAGTCATGGCAGCAGGTTCCTGCCCGGCGGGGGGCAGTCGGTCGTCGACGAAGGGCAGCAGGCGCGCTTCGGCGAAATCACGGTCACGGCGGCGGTTGAACACCCACAGCGTCAGGCCGATGAAGGCGATCATCACCACCAGGGTGCCCAGGCCACGGATCATGCCGATGTCCATTTCCATCGCACTCACCTCTTGTTCTTGATCGCGGTGCCCAGCACCTGCAGGTAGGCGACCAGGGCATCCATCTCGGTCTTGCCCTTGACCGCCTCGCGGGCACCGGCAATGTCGTCGTCGCTGTACGGCACGCCGAGGGTGCGCAGGGTGCGCATCTTGGTGTCGGTGTGGCTGTTGTCGACCTGCTGGGCGACCAGCCACGGGTAGGACGGCATCTTCGACTCCGGCACCACGTTGCGCGGGTTGTACAGGTGCGCGCGGTGCCAGTCGTCCGAGTAGCGGCCACCGACCCGGGCCAGGTCCGGACCGGTACGCTTGGAGCCCCACAGGAACGGGTGGTCCCACACGCTTTCACCGGCCACCGAGTAGTGGCCGTAACGCTCGGTTTCGGCGCGGAACGGACGGATCATCTGCGAGTGGCAGCCGACGCAGCCTTCGCGGATGTAGATATCGCGGCCTTCGAGCTGCAGCGCGGTGTAGGGCTTCATGCCTTCGACCGGCTTGTTGGTCACGTCCTGGAAGAACAGCGGGACGATCTGGGTCAGGCCGCCGATGCTGACGGCGAACACCATCAGCAAGGCCAGCAGGCCGACGTTCTTCTCGATCACTTCATGTTTCATCAGGCAGGTCTCCTCAGGCCAGTTGCGCGTTGGCAGGGGCGGCGACGGCGGCCGGGGCTCGCACGGTGCGCCAGGTGTTCCAGGCCATCAGGAACATGCCGCTGAGGAAGATCGCACCACCGACGAAGCGCACGATGAAGCCAGGGTGGCTGGCCACCAGGGTTTCGACGAACGAGTAGGTGAGCGTGCCGTCGCTGTTCACCGCCCGCCACATCAGGCCTTGGGCGATGCCGTTGACCCACATCGAGGCGATGTACAGCACGGTGCCGATGGTCGCCAGCCAGAAGTGCGCGTTGATCAGGCCGATGCTGTGCATCTGCTCTTTGCCGAACACTTTCGGGATGGTGTGGTACAGCGCACCGATCGAGATCATCGCCACCCAGCCAAGAGCGCCGGCGTGTACGTGGCCGATGGTCCAGTCGGTGTAGTGGGACAGGGCGTTGACCGTCTTGATGGCCATCATCGGGCCTTCGAAGGTGGACATGCCGTAGAACGCCAGGGACACGACCAAAAAGCGCAGGATCGGGTCGCTGCGCAACTTATGCCAGGCACCGGACAGGGTCATCATGCCGTTGATCATGCCGCCCCAGCTCGGCGCCAGCAGGATCAGCGACATCACCATGCCCAGCGACTGCGCCCAGTCGGGCAGCGCGGTGTAGTGCAGGTGGTGGGGACCGGCCCAGATGTACAGGGTGATCAGCGCCCAGAAGTGGACGATCGACAGGCGATAGGAATACACCGGGCGCTCGGCCTGCTTGGGCACGTAGTAGTACATCATCCCCAGGAAGCCTGCGGTCAGGAAGAAGCCCACCGCGTTGTGGCCATACCACCATTGCACCATGGCATCGGTCGCGCCGGCATACACCGAGTACGACTTGGTCAGGCTGACCGGCAGCTCCAGGTTGTTGATGATGTGCAGCATCGCCACGGTGAGGATGAAGGCGCCGAAGAACCAGTTGCCGACATAGATGTGCTTGGTGTTGCGCTTCATCATCGTGCCGAAGAACACGATGGCGTAGCAGACCCAGACGATGGTGATCAGGATGTCGATCGGCCATTCCAGCTCGGCGTATTCCTTGGAGCTGGTGTAGCCCAGCGGCAGGGTGATGGCTGCCAGCAGGATGACCAGCTGCCAGCCCCAGAAGGTGAACGCGGCCAGCTTGGGTGCGAACAGGGTGGTCTGGCAGGTACGTTGCACCGAATAATAGGAGGTGGCGAACAGCGCGCAGCCGCCGAAGGCGAAGATCACCGCATTGGTATGCAGGGGACGCAGGCGGCCGAAGCTGGTCCAGGGGAGGTCGAAGTTCAGGGAAGGCCAGGCGAGCTGGGCGGCAATGAAGACGCCGAGCCCCATCCCGACGATTCCCCACACCACCGTCATGATGGCGAATTGGCGGACCACCTTGTAGTTATAGGCGGTACTGCTGGTTGTGTTCATGTATGGGTTCCCATCCACGGTTATTTGGCAGGCTTTATAGCGAGGCAAGCATGATTAATGGGCAAAGTGCCTGTATTGACGGGGATCAATGGGCGAAGATCGGAAATGTCCCAGGCTTGCGCTGCGATTCCCCATCGAATCAGGGACATAGCGCACCTGCGGGGTGCCTGATCCTGGCCCATGGCGCAGGGGCGCCGATGGACAGCGAATTCATGAACGAAATCGCGCAAAGGCTGGCGGCGCTTGGGGTTGGCGTGGTTCGCTTCGAGTTCCCCTACATGGCCGAGCGCAGGGTCGGGGGTGGCAAACGGCCGCCCAATCCGCAGAAGGTGCTGCTCGAATGCTGGCGCGAGGTGTACCGGCAGGTGCGACCTTTGGTCACGGGAAAGCTGGCGATTGGCGGCAAGTCCATGGGCGGGCGCATGGCCAGCCTGCTGGCTGACGAGTTGGGTGCCGATGCGTTGGTATGCCTGGGGTATCCGTTCTATGCGGTGGGCAAGCCCGAGAAGCCGCGCGTGGAGCACCTGGCGCAATTGAAGACGCCGACGTTGATCGTGCAGGGCGAGCGGGATGCCTTGGGAAATCGGGAGGCGGTGCAGGGGTATGCGCTGTCACCGTCGATCGAGGTGAGCTGGCTGGTGGCGGGGGATCATGACCTGAAGCCGCTGAAGGCGTCGGGGTTCAGCCATGCGCAGCATTTACAGGCGGCGGCCGAAAGGGTGGCGGAGTTTCTGTTGAACTAGTGCTGGATTCTTCGCGGGACAAGCCCGCTCCCACAGACATTGCACACAGGTCGAAACCAGTGGCGATCCTGTGGGAGCGGGCTTGTCCCGCGAAGAGGGCGCTGCAGATCAGTCGCGGTACTCGCACAGGTAAGCGGTATCCACCGCCACCTTCAACTGAAACTTGCTGTCGGCAGCCACATTGAACTTGTCGCCAGCGTTGAAGGTTTCCCAGTTGTCGCTACCCGGCAGCTTCACGGTCAGCGCACCGGAAACCACGTGCATGATTTCACGCTTGGCGGTGCCGAACTCGTATTCGCCCGGGGCCATCACGCCGACGGTGGCCTGACCTTCAGCACCTTCGAAGGCGATCGACTTGACGGTGCCATCGAAGTACTCGTTGACCTTGAACATGGGGCGACTCCTGAAAAGAGAGGGGGATGAAAAAGGGCTGGCCAGTATGCCCAAGCCCATTCACGCCGTCATCTGCTTTCAGGTGCCCCGCCCTCAAAGGCCCGGCAGGCTCAAGGGCAGCAGCCGAGCCGTATTGCGCGCATCCTCCAGCGCCCGGTGCTGCTGGCCGCTGAAGTGCATGCCGGCCAGGTGCAGGGCACCGTTGAGCCCGGTCGGGCGTTGCAGGTGGCGGGCCTTGGCGAAGCGCTGCTTGAGGTTGATGTGCGGCAGGTTGCGCAACAGGCTGTCGAGCTCATGCTGCTGCCATTCCTGCAACAGTTGCTGGCGGTCGTAGTCACCCCAGCTGACCCAGGCCTGCAACTGCCCGCGATGGTGCCCCAGCCAGCGCTCGAAGCGCGCCCACACCTCCGGAAACGCCGCAGCGCTGTCGACGTTGGCCTGGCTGATCTTGGTCAGCTGGCGGCAGAACGGCGTCAGCTGGGGCCGCCGGCGCGGCCGCACGAAGCGCTGGAAATGGTCCACCTCGCGGCCCTCGCGGGTCACCAGGCTGGCGCCAATTTCAATGACTTCCATCTCCGTGACCGGCCAGCCACCGTCATCGGTGGTGGCTTCCAGGTCGATCACCAACCAGTGGCCCATACCAGGCTCCCTCGCCATACATGCTAGAGCAGCGTAGCCAATGTCCGGGCTCATGGCACCCTCTGGCAAAATGCCCTCATTTTGGCGTTTCCAGCGGTTGTGCCGTTTTTCGAAAACGCCTAGCTTAAGCGCAACCAGGTATGAACCGTGATGAGTGCCCGTCTTGACTCCTGCACCCGGCCTGAAGGTTTTTGCCACCCTGTTGCTGTTGGCCGTTGCCGGGCTGGCGGCACCGACATGGGCTGCCGACGCCATCGAAGTGAAGATCGGTGCCGCACATTTCCCGCCCTATACCGTGCGCCCGGAGCAGGGTGCTGACACCGGGCTGCTGCCGCAACTGGTCCAGGCCTTGAACCAATTGCAGGCGGATTACCGCTTTGTTCTGGTGCCCACGTCCATTCAGCGGCGCTTCGGCGATCTGCAGCAAGGCCGTACCGACATGGCGATCTTCGAGAACCCCGCCTGGGGTTGGCAGCAGATTCCGCACCAGACCGTGGACATGGGCCTGGAAGATGCCGAGGTGTTCGTCGCGAAAAAGGCCGACGGCCGTGACCAGCTCTACTTCGATGACCTGCAGGGCAAGCGCCTGGCGCTGTTCAATGGCTATCACTACGCCTTCGCACGCTTCGACCCCGACCCTGATCACCTGCGCGCGACCTACAACGCGACCCTGACCTATTCCCATGACAGCAACCTGCTGATGGTCCAGGCCGGGCGCGCCGACATCGCCTTGGTCACGCGCTCCTACCTCAGCGATTTCCTGGTGCGCAACCCCACCAGCCTGGACACGCTGATGGCTTCCGAGCGTATCGACCAGGTCTATCACCACTACGCCTTGCTGCGCCCAGGCGCTCCCATCAGCCCCGAGCAGTTCTCCGCGCTGCTGCGCTACCTGCGCGAGACCGGCGAACTGACGCGGATCTTCCAACCCTATCGGATCACCGTCGCGGCGCCCGCCGAGTAAATTCCAAGGTCGCGGCCACGTTTTCATCCGTGAGCCTTTCTTTCACTTACCGTGAGCCAAGACCATGCCGTTCGATGCCGCTTCGCAGCCGTTGTCACTGCCTCGCTGGCACAGCCTCAGCGCCGACCAAGGCGACCGCTGGCTGAGCCTGACGCTGGAAGACCGTCCCCTGATCCAGGTGCGCCTGGTGCCGGGCGAAACCCTTGAGGTCCATATTGAAAGCCTTTGCCCCGAGCGCCCCCAGCAAGCGTTGTGGGCCGCCTGCTACTGGCTGCTGTCACGCGACCCCGCCTGCCAGCGCCTGACCTGGCACCTGCCGCAACCGCAACCCGAGGCGCTGGCCAGCGGGCTGCTGGTGATGGGCGAGAGGCCAGGCGTGTACCGGTGCGAGCACACGCTGTTCTGGCAGTTGCCGCATCCCTGGCTGAGTCAGGCGTCGACCGCCGCCTACCCACAGCAGATGCAGCTGAGCGATGGCAAGCGCCACCCCCGCCGGGCGCCCAAGCCGCGTGGCGAGGTCTATCGCCGTTTCGATGCCCGGCTGGGCAGCTGGGTGTCGTTGCGGACCCTGGAAATCGACCAGGACCTGGCGCGATTCAACCGCTGGCAGAACAACCCGCGGGTGGAGAAGTTCTGGCAGGAGGGCGGCTCGCTGGAGCAGCACAGGGAGTATCTGGCCAAGCTCGAAGCCGACCCGCACACCCTGACCCTGATCGGCAGCTTCGACGACCAGCCGTTCGCCTACTTCGAAGCCTACTGGGCCAAGGAAGACCGCATTGCACCGTTCTACCCGGCCGACGACTACGACCGTGGCGTGCACATGCTGGTGGGCGAGGAGAACCACCGCGGGCCACACAAGGTCGCCAGCTGGCTGTCGGCGCTGGTGCACTACCTGTTCCTCGATGACCCGCGCACCCAGCGGGTGGTGGCCGAGCCGCGTGCCGACAATGGCAAGATGATCGGCTACATGCACGACCAGTGCTTCCACTGCGAGAAAGAGTTCGATTTCCCGCACAAGCGGGCAGCGCTGATGATTCTGGGGCGGGAGCGGTTCTTCGAGCGCTGCAAGCTGGCCTAGTACGGGGTCGCCTGCTTCGCGGGACAAGCCCGCTCCCACAGGTCCGCCTCTGGCCTCAAGCAAGGTGCGATCTCTGTGGGAGCGGGCTTGTCCCGCGAAGCAGGCGCCGCCGAACCTCAACCCTGCCGGTTAGCCGTCTTGCGGCAATGCACCAGCGCATCGCGAATCATGAAGTTGACCAAGGTCGGCGACACCCCCAGCTCCTTGGCGATGTCCTTCTGCGGCACGCCATGCAGACGGTACATCTCGAACGCATAGCGGGTGCGCGGGGGCAGTTCGTTGAGCGCCTCGGCAATGTGCTCCAGGGCGGCAAGATTGATATGGGTGGCTTCCGGCGAGGCGTTGAGTACGACGACGTTGAGGCCTTCCTCTTCACTGCCGGAGTACTTCAGCTCCATCGCCTGCTTGCGGTAGTGATCGATGGCCAGGTTGCGCACGATCTGAAACAGATAGCTGAGCTGGGCCTTGAACGACGAGGTGATGTGGGGGGCGGAACCGAGCCGGAAGAAAGCGTCCTGCACCACGTCTTCGGCGCGCGAGCGGCAACCGGTGATGCGTGCCGCGATCTTGACCAGAATGCTGCGGTTGTCGACGAACGCCTGGAGTAATGGTGAATCGCACTTACTTGTGGATAGCTGTTCCGCCATGGAAATCACCTTGTCTCGGAAGGGAAAGGGAGCACCCCTGGCGGGGAAGCTTCCTACGACGTGCGACAAACTATTCAGAATGATAATGATTGTCAAATACGAAAGTTAATCAGTATCCGTTAGTTTCAGTTCTAAGCCGACAGCCGTGATGCAGTTCACTTTCTGCACCTTCCGGCGCCGGGTTTTGCCGTTAATTTCTTCCGTTGCCCATCCGTTCCCCTGTGTACATCCGGCCGCCGCATGCTGCCCGCCGCCCTTGCGCGAGGCAGCCGGCCCGACTTACCCAGACACTGGCAGGAACACCCCATGACGGACGCCTTCGAACTCCCGCTCTCGCTGGTCCAGGCACTGGCGCAACGTGCCGCGCAAACCCCGGACCGCATAGCCCTGCGCTTTCTGGCCGACGCCCCCGGCGAGCAGGCCGTGCTCAGTTACCGCGAGCTGGACCGTCGCGCGCGCACCATTGCCGCCGCCTTGCAGGCCCAAGCGGGGTTCGCCGACCGCGCCGTGCTGTTGTTCCCCAGCGGCCCGGACTATGTCGCGGCGTTCTTCGGCTGCCTGTATGCCGGCGTCATCGCCGTGCCGGCCTATCCGCCGGAGTCGTCGCGCCGTCACCATCAGGAGCGCCTGCTGTCGATCATCGACGACGCCGAGCCGCGTCTGCTGCTGACCGTGGCGGCGCTGCACGACAGCCTGCAGGGCCTCGAAGCCCTGGCTGGCGACAACGCCCCCGCACTGCTGGCGGTGGACACCTTGGACCCGAGCCTGGCCGAGGCCTGGCGCGAGCCGACGCTGGCCGGCGACGACATCGCCTTCCTCCAGTACACCTCCGGCTCCACGGCGCTGCCCAAGGGCGTGCAGGTCAGCCACGGCAACCTGGTGGCCAACGAGCAGTTGATCCGCCACGGCTTTGGCATCGACCTGAACCCCGACGACGTGATCGTCAGCTGGCTGCCGCTGTACCACGACATGGGCCTGATCGGCGGCCTGCTGCAGCCGATCTTCAGCGGCGTGCCTTGTGTGCTGATGTCGCCGGGCTACTTCCTGGCCCGACCGCTGCGCTGGCTGCAGGCGATCAGCGAATACGGCGGCACCATCAGTGGCGGGCCGGACTTCGCCTACCGTCTGTGCAGCGAGCGGGTCAGCGAAGCGGCCCTGGCCGGCCTCGACCTGAGCCGCTGGCGCGTGGCCTATTCCGGCTCCGAACCGATCCGCCAGGACAGCCTCGACACCTTCGCCGAGAAGTTCGCCGCCTGTGGTTTCCAGCCGAGCAGCTTCTTCGCCAGCTATGGCCTGGCCGAGGCCACCCTGTTCGTCAGCGGCAGGCGCC
>NZ_AKJC01000113.1 GCF_000282535.1 Pseudomonas sp. GM84 | reverse complement strand
TTGCCGGCGATTGGGCCGCAGAGCGGCCCTTATTCCGCCCACTCCGGGTCGCCGGTGAACACGACGGTGATCCAGCGATCCGGCCCTTCGCCACCCACGGCATCGCCAATCTCGTTACGCAGCGCGTCCCACTCGTCAATGGACTTGGCACCCATGCTCTTGGGCACGATGAAATACAGTTCGATTTCCCGCGAGCGCCCAACCTTGGCCACATAGGCCCGGTAGGACTGCAACCCGTGCTTGCTGACGAACGCCCGCGACACTTCGTCCACGTGCTGCTTGAGGTCACCTGGCGTGACCAGGAAGATTTCCGACATGGCCTGGCGCACCACCGACAGCGGCAGCGGGATGATCACCAGACACACCAGTGCCAGCACCGCCGGGTCGATGTAGGGCGACACCCATTCCCACTGCGTGCCCTGCACCGCGTAGCCGAAGCAGAAGGCGATCAGCAAGGCTGCGGTAATGCTCGCCGACATGATCCAGCCCTTGACGTCCATACGCACGAAGTCGGACTGCAGCTTGCGGTTGGCGCGGTTCTCGACCACGGCGATGGTGGCGCAGGCGATCACGGTCAGTACCGCGTAGATCATCGCGATGCCGAACTCCAGGTGGCGACCGCCTTCGAGCAGGCTGCTGACGGCGTTGATCAGCGCGTAGATGGCCACGCCGCTGAGCAGGATGCCGTTAAGTGCCAGGACCATCGGTTCCAGGTGCCAGAAGCCCATGGTGAAGCGCTCGCGCAGCTTGCGTGACAGCTGCAGGCTGGTGGCGTGCGAGGTGATCAGCTTGACCACCACCAGGGACAGGCCGCTCATGCTGGCGTCGACCAGCGAGTAGACGCCGTCGAAGACGATCGAGAACGAACCCGAGGCCAGGCCGAAGGCGATGCCGATGGTGGCGATGAACAGGGTGACGGCGATCGAGGTGCGTAGCAGGCCCTGTTCGCTGGTGATGTCGAAGAAGGGTGGTTTGTTGGGTGATTCCATGGGTAGAACTCATTCAAAAGGTTGTGGCCCTATCGCCGGCAAGCCGGCTCCCACAGGTAAAGCACAGTATTCAAAACCTGTGGCGTACCTGTGGGAGCCGGCTTGCCGGCGATAGGGCCCGTACAGACTAGACGCGAAACTGTTCCATCAAAGCCTGTTGCTGATTGGCCAATCGGTTCAATGCCTGGCTGATCCGCGCCGATTCATCCGCCTGGCCCGACAGCGATTCTGTCACATCGCGGATCCCTGCCACGTTGCGGTTCACTTCCTCGGCCACCGCGCTCTGTTCCTCCGCCGCCGAGGCAATCTGCAAGTTCATGTCGCTGATCACCGCCACCGCTTCGCCAATCCGTTGCAAGGCCGGCAGCGCCTGCTCCATGCGCGTTGCGCTGGCCTGCGCCTGACGCTGGCCAGCATGCATGGCGCCGACTACATCCTGGGTGCCTTGTTGCAGGCCTTCGATCACCTGGCGGATCTCTTCCACCGACACCTGGGTGCGCCGGGCCAGGGTGCGCACCTCGTCGGCGACCACAGCGAAGCCGCGTCCGGCTTCCCCGGCGCGAGCCGCTTCGATCGCCGCATTGAGTGCCAGCAGGTTGGTCTGCTCGGCAATGGAGCGGATCACCTCCAGTACCGAGCCGATCTGCTCGCTACGACTCTCCAGGGCGCGGGCTTCATCCACGGCCGTATTCATCCCGGCGGTCAGCTGGTCGATGGCCTCGCGGGTGCTGGCGATCAGTTGCAAGCCCTCGCGGCTGGCCTGGTCGGCGCCGCGTGCTGCCTGGGCTGCCTGGGCGGCGTTGTGGGCGACATCCTGGGCCGTGGCGCTCATTTCATTGGCGGCTGTGGCTACCTGCTCGATTTCGCGTTGCTGCTGCTGCATGCCACTGCTGGTCTGGCTGGCGATGGCCGCAGACTGGTCAGCGGTGCCACGGGCTTCGAGCAGCGACCCCTTGACCTGGGCAATCACCGGTTGCAGCTTGTCGAGGAAGCGGTTGAACCAGCCGCTGAGCTGGCCCAGTTCGTCCTGTCGGGCGTATTCCAGGCGGCGGGTGAGGTCGCCTTCGCCGCTGGCGATGTCTTCCAGCCGCGCGGCCACGGCCAGGATCGGCCGGGTCACGCCACGCGCGGTCAGCCAGACCAGCAGCAGACCGAGTACCGCTGCGCCCAGGCCGATCAGCAGGCCGTTCAGGTTGGCGCTCTGGTTGTGCGCGTCCAGGCGCTGGTTGAGGGCCACGGCAGGCGCCTGGAGCACGGCCTCAGGCAGTTCCAGAAACACTTGCCACGGGGCTGCGTCGGGGATCGGCGAGAACGGCCGGGCGACCCGCAACAGGCCACTGGCCACGGCCTGGTCAAGCGGTGCGCCCAGCTTCGAGCTGTCGCGGCTGTGGCCGGCCAGCAGGCCGCTGGCGCTGACGATACTGACCTGGCCCTGGCCGTCGAACAGGTCTTGGCGGCCTTCCAGGCTCAACTGCTGCAGGTTGTCCAGGCCGATGTCCAGGCCGACCACGCCGACCACCTTGCCATTCTCCAGCAGTGGCAGGGCAATGCTGGTCATCAGCACCTGGCGGCCATTGACCTCGTCCAGGTAGGGTTCGAGCACGCAGGCTCTGGCCGTCTCCTCGGGGCAGGTCAGCCAGCGGTTCTTGGGGGCGCCGTTGGTGCCGAGGCTGCTGTCGTTGAGCATCGATTCGGGCATGGCCTCGAGTTCCAGCGTGCCTGGGCGTGGTTGCGACCAGTACAGCGAGAAGCGCCCGCTTTCGTTGCTGCCGAGCGCGTCCTGGCCGACGAATTGACTGTCCTGATGGTCCAGTGCGTTGGGCTGGTACACCAGGTACAGGCCGATCACGTCGGGGTTGCCGGCAAGGCTGGCGTGGGCCTGGCGGGTCAGCTCGGCGCGCAGGTCGCTGCCGCCACGGGCCTTGAGCACCTGTACCAGGTGGGCGAAGCCATTGGCGTACTGGTAGCCATCCATGAAGTAGCGCTGGATACGCAGGGCTTGGGTTTCGGCGTGGGCCTGCAGGCGCAGGCGTGCGCTGTGATCGAGCATTTCGCTGTTGGCCTGGCTGACCAGAGCCGCGCTACGCCGAGCCTGGGTCAGCGAGGTGGCCACCAGCAAGGCGACGATGGCCAGCAGGCAGAGGCCGGCGAGCAGGGTGATCTTCCATTGGATGGACAGGCGGCGCAGCGGCATCTTGGCTTTCCTTATCGAAGATGAACAACGCCCGCGTTCAGGCGCGGGCGTTGTCGGTGGCAAGTGTCATTCGGCGACGTAGTTCGGCGGTGCGACCCGGAAGGCCTTGGTCAGCCAGGCCAGGTACACCAGCCCCAGCAACGCCCAGAGGCCGCCAAACACCAGCGAGTGCTCATTGAGGTCGAGCCAGAGCTTGGCAATGATGCAGAAGCCGATGGTCGGCAGCACCAGGTACTTCAACTTGTTGGCCAGCCCCTGGCGGTTGCCCTCGCGCAGGTAGCAGTGGCAGATCACCGACAGGTTGACGAAGCTGAAGGCCACCAGCGCGCCGAAGTTGATGATCGAGGTGGCGGTCACCAGGTCGAAGTAGATGGCCGACAGGGCAATCACGCCGACCACGGCAATGTTCACCACCGGGGTCTTGTAACGCGAGTGCAGGCGAGCGAACACGCTGCTGGGGATCACGTTGTCACGGCCCATGACGTACAGCAGGCGCGACACGCTGGTTTGCGAGGCCAGGCCCGAGGCGATGGTGTTGATCACGGTGCAGGCGATGAAGATCGACTGGAACAGCTTGCCACCGACGTACAGGGCGATTTCCGGCAAGGCCGCTTCCGGGTCGTGGAAGCGGGCGTTGTTGGGGAAGTACGCCTGCATGAAGTACGACACCGCGATGAACACCACGCCGCCGATCAGGGCGGTGAGGAAGATTGCCCGCGGGATGATCTTGCCCGGGTCCTTGGTTTCTTCCGACAGGCAGGTGACCGCGTCGAAGCCAAGGAACGAGAAGCACAGGATGGTCGCGCCGGCAGCCAGGGCACTGAGCTGCGTCTGCGAGTCGGTAAAGGGTGTCAGGCTCCAGGTGGTGCCCAGCCCTTCGCCTTGGCCCAGGCCGCGCACGCAGAGGTAGATGAACACCGACATGATCACCAGCTGCACGACCACGAACAGCAGGTTGAAGTGCGCCACCAGGTTGATGCTGCGCATGTTGATCAGGCTGATCAGGGTGACGAAGCCGGCCACCCACATCCACTCCGGCACCTCAGGGAACATGGCCGAGAGGTAGAGCTTGGCCAGCAGCGCGTTGACCATGGGCAGCAACAGGTAGTCGAGCAGCGACGACCAGCCGACCAGGAAGCCTACGTGAGGGTTGATGGCGCGTTGGGTATAGGTGTAGGCCGAACCCGACTGTGGGAAGCGACGCACCAGGGTTCCGTAACTCACGGCAGTGAACAGGACGCCGGCCAAGGCCAGCAGGTAGGCGCTGGGAACGTGACCGGAAGTAATGCCGGAAACGATGCCGAAAGTGTCGAACACGGTCATTGGCGTGAGGTATGCCAAGCCGATGATGACCACGTGCCAGAGGCGCAGGGATTTACGGAATTGGCCGTTGCCGGTGGCGTTGTGGTCAGTCTGCATGCTGGTGTGGCTCCATGTTGTTCACCTTTTTTGTTTGGAGCAGAGGTAGGCGCGGGCTAGGCGCCGATGTCAGGCTGGCAGTACCTTGACGAGGAGAGTGAAGCGTGCGGGCAGGGGCATCCGAGCATCATGACGGCGCGACTTTTTCTTCTTCGTGGATCGGGCGCTGGGCGAGGTGGTGAAAATAAAAAACGATGGGCCGATGGGTGTCAAGTTAAACATGACAAGATGTTACGAAATTGAAATTTTTATCGATTAAATGGCCAAAATGTTCACTTTGTACGCGGTTTTTTGCGAATTTGAATCGACTTTGATGTTCGTAAAAATGAACGGCTGGGCGGTTTTCCCGTCTTGCGTAGGGCATTTCTTAAAGCGCGAATTTGCTTCAGCTGCGAGCACCGGATCGAAGCTGCAGTGATATTCTTTTGCCCTCTGCACGACCATCGGGTCGCGTGCAAGCCATATGGACATCGAACGGTTCTATTCATGAAGAAATCAGTAGGCATCCTTTCCGGCCTGGCCATCGCCATTGCCGTCGCAACCACCGCTGGCGCCTGGTACACCGGCAAGCAACTGCCCACGGAACTGGAACGCTCCGTCAACCTTGCCAATGCCGAGCTGAAGAAGGTCCTGGTGGGGACTGGCGGCAGCATGATCATCGAGCGGGTCGGGTTGGAGCAGCACTTCTTCACCAGCACTGCTCAGTACCGGCTCAAGGCCAAGGACATCAACCTTGGCGATGGCAGTGGCGATACGGTCAACTTCGAAGTCGGCTTCACCGACCAGATCGAGCATGGCCCATTCCCCTGGTCGCGGGTCAAGGCGCTGAAGCTCATGCCGGTAATGGCCACCAGCAACACTGTGCTGCAGAAAGACGACTTCACGGCCCCTTGGTTCGCCGCCACCGGTGAACAGCCGCCGATCACCACGCATGTCAGCCTGGGCTACGGCGGCAGTGCTGACAGCACCATCCAGCTGGCGCCGTTCAAGGTCAACCAGGCCAACGGCAGCAGCATCGATTTTTCTGGGTTGAAGCTGGAGGCCACGGGCGACAAGGATGGCAAGGCATCCAAGTTCCATGGCGCCGCCGAGCGTTTGGACATCAAGCTGGTGGGCGAAGACCACCCGCCGGCGACCTTCGAGCTCCAGGGGTTGAAGATCGACGGCAAGCTGGCGGCTACCGAGCATGAAATGATTTACGTCGGCAATATCGACCTGCACCTGGCGCAGGCCAAAGCCACCATGGGGCCGAAGCAGCAAGTGCTGTTGCTCAAAAGCCTCGAGCAGAATGTCGTGCAGACCCTCGACGGCCCCAACACCGTCGGTGGGCGAGTGGATTACAAGGTTTCGGACATTACCTGGGACGGCCGCGCGGTCGGCAGCGGGCAGATGGCGGTGAGCATCAAGTCGCTCAATGCCCCGGCCTTGCAGGCGCTGTCACTGTGGTACCAGGCGCACTTGCCGGAGTTCGAGGCGGCGGCTGCGGCCGGCCAGCCGGTACCGGAGATCCAGATGGACGAGGCGGAAAAGGCCAAGTTCCAGGGCAACCTGCAGCAGTTGCTGGCGTCCAAGCCGCAGGTGGCGGTGGAGAACCTGTCGTTCAAGACCGCCAATGGCGAGAGCCGTTTCAACCTGTCGATGGATTTCGCCAGCCCGACCTCCTTCGATTTGCCGCCTGACCAGCTGAGCAAGCAGTTGATCACCCAGGTCAAGAGCAAGCTCTCGCTGTCCAAGCCGATGATCGGTGACCTGGCGACCCTGCAGGCCTTGCTGGAAGGGCAGACCGACGCTCAGGCGATTGCCATGCAGTCCAGCCAGGCCGGTGAGATGGTCGGCATGATGGCGCTGCAGAGCGGCATGGCCACCGTGCAGGGCAATGAGGTGGTGTCGAGCCTGCACTATGCCGACGGCATGGTCGACTTCAACGGCAAGAAGATGACCGTCGAGGAGTTCGCCATGATCCTGGCGGCGCACTTTGCGGCGATGCAGCCGCAGGGGTGATCTGCAGGGGCCCTATCGCCGGCTTGCCGGCGATAGGGCCCCTGCAGGCAACACAAAAACCCCTTTAGAAATCCCTTGATTGTCTGTAGCCTTCGGCGTCCGATAATAATCCGCGCCCGCAGAGGGCCGTGGCGGCGTGCTAGCCGTCCGGCACCCTTAGCCGATCTGTCAGGGCCGGGTGGTACACTCGATTTGACGCGCACGCGCGCCTGCAGGTCCAGCGATCATGACCCAGATTTCCGAACGCCTGTTGGTTCAGGCCCACCTTGATGCCAAGCAGCCCAACCCGCTGACCGCCGAGCAGGAGGCCGAATACCGTGCGGCCATCGCTGCCGAGCTGAAGGCGCAGAATGCCGTGTTGGTCGCCCATTACTACTGCGATCCGGTCATCCAGGCGCTGGCCGAAGAAACCGGTGGTTGCGTGTCCGACTCGTTGGAAATGGCCCGCTTCGGCAAGAACCACCCGGCTGACACCGTGATCGTCGCCGGCGTGCGCTTCATGGGCGAAACGGCCAAGATCCTCACCCCGGAAAAACGCGTGCTGATGCCGACCCTGGAGGCTACCTGCTCGCTCGACCTGGGCTGCCCGGTCGAAGAGTTCTCGGCCTTCTGCGACCAGCACCCCGAGCGTACCGTGGTGGTCTACGCCAATACCTCGGCTGCCGTCAAAGCGCGGGCTGACTGGGTAGTGACCTCCAGCTGCGCGCTCGAGATCGTCGAAAGCCTGATGGATAACGGCGAAACCATCATCTGGGGGCCGGACCAGCACCTGGGCCGCTATATCCAGAAGCAGACCGGTGCCGACATGCTGCTGTGGGACGGTGCCTGCATCGTCCACGAAGAGTTCAAGTCGCGCCAGCTGGCCGACATGAAGGCGCTGTACCCGGATGCCGCGATTCTGGTGCACCCCGAGTCGCCGGAGTCGGTGATCGAACTGGCCGACGCGGTTGGCTCCACCAGCCAGCTGATCAAGGCTGCGCAGACGCTGCCGAACAAGACCTTCATCGTCGCCACCGACCGCGGCATCTTCTACAAGATGAAGCAGTTGTGCCCGGACAAGGAGTTCGTCGAGGCGCCGACTGCCGGTAACGGCGCGGCCTGCCGCAGCTGCGCGCATTGTCCGTGGATGGCGATGAATACCCTGGAGCGGGTGCTGGATTGCTTGCGCACGGGTAGCAACGAAATCTTCGTTGATCCGGCGCTGGTGCCGAAGGCGATCAAGCCTTTGAACCGGATGCTGGACTTTACCCAGGCGGCGCGACTGAAGCTTTCCGGTAACGCTTAAGGGCCAATCGCCGGCAAGCCGGCTCCCACAGGTACTGCACCGTCCTCAAGAGCGGTGCAGTTACCTGTGGGAGCCGGCT
>NZ_AKJC01000112.1 GCF_000282535.1 Pseudomonas sp. GM84 | reverse complement strand
CTTGCCGGCGATAGGGCCCCCGATCAAGCGCGTGTCTTACGCCACGCCCAGCTCATTGAAGACGAACGCATATTCCAGCGCCACATCCCGCAGCCCCTGGTAGCGCCCGCTCATGCCGCCGTGACCCGCCCCCATCTCGGTCTTGAGCAGCAGCAGGTTGTCGTCGGTCTTGCGCGTGCGCAGGCGTGCCACCCACTTGGCGGCTTCCCAGTACTGCACGCGGCTGTCGTTGTAGCCGGCGACCACCAGCATGGCCGGGTAGGCCTGGGCGCTGACGTTCTCGTAGGGCGCGTAGGCCTTGATCCGCTCGTACACCTCGGGCTCCTCGGGGTTGCCCCATTCGTCGTACTCGGTGACGGTCAGCGGCAACTCGGGGTCGAGCATGGTGTTGAGCACATCGACGAACGGTACTTCGGCAATGGCGCAGCGGAACAGCTCAGGGCGCTGGTTGAGCACCGCACCCATCAGCAGGCCACCGGCGCTGCCGCCGCTGATGGCCAGGCGATCGGACGCTGTCACGCCCTGGGCGATCAGGTGTTCGGCGCAGGCGATGAAGTCGCTGAAGCTGTTGTGCTTGTGTTCCTGCTTGCCGGCGCGGTACCAGGCTTCGCCCAGCTCGCCACCGCCGCGCACATGGGCGATGGCAAAGCCCACGCCGCGTTGCAGCAGGCTCAGGCGGGCATGGGAAAACCATGGGTCGAGGCTCTCGCCGTAGGCGCCGTAACCATACAGGTAGAGCGGCACGGTCTTGCCTTGGTCTTGCTTGCGGCGGACCAGGCTGATCGGCACCTGGGTGCCATCGGCGGCGGTGGCCCACAGGCGCTCGCTGACGTAGTCGTCGGCATCGAATTCGCCCAGCACCGGGGTTTGCTTGAGCACCACCTGGGCACCTGTGGCCAGGTCCAGCTGGCGTACCTGCGCGGGGCGGTTGAGCGCTTCATAGCGCAGGCGCACGCGGCGGCTGACGAATTCCAGGCTGTCCTGCACGTACAGGCTGTAGGCCGCGTCAGGCAGCTCGACCCGGTAGCTGGCAAGGCCTTGGGGGCGAACCTCGATGATCGGCAGGCCGCCTTCGCGCAGGCTCAAGGTCAGGGCGCTGGCATTCAGGCTGAGGCCTTCGAGCATGATGTCGTCGCGGTGTGCCACCAGCAGCTGCCACTGCGCGCGGGTCGGTACCTGCTCGCACGGGGCCTGATACAGGGCGAAGTTGATACCGTCCTGGTTGGTGCGGATGAACCAGCGCCACTGGCCGTCGAGCTGGCCGTGGTCGGGGAAGTATTCGTGGCCTTCCACCCTGGGCGCCAGGCAGGTGAATGCGGCCTGCGGGGTGAGGGCATCGAGCACCCAGGCTTCGCTGGTGGTCTTGCTGTTGAGCAGCAGCACCAGCTGTTGTTCGGAGCTGGTGCGATAGCAGTGCAGGAAGAACCGGCCATCGGGCTCTTCGAACACGGTCTGCGCGTCGTCCTCGCCCAAGGTGTAGCGGCGCAGGCGCCAAGGGCGGTGGGTGTCGTCCAGTTCGGCGAAGAACAGCGTCTGGTTGTCGTTGGCCCAGGTCAGGCTGCCGTCGCAGTCGTCGAAGGGCAGGGTGGTCAGGCTGCCGCTGGCCAGGTCCTTGACGTACAGGGTGTAGATTTCGTCGCCGCTGGTGTCGAGGCTGTAGGCCAGCAGGCGGTGGTCGGGGCTGACACTGAAGGCACCCAGGGCCAGGAAGCCACCGTCTGCCAGGGCATTGGGGTCGAGCAGCAGCTGTTCCTGCTGCTCGTCCACGGTATTGGAATCATCCGCCGGGCGCGGGCAGCGGTAGTGGCGCGGGTACTCGTCGCCTGCCGTGGTGCGGGTGTAGTACAGGTACGGGCCCCAGGGCGAGGGCAGCGACAGGTCGGTTTCAAGGATGCGACCCTTGATTTCTTCGAACAACTGCTCGCGCAGGGGCGCCTGGTCGGCCAGGCAGGCCTCCTGGTAGGCGTTTTCCGCCTGCAGGTAGTCGAGTACTTCGGGCGTGTCGCGCTGTTGCAGCCAGGCGTAGGGATCGGCGCCCTGGTCCTGGCGGGCGATAGGGGGCTGGAGCGCGTTGGGCATCGGTGTTCTCTTGGCTAGGGGGCGCCTGCGCCCGGAAAAGTGTTTATCATAGGCGTCTCTTTGCCTGGCTTGCACGATCACCATGACCGAGAACGACTATACCCTCGCCTGGGGCCTCTACGCCGTGGCCGCCCTGGGCTGCCTGTGGGTGGGTTTCAAAATCACCGGCTGGATGTGGCGTTGGCTGCGTGAGCCGCTGCGGGTGATCCTGGCGGTCCTGCTGCTGACCCCGACCGTGGTCGACCCGGCCAAGGATGCGGTGGCCCCGGCCATCGCCATCACCACCCTGGACCTTGCCTTCAAGGTAGGCAACAACGCCTGGCGAGCGGTTTCCGACTTTGCCATGTACGGCATGATTGCCTTTGCGCTGTACGCGCTGTTCGTGCTGCTGCGCTGGCCCCTGGAAAAGCGTGCCCGCGAGCGCCGCGAACAGGCCGAGGCCGCTGCCCAGCGCCAGGCCGCCGAGGACGCCCGGCTCGACGCCGGCGCGCCACTGGCCGCCGAACGCCGCGACCGTTACCGCGACGACCTGCCGCCTGCCGCGCCCTCCGGCGGTGGTCGGGTCGAGCCCCGTTTGTAAGCGGAGACAGCGAACATGTGCGAACTGCTGGGCATGAGCGCCAACGTCCCTACCGATATCGTCTTCAGCTTCACCGGCCTGATGCAGCGCGGCGGCCGCACCGGCCCGCACCGTGACGGGTGGGGCATCGGCTTCTACGAAGGCCGCGGCCTGCGCCTGTTCCAGGACCCGGCGGCGAGCAGCGAGTCGGAAGTGGCCAACCTGGTGCAGCGCTACCCGATCAAGAGCGAAGTGGTCATCGGCCACATCCGCCAGGCAAACGTGGGCCGGGTGTGCCTGTCCAACACCCACCCGTTCGTCCGGGAAATGTGGGGCCGCAACTGGTGCTTCGCGCACAACGGCCAGCTCGGCGACTTCAAGGGCGAGGCAACTTTCTACCGGCCCGTGGGCGATACCGACAGCGAGGCGGCCTTCTGCGACCTGCTCAACCGCATTCGCGCGGCCTTCCCGGAGCCTGTGGAAGTGGAACAGCTGCTCCCTGTGCTGGTCGAAGCCTGTGCCGAGTATCGCGGCAAAGGCGTGTTCAACTGCCTGCTCAGCGACGGCGACTGGTTGTTCTGCTTCTGCTCGACCAAGCTGGTCCACATCACCCGTCGCGCCCCGTTTGGTGCTGCGCGATTGAAGGATGTCGACCTGATCGTCGATTTTCACACCGAGACCACGCCCAATGACGTGGTGACGGTGATCGCCACCGAGGCCTTGACCGAGAACGAGACCTGGCGGCGCTACGAGCCCGGCCAATGGGGCCTGTGGCGGCACGGGGAATGCGTTTCGCAAGGCCAGAGCCAAGGACGCTGAATGTTCAGAAGTTACCTGCGGTTGCTGCTGTTCACCTTCGGCCTGCTGGCCGGTATCCAGGTCCCGGGGCTGGTCAAGGACTACAGCCAGCGGGTCGAGGCGCACCTGTTCGAATCGCGCCAGGCCCTCGATGGTTTCAAGCAGACCGCCGAGCGTTTCTTCAACGGCGACCTGCAGGCGTTGGTGCAGCATTACCGCAGCAGTGACGACCCGGTGTTCAACAGCGATGCCAACAGTATCGAGAGCCTGTTGATCCGCAACCAGTTGCTGGAGAACGAGTGGCAGGCGCTGCAAGGGGCGTGGGTCAGCCGGACCTGGCATGTGCTGGTGCAGCCGGATCCGCAGCTGCGTGAGGAGACGCTCAAGGGGTATAGCTATCAGATCTTGCTGGTGCCTGAGGCGATTGGCTGGGGCGTGGGTGCAGGGTTTGTGCTGGCGTTTGTGGTCGAGAGCCTGTTGCTGGGGATTGGCTGGGTGATTTTGGGCGGCCGGCGAAAAGTGGTTAAAGAGAGTTGGCGCTGACCCTCTCTGTCCCCGTGCCGGCCCTTTCGCGGGGCAAGCCCGCTCCCACAGGTCTAGCAAACGTTTCAGAGTCAGCGGTGTACCTGTGGGAGCGGGCTTGCCCCGCGAAAGGGCCAGTTCAAGCACTGCAGATCATTCAGACCAACACAATCCTCTGCGCCCCGACATCCCGCGCATAGCGCTCCAGCACCTGCCGGCACACCCCGACCACCTCATCCACCAAGGCCACCCCCGTCTGCCAGGCCACCACCAGCTCCAGGCTCGGCGGTGGCTGCAAGCCTTCGAGCAGCACCAGCTCACCCCGACTCAACTCGGCATCCACCAGCGCCGGCGGCAAGGCACCGATGCCGAAGCCATCGCGCAGCAAACGGGTAATCGCCGCCACCGAGTTCACGCAGTTCAGCCGCGGCGATTCGGCCCCCGCGGCCTGCAGCATGCTGAGCACTTCCTGGTGCGGCCGCGAGTTCTTCGAGAACGTCACGATGCGCTCGCGACCGAGCTCGGCCAGCGACGCGTAATCGCGGTGCTGGGCGGCACCTGCGGCCACCACCCAGCCCATGGGGTAGCGCGCCAGGTCCACGCTGCGGATCGACTGTTCGCGCAGAAGGTCGGTTTGCAGGATTACATCGAGAAAGCCTTTTTGCAGCTGTTCGCGCAAGTTGAGCGCAGTATCGGCGACCAGCTCGATTTCAACCTGGGGGTAGCGCTCGGTAAGTTCTGCCACCAGTGCGCTCATCCAGGTATGAATCACCGTGTCCATCACGCCAAGGCGAATGCGCCCGACCTTGGCCCGGTCGCTGTCCAGCGACTGCTTCATGGCCTTGGCGGTATCGAGCATGCGCTCGGCGTACTCCAGCACCTTGGCGCCCTCCGGGGTCAGGCTGACGCCGCGTGAGTCGCGCAGCAAAAGCTTCACCCCAAGGTCGGCCTCAAGCGCAGCGATGCGGCTGGAGACCGACGCCTGGGTGGTGAACAGCTTTTCGGCGGTGAGTCGAAAGCTCTTGAGCCGGGCGACCCAGACGAAGGTTTCGAGGAAGCGAAGGTTCATGATCAGTTTTTCTTGTTCCAGACCGGCGGTTTTTCTCGTTGGACGCATCTGGCGCGGCCTCTGAACAATGATGGCAGGCCGCGACGCCAGACGTCGCCCATAAAACAATACCAACAAGCCGAGGCAAGCATGAACCCCACCGGCGTGCAGCAACAGGTTTCGCCCTCATCTTCCAGCGGGCCTTTCGCCTGGTACCGCGATATCGACTCCCAGCAACGACGCACCTTCTGGAGCTGCAAGATCGGCTATGGCCTGGACGGCATGGACACGCAGATGCTCAGCTTCGTCATTCCTACGCTGATCATGATGTGGGGCATCAGCACCACCGAAGCCGGCCTGATCCACACCAGCACCCTGATCGCATCGGCCGTCGGCGGCTGGATCGCCGGCATTCTCTCCGACCGCATCGGCCGGGTACGCACCTTGCAATTGACAGTGCTGTGGTTCGCCTTCTTCACCTTCCTGTGCGGCTTCGCCCAGAACTACGAACAACTGCTGATCGCCCGTACCCTGATGGGCTTCGGTTTCGGCGGCGAGTGGACCGCAGGTGCGGTGCTGATCGGCGAAGTGATCCGCGCCCAGGACCGTGGCAAGGCGGTCGGCATGGTGCAGTCCGGTTGGGCCCTGGGCTGGGGCTTGACGGCGATCCTCTATGCGCTGCTGTTCTCCTGGCTGCCTGCTGAGCAGGCTTGGCGCGCACTGTTCCTGCTCGGTCTGGTACCGGCCATTTTCGTGATCTTCGTCCGCCGGCTGGTCAAGGATCCGGAGGTGTACCGCCAGGCCAAAGCGGTGGAAGAGGCCGCAGCGCCTTCGCACTTCTACGAGATTTTCGCCCCCGGCATGCTCTGGACTACCGTGCGCGCGTCCTTGCTGACCACCGGTGCGCTGGGTGGCTACTACGCCATCACCTCGTGGCTGCCAACCTTCCTCAAGAACGAGCGTGGCCTGAGCGTGCTGGGCACCGGCGGCTACCTGGCGATGGTGATCGTCGGCTCCTACGTGGGCTACGTGATCAGCGCGTACCTGTCCGACATCCTGGGGCGCAAGAAGAACTTCATCCTGTTCGCCGTGGGCTCGTTCATCATCGTGCTGCTCTACACGCAGATGGCGGTGAGCGATGACCTGATGCTGTGGCTGGGCTTCCCGCTGGGCTTCTTCGCCTCGGGCATCTTCAGTGGCATGGGCGCGTTCCTCACCGAGCTGTTCCCCACCCGCATCCGTGGTTCGGGGCAGGGCTTCTGCTACAACATCGGCAAGGTGATCGCGGCCGTGTTCCCGTTGCTGATCGGCCTGCTCAGCCAGAAAGTACCGCTGGGCCTGGGGATTGGCGCCTTCTCTGCGGTGTCCTACGGTGTGGTGATCCTGGCGGCCTTGAGCCTGCCGGAAACCTGCGGCAAACAACTCAAGGCGCGCTGAGGTAGGCACATGAACATCGACACGGGAACCCGCCAGGTGAAACGCCTGCTACTCAATTGCGACATGGGCGAAAGTTTCGGCAGCTGGCGCATGGGCCGCGATGCCGAGGTGATGCCCTACATCGACTGCGCCAACATCGCCTGTGGCTACCATGCGGGCGACCCCGGCACCATGCGCCGCACCGTGGCCCTGGCGTTGCAGCACGGGGTCACCATCGGCGCCCATCCGGCCTACCCGGACCTGGTCGGTTTCGGCCGTCGCTCCATGGCCTGCAGCAACGACGAAATCCGCGACCTGCTGCATTACCAGATCGGCGCCCTGCAGGGCATCTGCAAAGCCCTCGGCGGCCAGGTGGCCTACGTCAAACCCCATGGTGCGTTGTACAACGACATGATGGCTGACCCGCTCAAGCTGCGTGCCGTGCTCGAAGCCATGGCCGCCTACGACAGTGGCCTGCCGTTGATGCTGATGGCCACCGCCGACAACAGCGCTGCCCAGGCGCTGGGCGATGAAATCGGCGTGCCGTTGTGGTTCGAGGCCTTCGCCGATCGTGCCTACACCGCCAGCGGCCATCTGCGGTCGCGCAGCCTCCCAGGTGCGGTGCATCACGACTCGGCGCTGGTGGTCGAGCAGGCTCTGCGCCTGGCCCGTGGCTATGCGCTGGTGGCCGACGACGGCAGTGCTTTGCGCCTTCAGGCCAGCACCCTGTGCGTGCACGGCGACAACGACAGTTCGGTGGCGGCGGTGCGGCAGATTCGTCAGGCACTCGATGGGTTGGAGCAAGCATGAAAGTACGCATCGAAGTCGTGGCCATCGACAGCCTGATGGTGCGCCTGTTCGACAGCATCGATGAAGCCAACATGCCGTGGATGCTCGCGGCCAGCCAACGCCTGAGTGCGGCGTTGGGCACGCACCTGCTGGACCTGGTGCCGTCCTATACCACGCTGATGGTGCAGTTCGATCTGCCGCCAGCCGAGGCCAAGGCGCTGATCGTCCAGGCGCTGGACGGTCTGCAGCCGGACACCGGCAGCGCGGGTCGTCGCCATGAGATCCCGGTGTGGTACCACGCCAGTGTCGGCCCTGAACTGCCCGTGCTGGCAGCGCGCAGCGGCTTGAGCGAGGACGAGGTGATTCGCCTGCACAGCGAGCGCGACTATCCCGTGTTCGCCCTGGGCTTCGCGCCAGGCTTCGGCTTCATGGGCCTGGTGGACCCACAGCTGGCCACGCCCCGCCTGAGCACCCCGCGCAAGCGGGTGGCGGCGGGCAGCGTGGGCATCGCCGAGCGCCAGACGGCGGCCTACCCGGCGGTCTCGCCGGGTGGCTGGAACCTGATCGGACGCACACCGGTGCGCCTGTTCGACCGTGAGCGCGAAGGTTACAGCCTGCTGCAACCCGGCGACCGGGTGCGTTTCGTGGCGGTTTCCCATGCCGAGTTCCTGGCGTTGGGCGGTGATGACAGTCCGTTGGAGGCGGGGGCATGACGCAGCTGATGATCGAGGCCAGCACGCCGCTGTGCCAATTGCAGGACGGTGGACGTTTCGGCGTGCGCCATCTGGGCGTGACCCAGGGCGGGGCGCTGGATTGGGTGGCGATGTACTGGGCCAACTGGCTGTTGGGCAACGCGCTGGATGCACCGGTGATCGAAGTGGCGTTGGGCGGTTTCAGTGTGCTGGCCGAACAGGACTGCGTGCTGGCCCTGGCCGGTGCAGATCTGGATGCACGGGTCGATGACCAGCCTCTGGCAGGCTGGCGCAGTTTCACCCTGGCCAAGGGGCAGCGCTTGACCTTGAGGCAGCCGAAGCAGGGCGTACGCGCCTACCTTGCGGCGCCGGGTGGGTTCCACGGGGAAGCGGTGCTGGGCAGCTGTGCCACGGTGGTGCGTGAAGAACTGGGTGGCATCGATGGGCTGGGGGCTGCGCTGGGCAAGGGGCAAGTGCTGAGCTTCGCCGGTAGCCCGGCAGCGCTGCGCGAGGTGCCCGAGGCGCTGCGGCCGGGTTATCCGCAGAAGCCCCTGCTCGATTTGGTGATGGGCGCGCAAATTGGCGATTTCAGCGGCACCAGCCTGTTCGAGGCGTTCAACAGTGATTGGACGCTGGACAGTCGGGCCGATCGCATGGGTATCCGTTTGCTTGGGCCGCAGCTGGTCTATCAGGGCGCGCCGATGATCTCCGAAGGGATTCCGCTGGGGGCGGTGCAGGTGCCGCCGGACGGGCAGCCGATCGTGCTGCTCAATGACCGGCAGACCATTGGCGGCTATCCGCGGCTGGGGGCGTTGACGCCGTTGGCATTGGCGCAGCTGGCGCAGTGCATGCCGGGGACGGCGGTGCGGTTCAGGGCGGTGGTGCAGGATGAGGCCTGGCGGGGGCAGCAGGCGTATCTGCAGCGTTGGCGGTGACGCTTCGGGCCCTATCGCCGGCAAGCCGGCTCCCACAGGTAACGCCACAAGTCTTGAAATCTGTGGGGTTCCTGTGGGAGCTGGCTTGCCAGCGATAGGGTCGGTACAGACTGACAACTATTTGGACAGATACCGCATCCCTTCTTCCAGCCCCTGCAAGGTCAGCGGATACATCTTGTCCTCGATCAAGTCCCGCACCAGGTGGGTCGACGCCGTGTAATCCCAGGCCTGTTTCGGATACGGGTTGATCCAGATGATCTTCCTGAACTTCTCCATGAAACGCTGCATCCACACGTAGCCTGCCTCTTCGTTCCAGTGCTCCACGCTGCCACCCGGTTGGGTGATCTCGTAGGGCGCCATGGCCGCGTCGCCGACGAATATCACTTTGTAGTCATCGCCGTACTTGTGCAGCAGGTCGAACGTGGAGAACCGCTCCGAGGTACGGCGCAGGTTGTTCTTCCACACCGACTCGTAGACGAAGTTGTGGAAGTAGTAATACTCCAGGTGCTTGAACTCGGTCTTGCAGGCCGAGAACAGCTCTTCGCAGACTTTGACGTGGGCGTCCATCGAGCCGCCGATGTCGAACAGCAACAGCAGCTTCACCGTGTTGCGTCGCTCCGGGCGCATCTGGATGTTCAACAACCCGGCATCGCGTGCGGTGTGGTCGATGGTGCCGTCGATGTCCAGCTCTTCGGCGGCGCCTTCGCGGGCGAACTTGCGCAGACGGCGCAGGGCCAGCTTGATGTTGCGCGTACCCAGCTCGACCTGGTCGTCGAGGTTCTTGTACTCGCGCTGATCCCACACCTTCACCGCCTTGCCCTGGCGCTTGCCGGCCTCGCCCACGCGGATGCCTTCGGGGTTGAAACCGCCCGAGCCGAAGGGGCTGGTGCCGCCGGTGCCGATCCACTTGTTGCCGCCGGCATGGCGTTCCTTCTGCTCTTCGAGGCGTTTCTTGAACTCTTCGATCAGCTTGTCCAGGCCGCCCAGGGACTGGATCTGCGCACGTTCTTCATCCGTCAGCGAACGCTCGAATTCCTTGCGCAGCCAGTCCTCGGGGATCAGGGCCTCCAGGTGCCGGTCAAGGTTCTCCAGGCCCTTGAAGTAGGCCGAGAACGCCCGGTCGAACTTGTCGAAATGGCGCTCGTCCTTCACCAGGATGGCCCGCGCCAGGTAGTAGAACTCGTCCATGTCGGCGAACACCACGCGCTTTTGCAGGGCGTTCAGCAGGTCGAGCAGTTCACGTACCGACACCGGCACCTTGGCCGCGCGCATTTCATTGAACAGGTTGAGCAGCATGGCCGGCTCCTGTCAGCGGTTGCCGCGCCGGCTCATGAAGGCCAGGCGTTCGAGCAGTTGCACGTCCTGCTCGTTCTTCACCAGGGCGCCGGCCAGCGGAGGAATGGCCTTGGTCGGATCGCGCTCGCGCAGCACCGCTTCGCCGATGTTGTCGGCCATCAGCAGCTTGAGCCAGTCGACCAGTTCGGAGGTGGACGGTTTTTTCTTCAGGCCCGGCACCTTGCGCACGTCGAAGAACACATCCAGCGCCTCGCTGACCAGCGATTGCTTGATGTTGGGGTAGTGCACATCGACGATCTGCTGCAGGGTGTTGCGGTCGGGGAAGGCGATGTAGTGGAAGAAGCAGCGGCGCAGGAAGGCGTCGGGCAGCTCTTTTTCGTTGTTCGAGGTAATGATGATGATCGGGCGCTGCCTGGCCTTGATGGTCTCGTCGATTTCGTAGACGTAGAACTCCATCTTGTCGAGTTCCTGCAGCAGGTCGTTGGGGAACTCGATGTCGGCCTTGTCGATCTCGTCGATCAGCAGGATCACCCGCTCTTCGGCCTCGAAGGCTTCCCAGAGCTTGCCTTTCTTCAGGTAGTTGCGCACGTCATGGACCTTGTCCACGCCCAGCTGCGAGTCACGCAGGCGGCTGACTGCGTCGTACTCGTAGAGGCCCTGGTGGGCCTTGGTGGTCGACTTGATGTGCCAGGTGATCAGGCGGGCGCCGAAAGAGGCGGCGAGCTGTTCGGCGAGCATGGTCTTGCCGGTGCCGGGTTCGCCCTTGACCAGCAACGGGCGTTCGAGGGTGATGGCCGCGTTGACCGCCAGTTTCAGGTCGTCTGTGGCGACGTAGTCGCGGGTGCCTTCGAACTTCATTGGGAGTGTCCTCTGTGGGGGTGCCTGTGCCGGCCTCTTCGCGGGGCAAGCCCGCTCCCACAGGGTTTCCACATCCCTTGAGTGGAGTGGTTTACCTGTGGGAGCGGGCTTGCCCCGCGAAGAGGCCGGCACAGACAACAGCTATTTATTTTGCCAACGACTATAACGCGGGCCTCGGCAGCTGGAAACGCAGACCGGGTATTCAGTCCCTGAATGGCCCGTCACACCCGTTCAGTCGGAATCGGGTGGCGCCTTCTCATAGCGTGCATTGAACGCCTGGATGAAACCGTTGCGCAGGATCTGCAAGAACGCCTCGAAGGCGCTGATGTCCTGCTTGTGCACGCTGCCGCTGAGCTCCACCCGGGTGGCGAACTGGTTCTTCGGCTGGTTCTTGAGCACCGTTTCGCTGCCCCCCACCAGGGCCTCCCACACCGAGCGGAAGAAGCCCTTGTTCTTGTTCTCCACGTCCTGCTGCCAATTGAACACGTCGACATCGCGCAGCAGTGGCTTGATATAGCCACTGAGCCGACCGTTCTGCGCCTGGGCTTCGATCACCACGTCACCGTGCCCGGCGTTGAAATCGAACTTGCCGTAAGCGCTGGCGAAATCGTTGAGCCTGCGCAGCTCGATGCCGGTGGCACGCAGGCGGAACTGGAAATCGTCGAAGTCGCTGAACGGATCGAAGGTGGCGCGGCTTTCGACCTTGGCGTCGCCAAGCATCAGGGCTTTGGCCTCGAAGCTGGCGTCGCGCCGGCCTTTCTTGTCACGCACATTGGTCAGGTTGCGGATGCTGGCATCCAGGCGAGTGGCCTTGAGGTCGACCGGGGGTTTAGAAGTGAAATTGCGAAAGGTCAGCGTGCCCTTGTCGATGCGCACTTCGTTGAGGGTAATGGGCAGCAGTTTTTCCAGTTGCTGGCGCCAGTCGGTGCCCTGGCCCGTCTGCGAGGCCTGCTTGCTGCCACCGTCGACGAAGTTCAGTTCCGGGCGCACGAAGGTGACCTCGGCTACCACCGCACGGTCGTACCACAGCGAATGCCAGCTCACCGACAGGTCGATCAGCGGCGCGTCGAGCAGCGGCACCGGCACTTTGCCGCTGGTCTTGACGATCTTCAGCCCGTTGATCTGGTAGGCGCCGCGCCACCAGGCAAGGTCCACGTCGGCGACCTGGCCGCGGTATTCACCCATGTTGGCCAGCTTGTCGTTGAGGTAGTCCCGCACCAGGTAAGGGAGAGCCAGGTGCAAGGCCACCAGCAGCACGACCAGGCTGGCGAGGCCGACCAACGGCCAGCGGTAGCGAGCGTTCATCGAAAGCGTTCCAAGGCGGGTTGCACGGTTGACCGCAGTATTTGGCGGGGAGTTCGAACAGGCTTTACTGGCTTCGGGGGCAGGCTTACCCTTTAAGTCTTTCCCTGCTTTTTCATGCCAAGGAACCTGCCATGAGCCGTATCTACGCAGACAACGCCCATTCCATCGGCAACACGCCGTTGGTGCAGATCAACCGTATCGCCCCGCGTGGTGTGACCATCCTGGCCAAGATCGAGGGGCGCAACCCCGGTTATTCGGTGAAGTGCCGGATCGGCGCGAACATGGTCTGGGACGCCGAGAGCAGCGGCAAGCTCAAGCCGGGCATGACCATCGTCGAGCCCACGTCGGGCAATACCGGTATCGGCCTGGCCTTCGTCGCCGCAGCGCGTGGCTACAAGCTGATCCTGACCATGCCGGCATCGATGAGCCTGGAGCGGCGCAAGGTGCTCAAGGCCCTGGGCGCCGAACTGGTGCTGACCGAGCCGGCCAAAGGCATGAAGGGCGCGATCGAGAAGGCCAACGAGATCGTCGCCTCGGACCCGGCGCAGTATTTCCTGCCTGGGCAGTTCGACAACCCGGCCAACCCGGCCATCCATGAAAAGACCACCGGCCCGGAAATCTGGAACGACACCGACGGTGCGGTCGATGTGCTCGTGGCCGGTGTCGGCACCGGCGGCACCATCACCGGTGTGTCGCGCTACATCAAGCACACCCAGGGCAAGGCGATCCTGTCGGTGGCGGTCGAGCCGGCGGCATCGCCCCTGATCAGCCAGACGCTTGCCGGCGAGGAACTCAAGCCCAGCCCGCACAAGATCCAGGGTATTGGTGCTGGTTTCGTGCCGAAGAACCTTGACCTGTCGATCGTCGATCAGGTCGAGACGGTGACCGACGAAGAATCCAAGGCCATGGCCATTCGCCTGATGCAGGAAGAGGGCATCCTCTGTGGCATTTCCTGTGGCGCGGCGATGGCGGCGGCGGTGCGCCTGGCCGAGAAACCAGAGATGCAGGGCAAGACCATCGTGGTGGTTCTGCCGGACTCCGGTGAGCGCTACCTGTCGAGCATGCTGTTCAGCGATATGTTCAGCGAGCAGGAAAACCAGCAGTAATCCCGCCTGGTCGCTGACCCGGCGCAAGGGTTGGTGGCCTGGTTTATTACATAATCCTTAACAGTGAGATCCCGTCCCGGTGGTTTTTTAGCGGGGCGGGATGCGTCTATGATGGCAGGATGATTTAACTGGGAGCAGGACAGCGCAAGCCTGCTTCCTTTCAAAGGAGTGTTGCATGACTGTTTCCTTCGCGGCCAAGGCGGGTGTCCTGTTGGTGTTCTTCGGCAGTGTGCTGTTCGTGCACTTGCGCGGCAAGGCGCGCCTGCCGGTGTTACGCCAGTTCGTCAACCACTCGGCGCTGTTCGCTCCCTACAACAGCCTGATGTACTTGTTCTCCGGCGTGCCGTCCAAGCCTTACCTGGACCGCCAACGCTTTCCGGAACTGGATGTGCTCAAGGACAACTGGGAGGTCATTCGGGAAGAGGCGATGCACCTGTTCGACGAGGGCTATATCCGCGCTGCCGAGAAAGACAATGACGCCGGTTTTGGTTCGTTCTTCAAGAAAGGCTGGAAGCGTTTTTACCTGAAGTGGTACGACAAGCCACTGCCGTCGGCCGAGGCGCTGTGCCCGAAGACCGTCGAACTGGTCAGTCGCATTCCCAACGTCAAGGGCGCGATGTTCGCCCTGCTGCCTGGTGGCAGCCACCTGAACCCGCACCGCGATCCGTTCGGCGGCTCCCTGCGCTATCACCTCGGCCTGTCCACGCCGAACTCCGACGCGTGCCGCATCTACGTCGACGGCCAGGTCTACGCCTGGCGTGACGGCGAAGACGTGATGTTCGACGAAACCTATGTGCACTGGGTGAAGAACGAAACCGACGTCACTCGGGTGATTCTGTTCTGCGACGTCGAGCGGCCGCTGACCAGCCCGCTGATGACCCGCATCAACCGCCAGGTCAGTGCCTTCCTCGGCCGAGCCACCGCGCCGCAGAACACCGATGACGAGCGCGTTGGCGGGATCAACCAGGCGTATGCCTGGAGCAAGCGCTTCAGCAACAGGATCAGTGGCCGTGTGAAGCAGTTCAAGCGTGCCAACCCCAAGGCCTACCGCATCCTGCGGCCGGTGGCGGCGGTGGTTGTGGCTTACCTGCTGTATCACTGGCTGTTCTGAAGTTTCGGTGCCTGTTCGGGTCTTGTCGCCGGCAAGCCGGCTCCCACAGGTACACCACGGTTCTTGAAGTCTGTGGCGTACCTGTGGGAGCCGGCTTGCCGGCGATAGGGCCCGGTCAGGCATCACAAAGGGCAGCTATTGCCCAGTTCCCGATTCACCGCTATATTCCAGACCATTCACTTCCTCGAAGACCCTGTTCATGCCAGCCATCCCTTCCACCACAAGCTTTGCCATCGCGCCAGTCGCGGGCATGGTCGTGCGTGGCAGCCAGCAGCCGGTCATGATCAGTCATTACCCACCACCTGTCAGTGGCGTCGTCGGCGGCGTAGCTCCGCCTCGCTGCGTGGTCGTGCTGGGCTGATCGGCTTCTGGCCGCATCCCGTCACACGCGCAACCTACTGAACACGGTCGGCTACTTCCCTTACTGAAGCACACGCCCACCGTTCGGCTTATTTGCCCGAATACAGGTGCATACATGTCTGTCTTTACCAAAGCATCCGTGGCCTCGGCGGCCACCACCAGCCTGTTCGTCCTGCTGTGGAGCAGCGGCGCTATCGTCTCCAAACTCGGCCTGGCCCATGCCAGCCCCTTCGCCTTCCTGTTGTTGCGCTCGGCGCTGGCGCTCACCGGGCTGCTGCTGATCGGCCCGTTGCTGGGCTTGCGCTGGCCGCGCAGTCGGGGGGCGATCTTGCGTGCCCTGGGTACCGGCTGCGTACTGCTCGGTGCCTACCAGATCTTCTACCTGCTGGCGCTCAATACCCATGTCACCCCTGGCGTGATGGCCACGGTGATGGGCGTGCAACCCATTCTGACGGTGGTGCTGATGGAGCGTCAGCGTTCCTGGAGCCGGCTGTTCGGTCTGGGCCTGGGGCTTGGCGGGCTAGTGATGGTGGTCTATCAGGGCATCAACCTTGGCGGTGTTTCGCTGCTCGGCATGCTGTTCGCCTTGCTGGCCTTGGCCAGCATGACCTTCGGCTCGATCCTGCAGAAGCGCATCACCGACAACCCCATGGGCACGCTGCCGCTGCAATACCTGGCAGGCTTTGCCCTGTGCGCGGTGTTCGCGCCGCTGCAGCCGCTGCACGTCGAATGGAACGGCAGCTTCATCGGTGCGCTGTTGTGGATGGGGCTGGTGGTCTCGCTGCTGGCGACCCTGCTGCTGTACCGGCTGATTGCCAAGGGCAACCTGGTCAACGTCACCAGCTTGTTCTATCTGGTGCCGGCGGTGACCGCGGTGATGGATTTCGTGATCTTCGGCAATCGCCTGGCCCCGCTCAGCTTGCTGGGCATGGGCTTGATCGTGGTCGGGTTGCTGTTCGTGTTCCGCAAGCCGGCAGCGCGCCTGGCTGAAGCGTAGGGCGCTTTAGCGAAACTCTTCGGGGATGGTGTGGCGCAGCACGCCCTCCTCGAAGTCCAGGGTGCCGGCTTCGCGTTGGGTCAACAGGTAGTAGAGCAGTGTGTCGAGCGAATGCGAAGGCGGGATCTCGACGGCAAGCATCCTCACCGCCTTTTCGACTTGGCTGGGACAGCCGAAATCCTCGAGTGCCGCACGCACCTGTTCGAGGTCGCCCGTCGCTTTCACCAGAATGCGGAACACCGACGCGCCGCCGCTGTGCTGCAAGGCTGCAAACCAGGACTGCTCGCCGTCCTCGCTGACGCTGATGGTATCGCCAGGGGCGATGCCGTAGGCATAGAAGGGGATGCTGTCGACCTGGTAGCCGGCTTCGGTGCGTTTTGCCCACAGGCCTTCGACCGACGCGGGTGGGTAGCCTTGGGCGTCCTGCTCCAGGCGCCAGAGCACGATTTTGTAGGCTGAGGTTTGCTCAGGGGGCATTGGGGCATTACAGGTCAGGAGGGCTGCCTATCGTAATGCGATTTTGCTGTGTTGTCTGTACTGGCCTCATCGCCGGCAAGCCGGCTCCCACACTGTCATGTGGTGTACCTGTGGGAGCCGGCTTGCCGGCGATAGGGCTCTCAGGCCGTACGCCGGGATGGCTTGAGCACCAGCCAGAGCGCCAGGCCAATCAGCACGCCACCGTACACGTGCCCCATGGACAACGACTCGTCCAGCAGCCAGGCCCCCCACAGCACACCGAACACCGGAATCAGAAAGGTCACGGTACTGGCCTTGACCGGCCCGATCTCGGCCAGCAGGCGGAAGTACAGGATATAGGCGAAGGCGGTGCAGACCAGCCCCAGGCCCAGCAGCGACAGCCACACCTGCCAGCCGCCCCAGCTTGCTGGCGGCTGGGTCAGTGCGCTCCAGGCGAATAGCGGTGTCATCATCAGCGTGGCACCGAGCATGCTGCCCAAGGCCGAGAGGCGGCTATCCAGGCCGCTGACCCAGCGGCGTGCCAGGAAGCCGGCGAAGCCGTAGCAGGTGGTGGCGGCCAGGCAAGCCAGGGCGCCCTGCAGCAAGGCCATGTCCAAGGCTACCGGGCCGGCGCCGCTGAGGATGCCCACGCCGAACAGGCCGAGAAAGATGCCGCACAGTTTCGGCAGGGTCATCGCCTCACGGAAGAACAGCGCGCCGATCACCACGCCCATCAGCGGCGTGGTGGCGTTGAAGATTGCCGAGTAGCCTGCTGGCAGCACCTGCGCCGCCACCGAATAGAAGGTGGCCGGAATACCCGAGTTGATCATGCCCAGTACCAGGCACGCGCCGAGCTTGCCTTCGAAATTCCAGCGCACGCGGGCGGCGGCGAGGATGACGATCAGGCCCAGGCAGGCGATGGATACGCGGAAGAAGGCGGTCGGCACGGTGCCCAGTTCGGGGGCGATGATCCGCATGAACAGGAAACTCGCCCCCCAGACGGCGGCAAGGGTCAGCAGGCGGGTCAGGGCGATGGGGCTCACAGCGGTCTCCAGGTACAAGGCAGGGCGTGAGTGTACGCGAGGGGGCGGGGGGGTTCTTGTGCTTTCTTGCGGTGTAAATCTGTGTCGGCCTCTTCGCGGGACAAGCCCGCTCCCACAGATACATCGCTGTTTCAAGAAAAGCGGTGTATCTGTGGGAGCGGGCTTGTCCCGCGAAGAGGCCCGCCCAGGCTTCTCAAAACGCATGGGCCGACTAAGCTGTCTATCTCACCCCGCACCGAGGTGTCATGCATGACCGAGCACTGGCCTGCCGGCGAAATCGCCCGGATGATTCTCGACGGCTTCGACGACTACCGCGAACACTTTCGCCGCATCACCCTCGGTGCCCGCGAGCGCTTCGAGCAGGCCCGCTGGCAGGAGAGCCAGCGGGCGGCGGCCGCGCGGATCAACCTCTATGAGCGCAAGGTCGGCGAGGTCAACAGTTGGCTGCGCGATGGCTTCGATGACGAGGTGTTGCTGCAGGTCGCGCAATGGCCGCTGGTCAAGAGTGCCTATATCAGCCTGATCGACCCGCGCCTGGACGATGAACTGTCGGAGACCTGGTACAACTCGTTGTTCTGCAGCCTGTTCAGCCATGACCAGATCAGCGATGGCTGCATGTTCATCCACACCACGCGGCCATCGATGCGCGGCCACGAACGGGCCGCGCAGACCCGTACCTACCGGCTCGAAGGCAGTCTCAAGGGGCTGTTGCGGGCGATCTTCGCCGACCATGCATTCACCTATGGTGACCTTGAGGGCGACCTCTCACGCCTCGAAGAACAATTGCGCGAGAGCCTGCCGGACTGGGTGTGCAAGGACCCGGCGCTCACCGTGGAGCTGTTCGTACCGGTGCTGTACCGCAACAAGGGCGCCTACCTGGTCGGCCGGCTGTACAACGCTGACGAGCAGTGGCCGCTGGTGATCCCGCTGCTGCACCGTGAGGGCCACGGCATCGAGGCCGATGCGCTGATCACCGACGAGGCCGACGTATCGATCATCTTCTCCTTCACCCGCTCGTATTTCATGGTCGATGTGCCGGTGCCGGCGGAGTTCGTCAATTTTCTCAAACGTATCCTGCCGGGCAAGCACATCGCCGAGCTGTACACCTCGATCGGCTTCTACAAGCACGGCAAGTCGGAGTTCTACCGGGCGCTGATCAACCACCTGGCCAGCAGCGACGACCGTTTCGTCATGGCCCCCGGTGTACGCGGGATGGTCATGAGCGTCTTCACCCTGCCGGGCTTCAATACGGTGTTCAAGATCATCAAGGACCGATTCTCGCCGTCCAAGACCGTCGACCGTGCCACGGTGATCGACAAGTACCGGCTGGTGAAGAGTGTCGACCGCGTAGGGCGCATGGCCGATACCCAGGAGTTCGCCGATTTTCGCTTTCCGCGCGGCAAGTTCGAGCCCGAGTGCCTGGCCGAGTTACTGGAAGTGGCGCCGTCCACCGTGGCCCTTGAGGGCGACACGGTGCTGATCCGCCACTGCTGGACAGAACGGCGCATGGTGCCGCTCAACCTGTACCTGGAGCAGGCCAGTGAAGCCCAGGTGCTCGAAGCGCTGGAGGACTATGGGCTGGCCATCAAACAACTCGCGGCGGCGAACATCTTTCCGGGCGACATGCTGCTGAAGAATTTTGGCGTTACCCGGCATGGCCGGGTGGTGTTCTACGACTATGACGAAATCAGCTACCTGACCGAAGTGAACTTCCGCCATATCCCGCCGCCGCGCTACCCGGAGGATGAGATGTCGGGCGAGCCGTGGTACTCGATCGGGCCGCACGATGTGTTTCCCGAGGAGTTTCCGCCGTTTCTGTTTGCCGATATGGGGCAGCGGCGGTTGTTCAGCCGCTTGCATGGGGAGCTGTACGACGCGGATTACTGGAAAGGGCTGCAGGCGGCGATTCGGGACGGGAAGGTGATCGATGTGTTTCCCTATCGGCGCAAGGGGCGGTGATGCTCTTGTGTCTGGCCTGGCCCTATCGCCGGCAAGCCGGCTCCCACAGGTACAGCACAGTCTCGGATGGCTGTGGAGTACCTGTGGGAGCCGGCTTGCCGGCGATAGGGCCAGCAATACCCCCGCTACTTACC
>NZ_AKJC01000111.1 GCF_000282535.1 Pseudomonas sp. GM84 | reverse complement strand
CCATGGCCTGTCAGGCCATGGCACGTTGCAACAAATGTAGGAGCGGATTTATCCGCGATGCGCCGCGCGGGCGGCGCTCGATCTCATAGGCGCCGCAAAGACTCCGGCGAACACCAACCAGACCCTTCTCATGCCACCGGCACTTCCAACCCAACCCCCTGGCGCTTGCGCTGCACCACGAAGTACGCCGCATAGCACAGCGCAATGAACCCGAAGCCCCAGTACAGCGAAGGCCGCTGGGTCTCATCCATCGCCAGGAACACGAACAGCGAACTGCACAGGGTGATGCACAGCAATGGCACCAGCGGGTACAGCGGCGCCCGGTACTTGAGCTCGCTCAACTGCCCGCCATCACGCAGGAACTGCTGACGGAACCGGTACTGCGCCAGCGCAATCACGATCCAGGTCACCGTGCCCGACATCCCGCTCACCGCCATCAGCACCATGAACAGGGTGTCCGCAGCGACAAAGCTGGTCATCAGCGAAACCAGCGCAAAGCACAGGGTGATGAACAGGGCGCGCAGCGGCACGCCGCGGCTGCTCAGCGGCGACAGGCTCCTGGGCGCCATGCCGGTCTTGGACATCGCCCAGAGGATGCGGGTAGACGCATAGAGGCCGGAGTTGCCCACCGAGAGAATCGCGGTGAGGATCACGAAGTTCATCAGGTCCGCCGCAAAGGGAATGCCGACCATGTCGAACACCTGCACGAACGGGCTTTCCATCAGCCCGGCCTGCTGCCACGGCACGATCGCCGAGAGCACCACGATCGCCAGCACATAGAAGATCAGCACACGGAACACCACGTTGCGCACGGCGCGCGGGATGCTCTTCTCCGGCTGGTCGGTCTCGCCCGCCGCCACGCCCATGATCTCGCAGCCCTGGAAGGCATAGACCACGGTCATCATCACGGCGAACACCGCCGACAAGCCATTGGGGAACAGCGAATCGCCGATCAGGTTGCTCATCATCGGTGCCGGCGCCCCGCTGGTCAGCGGGATGGCGCCGAAGATCACCAGCACGCCGACGATGATGAAGCCGAGAATCGCCGCCACCTTGATGCCGGCGAACCAGTATTCCGCCTCACCGAAGGCACGGGTGGCCAGCGCATTGATGCCGAACAGCACCGCGACGAACAGCGCCGACCAGTACCAGATCGGCACCCCGGGGAACCAGCGTTCCATCAGCATGCCGGCGGCGGTGAACTCAAGGCCCACGGTGGTCGCCCAGCTCATCCAGTACACCCAGCCGATCATGAAGCCCGTGGCCGGGCCGATGAATTTCGTCGCGTGGGCCTGGAACGAGCCGGACACCGGCATCTGCACCGACAGCTCACCCAGGCAGACCATCACCAGGTACATCAGGAAACCGGCCACCAGGTACGCCAGGATCGCGCCGACCGGCCCGCCCTGGTTGATGGTCACGCCCGAACCCATGAACAGCCCGGTGCCGATCACGCCACCGAGCGAGAGCATGAAGATGTGCCGACTCTTCAATGCCCGTGTGAGGTGGATACCTTCAGCTTTACGGCCTTTCATTATTATTATCTCCAATAAGCGTCGAAGACCGCGTGTGCAGCGGTTGACCCGATTATTGGAAAGCGATGTAAGCCCCGGTTGATCGTAAAGATCAAAGATGTAAAAAGTCGTAAGTTTTTTGTCGCTCAAGCCGCCAGCAGTTCAGCCAGGCTGTCTTCGGCGCGCTGCAGGTGCTCGCGCAGCAACCCGGCCATGGCCCGCACACCCGGTTTATCACGCTCCAGCCCGCGTTCCTCAAGCCGCCGCAAGGTCGCTGCCAGCCCACACAAACCCATGGAATCGCTGCTGCCGGCCAGGCGATGGGCCAGGTGGGTCACCTCGGTACAGTCACCCGCCTCGACCGCTTCAAGCAAGGGCTGGCGGTGTTGCGCCAGGGCGTCCAGCAACGCGGCCAGCAGGCCCTGCAGCTTCTGCTCGCCCAGCAGCGTGCGGTGCGTGTCGAGCAGCTCGTGGTCAACCCAGGTGGGCGTTGCCGATTGTTCCTCCTGGCGCTGCCCGGCCAGGGCCTGGCGCAGGCTGGCAAGTTTCAGCGGCTTGCCCAGCACCCCCTGCATACCGGCAGCCAGGTAGGCACGCACCAGCGCCGGCTGAACGCTGGCCGTCAGCGCCAGGATGCGCGTCTCGCGGTTAAGCGTGTGGCCGGCGCGGATCTGCCGGCACAGCTCCACACCACTGATGCCCGGCAGGTGCACATCCAGCAGCAGCAGGTCGAAGCGCTGCTGGGCGCACAGCTCAAGCCCCTGCTCGGCATCTTCGGCCTGCCACACCTTGTGCCCGTCACGCTCCAGCAGCCCGCGCACCACTTCACGATTCAAGGCCACGTCTTCCACCACCAGGATTTCCAGCGGCGCCGCGCTGGGCACCGCACGCGCGAGTGCCTGGGGAGCCTGCGCCGTCGCCAGATCCAGCTCGAACCAGAAGCAACTGCCCTCCCCCTCGCGGCTGCGCACGCCGATCTGCCCGCCCATCTGCTCCACCAGGTGCTTGCTGATCGCCAGCCCCAGGCCGGTGCCGCCATAGCGCCGCGCGACCGACTCGCTGGCCTGGACGAAACGGCCGAAGATCTTCGGCTGCATCGCCTCGCAGATGCCGATGCCGTCGTCGGTGACACTCAGCCGCAGGTGCTGGCGCCCAGGCGGTGACTGCAGCACCTGCACTTCGACCAGGATCTCGCCGCCCTCGGTGAACTTGATGGCATTGGCCAGCAGGTTGCTCAGCACCTGGCGCAGGTACTGCTCGGCGCCGTGCTGGTACGTGGCCAACTGCGGGTCGATGCGGCAGAGCACCACGCTGTCATTGGCCAGCGCGCGGGGTTCGAGCAGGGTCAGCACCTCGTCGCACAGCTGGCGCAGGGAAAAATCGACGGCCTCGGGGTGGCTTTCGCCCTCTTCGAGGCGGGCGAAGTACAGCACTTCGTTGAGGATGCCGAGCAGCCCCTCGCCAGCCTTGTACAAAGCCTCCAGTCGCTTGCGATCGTCTGCCGCGAGCCCCGCGCCACGCAGCAGTTCGGCCATGCCGAGGATGCCGTTGAGTGGCGTGCGCAGTTCATGGCTCATGGTGGCGAGGAAGCGCGACTTGGCAAGGTTGGCCGCCTCGGCATCGTCCTTGGCGCGCATCAGGCTCGCGGTGCGCCGTTCGACCTGCTTCTGCAGCTCGTCGCGCTTGTCCTGCAGGGCCAGGCGGTCGGTTTCGCGACGTTCGATATCGCTGAGGATCGCCCGGCGCATGTCATCCAGCGCCAGCGCCACGCTGTCGATCTCGTCGCTGTGCGGCGAGCGGCGCTTTTTCAGGCGCAGCGGCTCGTGCCACTGCCCGGCACCGATGCGCCGGGCAAAATCCGCCATGACCTGCAGGTGACGGGTGACCAGGCGGTAGAACAGCCCGGACAGCGCCAGCGCCAAGCCGCAGAGGAACACGCTCATCCACAACAGGCTGGTCAGCCCCGTGGCGAACAGCCGTCGGTGCACCGCGCCGAGGTCGATGCTCACCTCCAGTTCGCCCAGGTGGCGTAAGGGCCCGGAAGGCGGCTGGTAGTCCAGGGGAAAACGCTCGACCCGCAGCGGGCCCTGAGGCGATGGATCCCCTTGCTGCAAGGTGAAGTCGGCGCTGTTCAGCCGCACCAGCGCCACGTCGGAAAAGTCCACCAGCCCGCGCAATTGCACGTTCAGCTGCTCCTGGTTCAGGTCCCAGAGGCTGCGCTCCAGGCTGGCCAGGTAACCCGCGCGGATCAACGCCATGCGCGCATCGATCTCGCGCATCTCGCGGCGGTACTCGAAGTACAGCTGGACACTGCTGGCCAGCACCGTGAAGCACAAGCTGAACAGCAGGATGAACAGCAGCAGCCGACGCAGCAGGCCCCCCGGTTGCAGGCGGGTCATGGCTGGCTGACCATGTCGCGGTAGGTGACCTCGCTTTCATGCAGCCAGCGCTCCAGCTCGCCGGCGTCGGTCATCTTCTGCAGCTGCGCGTCGATCTCGCTCATCCGCTCGCTCAGCGGCGAGCGGCGCGACACGGCCACGCGCAGGTAGTCGACGCTCAGTGCCGCCGGCAGCGCGACGATGTCCCGGGCACCGGGCAGGGACTCGACGAACAGCTGGCCGGTGCGCCGCTCCTGGATCACGAAGTCGATGCGCCCGCGTATCAACTTGCCGAAGTTCTGCCCGCTGTCCGAGACCCATTCGATGTTCTGGTGCTGCGCCACGAAGCGGTCGAACTCGGGGCCGTAACTTTCGCCGAACAGCAGACCGCCGCGGTACTGGGCCAGGTCTTCGAGCTTGTCGAACTTGAGCGGGCGCTGGCGGTTGGCGAACACCGCCACTTCCTCGCGCAGCACCGGCACCTGGGAAAAGCGCATGGACTGGGCACGCTGCTCCGAGGTGTAGGCCAGCACCACATCCACCCGCCCTTCGGCGGCGTCGAGCAGGCAGCGCTGCCAGTTGCCCAGCACCACCATCTCGACCTGGTAGCCCAGCCGCCCGAACAGCTCGCGGACCACCGTCGGCGCCAGCCCGCGCGGCTGCTTGCCATCGCTCCAGGACACAGGGGGGTACACCGGATAATCGCAATAGCGGAGGGTTTCTGCGGCCTGCAGCGCCGCGCTGGCCAGCAGCGCCAGCACGCCGAGCAGGTATTGCCTCACGCGGCCACGCTGGCGGTGAACAGGTAACCGGCGCCGTGGATGGTGATGATCAGCTCAGGCTCGGCCGGGTCGTCGTGCAGCTTGCGCCGCAGGCGGCCGACCAGTACGTCGATGGAGCGGTCGTTGGGCACCCACTCGCGGTTGCGGATCTGGTCCATCAACTGGTCGCGGCTCAGGGTATGGCCGCTGTTGCGCAGGAACACGCTGAGCAGCTGGAATTCGCCGTGGGTCAGCAAGGTTTCAGCCCCTTGCGGATCGATCAGGCGGCGGCGGTCGCAGTCCAGCGACCAGTCGCCGAACTGCTTGAGGGTGACGTTGGCAGGCCCGGCCGGCCGGGCGCCCTGGGCGTGGCGCACGCGACGGATCAGGTTCTTCGCGCGGGACACCAGTTCACGGGGGTTGAGCGGTTTGCTCACGTAGTCGTCGGCGCCGCATTCCAGGCCGACGATGCGGTCGATCTCGTCGTTGCGCCCGGTGATCAGGATGATCCCCACTTCCGAGCGCACCCGCAGCTCGCGGGTCAAGGTCAGGCCGTCCTTGCCGGGCAGGCGGATGTCCAGCATCACCAGCTCCACCGGCTGTTCGGCCAACAGCGTTTCGGCTTGTTCCGCGGTCGCGGCGCAGTGGACGGTATAGCCTTCCTGGGACAGGTAGGCCTGGAGCAAGTCACGAATCAGCGGATCGTCGTCGACGATCAGTACGCGAGAGGTCATTGCGTAGGGTCCTGAAGCGCCCGTAGGCGTGTTTCTTATTAGAGTGCGCCAAGACTAGCGATTGCTGAACGGCCGATCAACAGCCCTCGCGGGTCAGGGTGAAACGTTGCCGACCGCCGGCCTGCAGGCCGTCGACCCAGGCTTCGCAGATCTGCACGCCCTGGGACGGGGTGAAGGTGCCCGGGTTCAGGCCCGACTCCAGCCACAGCCCGTCGAGCAGGGCACTGAGGCTGATGGCGGCAAGGTCCGCGTCGAAGTCTTCCCAGCCCTCCTCCCGCGCCAGTTCGCTGAGCAGGCTACGCAGTTCGCGGCGGTATTCACCGTAGGAATGGTCGTGCACCTGGTTGATCGCCTCGGCGGTTTTCACCGCGCCCCAGAACGCCAGCCAGGCGTCGAGCAGCTGCGGGTCGAGCAGCTCGGCGCTGAACGAGCCACGGAAGAAGGCCGACAGGCGTTCGCGCGCGTTGGGCGCGACCTGGTCCATGGCCTCGCGCAGCAGTTGCATGACCCGGCCGGTGACGGCCATGTAAGCCTCGGCGACCAGCTCGTCCTTGCCGGAATAGTGGTGGCTGATCAGCCCCACCGAGACACCGGCTTCGGCAGAAATCTTGCGGATCGAGGCGCCCTGGAAGCCATGACGCTTCAGGCAGGCCAGCGTGGCCTCGACCAGATTGGCCTTGCGCAGTTCGGGCAGCATGCGGCTGAAGCGGGCTTCCTGGGTCATCGGTCGTCCTCAAGCGGGGATAGTCCAGTTGAACGACTGTACAGCAAGTCGCCTGAAACGCGATACTCCGGCGACACCTGCTTCAGCACCCCTCACAAAAACAACAGAGGCTCCTGATGACCGACCTGATCCAGCACGAACTCGACGAAGGCCTGCTGACCCTGCGCCTGAACCGCCCGGACAAGCTCAATGCCCTGACCAACGCCATGTACACGCGGCTGGCGGAGTTGTTCGAGTCGGCCAACAGCGACCCGCAGGTCGAGGTGATCGTGCTGACCGGCAGCGCCGAGTGCTTTACCGCCGGCAACGACTTGCCGGACTTCCTCGACCAGCCCCCGACCGACCTGCAAAGCCCGGTGTTTCGCATGATGTGGGCGGTGCTGGCGCTGGACAAGCCGCTGATCGCTGCGGTTGCGGGGCCTGCGATCGGCATCGGCACCACCGTGCTGCTGCATTGCGACCAGGTACTGGTGGCCCGCGACGCCAAGTTGCGCACGCCGTTCGTGCCGTTGGGCGTGTGCCCGGAGTTTGGCGCGAGCCTGTTGCTGCCACGGCTGCTGGGGCATGCCCGGGCTGCGCAGTTGTTGCTGTGCAGCCAGCTGATCGACGGCGAGCGGGCCGTGCAATGGGGCCTGGCGACCGAGCTGTTAGAGGATGGCGCACAGTGCCAGGCCGCCGCCGTGAAGCTTGCGCGGCGGTTGCAGCAGTTGCCGGCCGATGCGCTGCGCATCAGCAAGCGCTTGCTCAAGGATGCGCATCGGGAAGAACTGGCGGCGACGGTGGCCAAGGAAGGGCTGCTGTTCATCGAGCGGCTGAACAGTGATGAAGCGAAGGCTGCGCTAGCGGCAATGGCGAAGCGCTAGGCTGCCTGAACCGAGTCTTGGCAGGCACTTGTGGGTATCGACTTGTGGGTGTCAACTTGTGGGAGCGGGCTTGTCCCGCGAACCAGGGCGAAGCCCTGGCCATACACCTCTGTTGCCTGGGCCGGCCCTTTCGCGGGACAAGCCCGCTCCCACAAGTGCAGGCCATTGAGCCGGGGGCAATATCCATTTGGGGGGTGTCCAGCACGGTAATGGTGAATACAGTGAGCCAGTCAATCCCGGCCTATCCGCTAGTGAGACACGCGCCTAGGGTGATGGCACACAACAACGACACCAGAGGGATCCCCATGGCCGAGAACGCTTCGCGAACGCCCGATCTGCTGCTGCACGCCGCCGAGCTGATGGCCGAATGTGGCTTTGCCGGCATGAGCATGCGCCAGCTGGCGGCGCGTTGCGGGTTGCAGTCGGGCAGCCTCTATCACCATGTGGCGAGCAAGCAGGACCTGTTGCTGGATGTGCTGCTCGAGGTGCTGGCCCAACGCCTGGCGGCGTGGCACAACGGGTCGTTCAGTCGTGACGTGCCAGGTTACCTGCGGTTCCTCCTGGCCCGTCAGCGCTCGCACCCGCACGAGGATCTGCTGCTGCGCCATGAAGCCCGGCACCTGACGAGCGACCAGTGGCACTGGCTGGACAAGGCGCAGGGACGCCTGCGTGCGCCGCTGTTGACGTACATCGACCAGGGCCGACGCGGGGCGCCCTTGCCGTGCACCGGCAGGGCATGCGCCAGCGAAGCGATCTTCGCCCTGGTCGAGACGGCGCACGGCCTGCGCCGGCGCCCTGGGCCGGTGGACGAGGCCGGGATCGAGGCGTGGCTGATACAGGCGAGCACCGCGGTGCTCGGCGCCTGAGCCGATCAGAACGGCGGCAAGATCCCATTTCCCGAGCGGCCTGCCCCGGCCTGATCGCCGGCAAGCCGGCTCCCACAGTGACCGTGCAGGCTTCTGGATAGGGCGCAAGACAGTTGCTCCCACCGGCATACCGCAGGCTTTGAAAGCTGCGATGGACCTGAGGGAGCAACTGTCTTGCTCAATTTCAAAAAGTTGATGCGATTCCTGTAAAGCAACTGCCTGACTCAATTTCTGAAAGTTGACGCGCCCCCTGTGGGAGCCGGCTTGCCGGCGATGAGGCCGGAACAGGCAAAACGGGGCCGGCTTGCAGCGCCGGTTCTGGCCCTATCGCCGGCAAGCCGGCTCCCACAGGAAAAACCACAGGTTTAACCAACGCACATCAAAATCAATGTCCCTGGCAACTTGACTGTTAACTTGCCGATACACTTGGCGCCTTGTACTTGACTTTTGTGTACCGAACATCAGAAAACAGGCAACACACTAATCTGGCAACTTGCCAGCCTGCCGGTCTTTTCTAAACTTCAACTTGCCAGTCTCTGTTAACAGAGACCAATGTCCGCCGCTCCGCACGTTCGACCCCATCGACGTAGTGCAAGCCGCTGTTCGTGGCTGCTGGATCCGGTCCCGCTCCTGTGCCAAGGGCGACCTGATTCAGGTAATGCACAATGGACACAAACAATAATTCAACGAGCAACTATGCCGTCTGGCTGCCAGGCAGTGCATTGATACTCAGCCTTGTCGTTTCTGCATTCGCCCTGAGCCGTGCGCCTTTTTTGGAAACACGCCCCGAGGGCGGCCAGTTCCAGCCGCACATGCCGATCGAAGCACGTCTGTGGCAAGACCCTTTCGATGCGCTTGAGCGTTACCGTAAACGTGTCAAAGACTTGAAGATCACACCCGTACCAACGGCCTGCACCGTAAATTCCCCCCCGACAAAGGCACAACTTATCGTGGCGTTGGTCGAGGATGGCGCCTATGCCGAAACTGTCGAACTTCGCCGCCGCATGCGCTACGCCATTCTGGCAGGCCTGAAGGGGGCCCGTCTGGTACCCGAAGATGAGCAACATCTTGGCTGCCTGGCCATGAGCATCGACCCGTTGAGGCTTGGCGAGGCCAGGACAATAAAAACCGCGCAAGGCAAAGAAGAAACCGAGGTAGTTGCAGATGTGGAAGTCCCCTACGAGGACTTCGTCGCCGACCCATTGATACCCACCCAAGCCAGCGACGAAGAACAGCCGCCTCCCGCGCGAGTAAGGCTGCTCTGGCTCAAGCAGGATGCGCTCGGGGAGAATCCGCTGGCCCAACTGAGACATCTAAAAAACGCGTTGAGCGATAGTGCAGCCACCGACATCCTCAAGGTAATCGGGCCGGCCGATTCACAAATGCTGCGCACCCTGTATAGAGAAGAGGCCCGCGTACGCTATGGGCTCGGCACTGACGGCGAACCTCTACCCGAAAAAAACGCCAAGGCAGTAGAAATTGCGCAGAACATCGAAATCTATTCACCCTTGGCCACAGCTGACAGGAAACTGTTGCTCAACGACTTCGACAAACGCAACCAAAAGGAAATCGACTCGTTCAAAGGCATGCAGCTGATACGCACCGTCAGCGACGACACCACGATGGCCCGCCTGTTACTGGACGAGCTCAAGCTGCGCCACGTCGACCCAGCGGCCGGTGCACAATGCGCCACACCGAAAGACGAAAGGCAATGCTTCCCTGGCGCCGAATGGCGCAATGCCAATCGCATCGCGCTGATTTCTGAATGGGACAGTTTCTACAGCCGAGCATTGATAGAAAGTTTCCGCATTAAAATCGCCGAGCGGCCGTCGATGCCGCCCGTGGACACCTACAAGGTCGACCCATGGGTCCTTCGCTACAGCTACCTACGCGGTCTGGACGGCCGTCTACCCGAAGACACCATCGCCAAGACTGACCAGAAAACCGAAAAGGAAAGTCGCACAGTCGACCTCAGCCCGCTGGAAAAATCTGACGGCAACTCGCAATTGGACTACTTGCGCCGGCTTGCCGATCACATCCTGCTGCAGGACCAAATGTACCGTAACGCCGGCCAGAGCGGCATCGGCGCCATTGGAGTGTTAGGCCTGGATACGTATGACAAGCTGCTGGTGCTGCAGGCGCTGAAGAACCGGATGCCAAACAAGTTGTTTTTCTCCACGGACCTGGATGCGCGCATGTTGCAACGCGGGCAAGCCCAGGTGACGCGCAATCTGGTGCTGGCATCGCCCTACGGCCTGACATTGACCCGGGCCTTGCAGCAGGAGATGCCGCCGTTTCGCGACAGCCTGCAAAGTGCAGTGTTCGTCTCGGTGCTGGCAGCACTGGCCCCCGAGCCGTTCGACGCCAAACGTTGGAAGTTCGATTACTCCAAAGCCGGCATCTTGTCGCCAAGCATCTATGAAGTAGGCATCAGTGGCTTCATACCGTTGGAAAGCAGTTCCACCAAACGGCGCTCGCCCGATTGCGCGCCTATCAGCAATCGATCGGGCCAGGGCACCTATATTCGTCCGCAGGACATCATGGCCTTGCGCTGCCTGCAGGACCCTTCCCCACCCATTTACCCAGAACCTTCCGGCGCAGTGAAACACCTGCTGCACGCAATCCTGTCGTATTTCCTGGCAGGGCCGTTGGCCGTGTTGCTGGTGGCCCTCGGGCTGATACTGAGCTGGTGGGGCAGCAGCAACCGCCAGGGAAGGATGGGGGTGAGCGCATGGGTGCCACCCGCAATGTATGGCGTGGCAGCGCTGACTGCATGGGTGGCCATGCAGTCCTGGCGTGTCGAGATGCTGTGGGTCACTTTCGCCCTGATCCTGCTGGGGTTGGTCGGGTCCGGTCTGAACCGTCGCGCCCAGAACAAAGACAAGGCGGCCGCAGGCCTCTTCGATGCCAAGGCCTGGTATCTGGTGGTGCCGCTGGTGATCTTCATCCTGGTGCTGCTGCGCGCTTACCAGCAACGCGAAAGCCTGACCGAAGAAGGCTTGGGCGAACCGATGTTCCTTTTCGAAGGCATCAGTGCCTGGCCAACCCTGGCCCTGCGTTTGCTCGCGGTGATCATCTCGATAGCCGCGCTGGCATGGGGGGCGCGCAGCCTGCGTCTGAATCATCAACAGCTTGAGCGCGAGTTCCACCTGCAAGGCGCCAAGGGTGAAAAGCGGCCCGGTTTATGGCAGCAGCTTCGTGCCTTGACCGAGGATGGAAAACTGAGGCCCATGAGGCGTTTGTTCAATGCGTTAGGCCTATGGCTCAGCCATGTTTTCCTGCCGCTCTCGCCCACCCCCCAGCCTGAGCCGGAGCATAACCACCGTGGCCCCAGAGAAGTCCTGTACTACTGGCGCGAGCATCGCATTTGCGGCAGCTTCGGGGCCAGGCTGTTGCGCGCGATCCTGAGCGCCTGGATCTTCGTGGCACTCACCAGCTTGCTGTTCGTGCTATGGCCCTTTGACGGCAGCCCCATACGGGGCAACCTGTCGTTGGGAATCTGGAGTTGGCTTCCTTCCTTATTGGCTTTCAACCTGCTGGTTTTCTGGGTCGTCGACGCCAACTGGTTGTTGATCCGCTTCATACGCCAGCTCAGCGAGGAGCATTGGATCTGGCCAAGGGAGTTGCAACGTGAGCAAAAAGCGCTTTACGGCGACCTCGACAACCCCGTGGACAAGGCCGCCCACCCAAGCATCGACGAATGGTTCGGCCTGAACCTGATCGCCAAGCGCACGGCCGCCGTCAGCCGCCTGATCTACGCGCCAACCATTGTGCTGTTGATTCTGATCGTTTCTCGCAGCAGTTACTTCGACAACTGGCCCACGCCACCAGGGATGATCATCACCTTCACGCTAACGGGGCTGATCCTGCTTTTTTCGGCGCTCTCCCTGCGTCGGGCAGCCGAAAAGGCCAGGACTGTCGGCCTTCAGCGAATCGACCAGTATCTGCTTGAAATCGCCGGCAACGAACCCTTGTCCGCCAAGTTCCGCTTGCTTCGCGAACGCATCGTGGCCCTGAACACGGGCGCCTTTTCCCGTTATGCCGACGAGCCGCTGGTACGCGCGCTGCTGCTATCGCTCACGGGCATCGGCGGTTCGGCGCTGGTCGATGCGTTGAACTATTCGAAGTTCTGATGCAACCACATGCCGGTCATTGCGCCGGCAGAGGAGCACATCATGCCTAATGCAAACGATGTCCAATGGTTCAAGTCGCACTTCCAGGACCGCTTGCAACCTGCCTTGGCCGGCACTCCGCTGACCGTGGACTTCCTCACTGCAATCGCCTGCCAGGAGACGGGTGAAATCTGGCAGAACCTTCGCCACGACCTCCCGGAAGCCGAAGTACTGAGGCTGTGCGTAGGCGATACGCTCGACTCGGACAAGGGCCGCAAAGCCTTTCCCAAGGACAAGGCCGCGTTGCTGGCAGCCCCGCATGGCGAGGAGATGTTCGAGCTCGCCCATCGCTCGCTGGTGGAGATGGCCCAGCACATTCGAGCCTACGCACCCGTGGCGAAAAGACAGAACAAGTTCTGCCACGGCTTCGGCATCTTCCAGCGCGACCTGCAGTTCTTCAAGGATGACCCCGACTACTTCCTCGACCAGCGCTACGCGCAGTTCGAGGGTGCCCTCGACCAGTGCCTGAGCGAACTCAAGCGAGGCTTGAAAACGCTTGGGTTGTCCAAGGCGCAGTCGCTCAGCGACCAGCAGCTGGCATCGGTCGGCATCGCCTACAACACCGGCGGATTCAACCCGAAAAAGGGCCTGCGCCAGGGCTTTTTCGATGGCAAACGGTTCTACGGCGAGAACCTGCTCGACTTCCTTCAGCTCGCCCATACCGTCAGCATGGACGGCGCGCCGCCACAGCTTGCCCCTGCCGCGCCAGGCCTTGCGCTGTTGCCGCCCCCGAGCACTCTGACGGCCACTGGTGAGTTCCTGCGGGTGGACACCCGCGAAAGCACCCTGCGCGTGCGCAGCGAGCCGCGCATCAGCGAACCGTCGAAAGCCAACGTCATCGGCAACCTGCCCGACGGCCACCCGGTACGTGCCGTCGGTATCCGTGCGCAGAACGGCTTCCGGGAGATCGAAACCTCACTGTTCGGCGCGTTGCTGCACGGTTTCGCCGCGCAGAAATTCCTGGTCGCGGATGAGACGATCGAGGATGTGCCCATTACCCTTCCGGCGCCTACGGAGCCCAGCACCGGCATCGTCGCTGCGCACCTGGCGCACAAGCCCAACCAGGTCACCCGGCGCATTGCGCCAGCTGGTGCACATTCGCTGAACGAACGCGGTCAACCCCAACGCCAAGGCGACACGCCCCAGACACTGCGCACCGAGCTGGCGGCCATCATCGATTGGCTGGGCGTCGACAACCCGGCCAACAAACGCTACCAGCCACGCGATGGCCTGACCTTCTGCAACATCTACTGCCACGACTATTGCGCCCTCGCCGGGGTGTATCTGCCGCGCACCTGGTGGACGGCCAGGGCGCTGCTGGACCTGTCGCACAACAAGCCCGTTGCACCGTTGATTGGTGCCACGATCACCGAGATGCGGGCCAACGACCTGTTCCGTTGGCTGCGCGATTTCGGCAGCGAGTTCGGTTGGCGGCAAACCGGCACGCTCAGCAAACTGCAGCAGGCAGCCAACCAGGGCGGCGTTGCCCTGATCGTTGCACGGCGCAAGGAAGATGGCCGGTCTGGGCATATCGTGGCGGTGGTGCCCGAGGACGCCCTCCACAGCGCCAGGCGCGATGCTGCCGGTGACGTGATTGCGCCGCTGCAGAGCCAGGCAGGTGCGCGCAACTTCGCGTATGGAACCGGTACTGCCAACTGGTGGAACGGCGAGCAATTTGCCGAAAGTGCGTTCTGGATTCATGCGTAGTTCATCACTTCGTCAAACCGAACAGAGGGCAGTTTCATGTCCAACATCGTGATTTGCTGCGACGGCACCTGGAACACGCCCGAGCAGCTGGATAAAGGTGTTCCGGCACCCACCAACGTGGTCAGGCTGCATAACGCCGTGGCGGACGAGGACGCCGCCGGTGTTCATCAGGAAAAGTACTATCACCCCGGTGTCGGTACATCCGGCAAATGGTGGGACAAGGCGTTGGGTGGCGGCACAGGATCAGGGCTGGACGCCAACATCAAGAGTGCCTACCAGAAGCTCTGTTACTGCTATCAGCCGGGCATGGACATCTATCTGTTCGGGTTCAGCCGTGGCGCCTATACCGTTCGAAGCCTGAGCGGATTGATCAGTTGTTGCGGCTTGCTGAAGATTGCCAGCATGGAACCAGCGGACGTCTGGAGCAACATCGACCGCCTGATGAAATTCGGCTACCGACGCAAACTGGAAGATCGCGAAGACTGGGACAAGTTGGGCTGGCAATTTCATAACGCCAAAGGGGCCAGCATTCCGATTCGCTTCATCGGCGTGTGGGACACCGTCGGCGCACTGGGCATTCCCGACGACATGGCATTGCTCAACCTGCTCGATGACCGCAATCGCTACACCTTCCACGACACCACCTTCCACGCCGCGGTAAGGACGGGCCGGCACGCCTTGGCGATGGACGAGCGCCGTGCGTCCTTCCAGCCCACGCTATGGACAGATGTACCCGCAGGCTGGGACGTGCAGCAGTTGTGGTTCCCCGGCGTGCATTCCGATGTCGGCGGTGGCTATCGTGAAAGCGGCCTGGCTGACGGCGCGTTGCAGTGGATGGTCGAGGAAGCTTCGAAATGTGGGCTGGCGTTCAACCCCAAGACCATCAAGCAGATTCGCCCTGACTTTCACGACATGATGCATGACTCGTGCGACGGCGTGTTCAGCTTGCTGCCCACGCAACCGCGCAGCATTCCTGACCTCAAGTCGCAAATGGCCAGTTTTCATCAAACTGCCCTCGAGCGCCAGAATGACCCGCCCATCACTCAACACCCCTACCGGCAGTCTCGCCTGATCGCACCGCCCCTCCCGTTGGTGATCGACATTGCGGCCCGCGTGCCCTGGAACGAAACGGGCCTGTGGCTGGAAGCTGGCCAAACCTACCATTTCAGCGCGTCGGGGGAATGGCTCGACAGTTCGATCAGCTGCGACCCCGGCGGTACCGGTGACGGTAATTTCCAGCCGGCGGAGGTCGCCCACCTGGTGGCCAGCGCACTCGGCCAGGTGGAGACCTGGTACAGCAAGCTGTTCAAGAACAACGATGCCAACTTCAACTTCACCAAGCGTCATGAACAGTTCAACTGGTTCAGCCTGATCGGGGCGATCGCCAACAGCGATGGGGTGGATGCCAAAGGGTATCTGATCAAGCCGGAAGTGTTCGAGATAGGTAAAGGGCGCAGCTATACGCCAAAGCGGTCGGGGTATTTGTATGCCTATGCCAATGACGCGTGGAACTGTTATGGCAACAACCGAGGGCATGTTGCGCTGACGGTGAAGGGATGAGCTGTCGGTCCCTTCCACGTTGTCAGCGCACGGACTGTCGCCGCCGGCACCCTACCCTGCCTGCGGCGACAGCGCATGAAGCATCGCCTTCACGGCAACTGGAAAATATCCGCCAGCACTGCGCTCAGCTCCACCTTGCGGCACTCGGCGACAGCGTCGTACACCACCAGCAACGAGGGCTTCTGGCCGGTTTCCGGCACGTACAGGGTGATGCCTTCTGCATGGTCGTTGCCTTCGCCAAAAGGTACATCCAGCACGGGTTGCAATACGCTTGACGGGACCATTACCTCGTCATCAGGTGCGCAACCGCCGGGCCATCGGAAAACGTTGACCGGCCCATCGAGATCCAGGGTAGGCCCAGCCAGGATCAGCAAATCCGCGCCCTGCACGCACAGGTCGCGAATGCCCAGGCCCCCGAGTTGGAGGAAGTGCTTGCGGTAGCGCCGTTTGTTCGGCCCGATGGCCTTCAGGCTCAGGGTGGAAGAACCGGGATCGTCGTCGACCGCCAGCTCCAGCACCACCGCCCACCCACGCAAGACCGGCCCGCGCAGGCCGAGGAAGATCCGCCCGTCCACAACCGCAAGGCCTTCGATGTCAAAGCCATTGTCCTTGCCTGGGATCGCAAGGAATGGCCCGAGATGTTCATCGTCTTGCAGCGCTTCGGTCAGTTCGTCGCCAAACGCGTTCCCCCCCAGCCGGGCGGCGTAGAGGTCCTTGCCGTGCCGGGTAATGCGCTCTTCCAGCCGGCAGCCGCCGGCCTCTTCCAGGATGGGAATGCGGGCCAGCAGGTAGCGGTTGCCATCGCGGCCGATCTTGGCCAGTTGCTTGCTGGCTTTGCCGTACCCCTCCTTGAGCTTCGGCTTCTTGCGCTTTAGGCTGTGCGAGCCCACCAGCCAGAGGTAGCCGGCATCAAAGGCCAGCCCTTCGATGTCTGCCTCGTCCAGTTCTTCCGGGTCATCGCCGGGTGGCACTGGCAGCGCCAGATAATCGCCGAGCTGAAACTGCTTGTGCTGGCCGTAGCGGCAAGCGCCAGCGCCATCGTCCGGCAGTGGCGTCAGCCGCTCCAGGCTCACCGTTTCATCGTTGGCAACCCAGAGCGTAGCGCCGATCTGCAGGGCAACGGACAGCCCATCGCGAAGCGCCTTGCCTTTGGCCAGGTCATTGAGATCGGTATCGAACTCCAAGGTTACGCCATGCGCCTTGTTCATGATGAAGGGCCCTCGCTTGACCCGTCGTTGCAACCGCGCCCCCTGCTCATCCAAGTAGTCAACAGCGAGTGGTGAGCAATTGCAAAGTCACGACCTAGACGATTTCGCTATGCGCTTTATTTCGCGCCGACGATCGTTCAAGCCGCCGCGACCGTGCCCAGGTCATAGCCGATCATGAACAGCGCCTGCTCGATCGCACGCAAGGTCTGCGCAGGCGTCGCCCCCACGCGGAAGGGGTTTTTAGCGTTGAGCACATGGCAGGCCACCTGGCTCAGTACCCAATTGGCATTCAGGTTCCAGCGCGCGTGGTGCGAACCGGAGCGAAGCCGCTTGAACCGAAGCGTTCCGACGCTGGGGTTGCGGTTCTTCGGGGCCGCCGTGGTCGCCCCCTCCTTGGCCCCTGCCCAAGGGAAGTTCAAGCCCTCGGGAACCTGTACAAGCCCCTTGGCCTGGCAGTAGCGCACCACCAGCCAGCCCAGGCCCGCCGCCACGCGGCTGTCGTAGATCACGAAGTCCGGGCAGATCAGCGAGTAGATCTTGGTCATCCCGGCGTTGAACCGCAGGGTCTTGTCGCGAAGGATCGGGGCATTGCGGTCTTTTTTCAGCAGCGCCGCTTTCACCTCCTGCACCTGGCGCCCCAGGCCTACCTTGTTGGCCTTGAGCCACTCGGCGTTGCGCGCCGTGACACCGCCCCAGGCCATGACGTCGAGCGCGCCTTGCAACATCAGGTCATCGTCGCTCCCGGCGGCCAGCAGATCGTCGCGCAACACCTGCAGAGCGTTCGAGTTGCTGGCAGCGTCCACACCGGGGTTGAACGAAAGCCGGGCGTTGCCGGGATGATTCCAGGCGTAGGCCTGATAGGCGCCGTAGAGGCTGTCGCAAGACCATTTGGCACCCGTGCGCCGATCCACGTACTCATGCTTGAACAAGGTCTTGGAGTCCAGTTCGGTGGCGAGCCAGCCGATGAACTCAGGGACATGCGGGAGGGTGGCGTGGGCTTGAGTGGCTTTCATCGATACTCCTGTGGGCTGGCCTTGAGTGCACGATTGCGTGCCAGCGAGAACAATGGTATCCAGCAATACGACACTGTTTTGTCCGTAGTTTGCCCATGAGGAAGCAATGTTGGCTGGATCCGAATACAACGCGCCAAATCGCGAAAGACGCCGCAAGCTCATCAGGGAAACGCTCCATCGCGAAGGGGGCAAAATGACCACCCAGGCCATTCATCTCGCCCTGCAAGCGTCCTATCCGGCGTATTGCAGCCGGACCACCCGCCGCGACCTTGTAGCCCTGGTCAAGCAGAAGGTGATCAAGGAGGTGGTGACCGATAACGAAGACGGCAGGGCCCGCTATTGGATCCTGCGCCGTGCAAGCCTCGACCTGGTGCTTTCACCGGCTGAATCGATGACCCTCACCGCCATGTTCCAACATGCAGAATGCTTCGGGTTCCGTGCAGCGACGGGCGAGCTGGCCGCGTTGCGGGACTACGCGGCCGACTCGATCATTGCCGGAGCCAGACGCAACCTGGTGGCCGAGGGGCGCATCAGGACCGGCACCCGTTTTACCGTGCTTCAACCGGGGGACTACAACACCGAACACCTGCAGACCATCCAGGACGCCATGCGGGACGACCAGTGCCTGGAGATGGTGTACAGGCCACGTGACGTCGGCGCTGTCACTTGCACCTATCTGCTCAAGCCGCTGGCGCTCTCTTACCAGGACTCGAACATCTATCTGTCGGCCTACGTCGCCAGCGAGGAGTGGCTGCCAGGCCAAGCGCCTGAAGACGGCGCCGCGCGTGGCAAGTACAGCAGCAATGGGCCTGGCACCACCTGTGCACTGATGCTGCACCGGGTGGTCAGTGTCCGCACCACGGTGGCCAACATCGCTGAGCCCGCAGGTTACGACCCTGGGTCGCCACAAGCACAGCGGGACCTGATCACGCTCCATGGCGACGGGCCTGTCGAACTGAAACTGCGCTTGAGCCCCAACCTTCACAACCGGCTCACCGAGAACCCGCTGTCTGCCGATCAGCTCATCACGCAAGACCGGCACGGCTGGGTACTGACCTGCCAGTTGAACGACAGCCAGGGGCTACGCCTGTTTCTGCTCAGCAACGCGGCAGACATCGAAGTGCTGGCCCCTGCTGATTTGCGGGCGTATGTGTGCGGGAAGCTGCATGAGGCGCTCGAACGCTACAAATGCCCGGCAGACTGATCAGTCGTCGCCGCCGATCTCCCCTTCCCGCCCCATCAATACGTGTTCCAGCCGGTCGGCCTGGGACGCGACCTGATGGGCGATGTACATCAGTTCCTCTTCATTGAGGTGCTGCACCGGGTGGCAGGCTCGCACGCTCAGTGCCTCATCCTGGTCGACATGGAAGTCCACCAGTTCGAACAGGGCGTTGCGCCCGAGCGTGTGCTCCACCAGCGGTGACTGGCTGAACCGTTTTAACATGGCCAATCTTCGGGTGTGCTTGGGGTCGACCACGTTGGCACTGAACATCACGTACTGGCCCTTGAACGCCCACCGAACCACTTGCTTGCGCCCCTCCAGCTTGAACAGGAACTCAAGCCTCCAGGTCGACAAGCGCCGCACACTCATCCGCGGCGTGTCGCACGCCAGCCCGTCCACCATCGCGTGAACGCGCGAGCGCATTTGCTCGGTGCACTTGCCGACTGCTTGCGAACCTGAGGCACGCTGATAGACGTCGAGAATTTCGTCGCCGATCAGCACACCGTCACTCCCCGCATAACCTTCAACCTGATACTGCAACGCCATTTGCCTGGACTTGTCGGTGCCCGGCACCCGCGCCAGGCGCCTGAACGGATCGGCTTGCAGGGCCTTGAGCACACGCACACGCCCGATCGGGCTGTCGATGTCACCGGGATCTTCGAGCCCGCTGGGCAACGTCGCCGCGATCATCAATTCGGCCATGCCAACTGCGCTGCGGACGGAAACTGCCGGCCCGGCAGCGACGGGGCTGTCGAGGTCTGTGGTGGACAAATGCCAGCCTTTGCCATCTTCCTTGACCGACACCTGCGGATCACCCGTCAGGTCTCTGAGCGAGGTGCCCAACTGGGTTTTGACATGTTCCAGACGCTGCTGCATGGCCTTGGCGCGGTCGCTGATGGCCTGGCTGCAGTCTTCGCCCTGAAGGTCGTCGCCAGTGATGGCGTAGTGGCTGGTCAGAAAATCGAGGATCTGCGGCTGCACCGGTGAAGGGTCCAGCACCTCGTCCTGCAACTGCACCTCGTGCTTGAAGCGCGGGCCTTGTCGGCCCACGGCATGCAGCGTTTGAATGAAGGCATTCATGTTGGCTGCGGCCGTGCGCACCTGGTAGAACTCCATGCTTTGCCGGATGTGCGGAAAGCCGACCTGAATGAAGTGCTCGGCATAATCATCACCGGCCGATTGCATGTGTCGATGCGCCAGCGAACCGACCCGGTCGACACGACCGACCTTCTGCTCCAGCGCGATAGGGCTGGAGGAAATCCCGTAATGGACCACGCTGTCGCAGAAGGTGTGCAGGTCTTCGCCTTCCTGGAACACATCGGTGGACACCAGCACCCTGGGATAACCGGGCATGCGAAACAACGTGGCGATTGCGGTACGGCTACCGCTGTTCTCGCCCGTGGCGCCGCGAATGGGGGATGTGGAGCGGACCTGGCTGGACAGGTATTGGGTCAGGCTGCTCACTGGCTTGGTGTACACATTCGGGAAGTTGAGCTTGATCAACAAGTCCAGGTTCTGCGCAGTGTCGCGCAGTATCTGGTAACTGCTGAACGGGATGCGCTGCGCGTGCTGAATGCGCAATCGTTCGGCCAACGCCGCCATGAATGCCTCTTCGGCATCGGCCTCCCCTTCCTTGCCTGTGTGCCTGAGCGCGTACAGGTCGATGAAAGGATGATCCACACGGCAAAGCACACCGAAAAGCTCCTGGTGGGTACTGAGCCTGCGCAGTAGCCGATCGGCCTCAGCGTGATTCGCCTCGGCCAATTTAGTGAATGTATCGGCGGTCCATAGCGGCGCCAGCTCCGACAGCTCGGCCTGGCGTCGCAGGATGTCCCACAGCGTCGAGCGTTGCAGTTCGCTGGCCAGCACAGAAGGGTCGGCCAGGTCGCACTTGGCCTCGAATTTGTCGAACAACACATTCAGCACGTGGCTGGCGACAATCGCGGCCTTGTCTTTGCGTGCCGCGACCGCACGCAGGTACGCATACTGAGCCAGTCGATAACGCTGGCCGGGGTTGGCAGTGGATTCGTTCTTGCCGATCACGCCCCAATCGAGGGTCAGCGACTTCGCGGTCGGCATGCCCGGCAAGAACACCCAATTGGTCTCGAACCATCGGCTTTGCAGGAGTTTGCTGCGCAAGTTGTGCGGCAACTGCCCCAGCTTTTTCTCGCCGGTCAGCTCCGGATTCTGTCCTCGGTAGAACCAGGTAAAGAAATTGTCGCCGCTGGCCGATGCTTCGAATTCATCGACGGCCTCAGGCTCGATGAGTGAGTGGCTGCGTTGGATGGCGCGCTTGCGGTAACGCTTGAAAACGTTGGCAACGGCAACATCGCTGTCGATGTACTGGCCGATCCACTGGTCGTAGGCCTCTTCGAGCTTGAACTTCAACTCGGAGACGCTGCGTACCCGGCGCACGAAGACCAACTGTTTCTTGCCTTCGACAAACGCCAGCCGGTGGGTCTGCCGGCACACACTGTCCATTTTCGGATGCGGTGGCCTGCGCTTGAAGGTCTTCTCGAAATCTTCCACCAGGTACTCGACGACACCGCGGTCTGCCGCATCGCGCGACGATTCGCTGTCGCTCACGACCTCGTCGCCGTCGAACGTCACGGGCTGGTTCTTTTCACCAGGCAAGTAGCTCTCGAACGAGGCCAACATTCCCAGTTCGAAACGGTTCGAGCAGTTTTCCTGCAAATGCTCGCTGACCTTCTTTTGCAGCAGTGCGGCGAACAGTTTTTGCGCAACCGTCAACGTCACCTGCGCCTCGGTGCCGCGCTGCTCGCGCCGATACATGTTGCGGGTGTGCGCTACCTCGCCAAGGGTGAGCGTGTTCAAGCGACGAACCAGCAAGCGTGCAAGCGCTGCGTGCATGTCGGGGGCGGCCGGATCGTTGCCCGCTGGCAGGTCGGCCTGCGCCTTGAAGCCGAACAGGGCAAGCTGGTTGCGCAACTGGCCCAGGTCGCGGTCGAAGGGCGTCGCCGACAGCAGCAACAGGCGTTTGATGCGTCGGTTGTCGCCCAGCAAGGTCGCCAGCGAACGGTTGCGGTCGCTGCTTTCACGGCCGGCCCGCAAGTTGTGCGCCTCGTCCACTATCACCAGGTCGAAGCGCGGCAACATCTTGCCCAGCGCCTGCATCCACACGGACTTGACCTTGCGTTTGAGGTCCGCCGGTTTGCAGTTGCCGTTCATGGCACCGAGTTGCCGGGCCCATGGGGCCATCAGGTGCCGATACTGGGGCATCGATTCTTCGAACTGCCGGGTGCTGTCCAGCAACTGGGCCGCCGTATTGCCCAGGGCGAAGCTGAAGATCGACGTGCACAGGAACAGGTCCCTCTCATTGCCACTGGCGACGGTCTGAACCAGCTCGGGCAGGTTTCGACAGTCGGCGAAGGGCGTGACCGGACCACTGCCCAGGCCTTTGACCGCCATGTCCTGGAGCCGGTAGTTGCTGCGCACGAAGGCCCGATAGTCCTTGATCCATTTGTCGCGAACGTTGTTTTTCGGCAACAGGTACAACACGCGCAACCCCGGGTTGAAATGCCGCATCAAGGCGGCCACACCCAGGCCGATGTAGGTCTTGCCCATCCCGACTTCATCGGCTAGGTAGGCTACCTGCTGGTCAGCCAGCTTGTTGTACAGGGCGACGGTGCCCTCCAGCTGCTGTTCGGCCAGCCCCGCGAGCTCGGGGTTCTTGCCTGAAAAATCGATCACGGCCTGGGCCGTGGCCTTATTGATCCGCTGCATGGGCAACCTCCTTGTTCGGTGACTTCGAAGTGCTCAGGCGACGCTGAAACTGCGCCCTGAACCACTGCAGAAACCGCCTGCCCTCGCCTTCGTCGAGCTGGCCCAGCAATTCCTGGCGTTCCAGCCCGCGGATGGCGGCCCCCACGCCTGCCTCCAGGTCTGCACAACGGTGCTGTGGATAGCGGTTCAACAAGCCTTGCATGCTGACCAGGGTCAAATAGCGCACCACCAGCGTTTCTTCATCGCCCGCTGCGGCCTGCACGCTGTCGAGCATGGCCCGCAAGGAGTCGGGCTGACAGCCCGCGAGGTAGTACGCCAGTTTGGCGTGATTCCCCTCGGCCTCGGCCCGTTCCAGCGTGCGTTCCAGTTGCCAGAACGCCCCGTTGACCTGTGAAAACTCGGAGAAAAAGCTGCGGTCTTCGCCCTCATCCGGCAGTTGCGGCAGATGTTCGTCCGCCTCGTTGGCGTGACGCCGGCTCAGCAACCGCTGGGCCAATTCGCCAAACTGGCTGATCTTCCGGCTCATGCGCATTTCGATGAACAGACGCAACAGGCTTTGCAGGTCCATGGCCGGCAAATGGCTGGGGCGGCAGTAGATGTTGTGCTGCGTGACCATCAGCCAACGCGCCACGCATTCGCCGCCGGCCTGCCAGCACACGTTGAGCAATGAGGAACGCTGCAGGTGCTCACGCAGCGCGGGCAGCGGCTGCACAAGCTGCGTGGCCCGCTCGAAATGCAGCGTGGCCACGCTGCCATCCGAGCTGTCCAGTAGCGTCAGCTCGCCGCTGATCGGCGCCTGCGCCGTCACCTCCAGCACCCCACTCTCCCAATCGTATGCCAGACACAGAACGGGCATTGCCAATCCGTCCTGCGTCTCGGCAGATTGCGTACCTGGGACTTCAGCAAAGCCCGTGATACTGGTCGTCGAAGGCGACAGCAACGGCGCCAGCGCCCGCCCCTGCAGCAGGAACCCTGCCTCGACGTTTTCATTGAAGGCCTTGTGGCTGAAGTTCACTGACCCGACGAATTGCCATGGCCGCTTGCCCAGCCCTTGGAAAACCTTTGCGTGAAGGCGGCGTAATGGCTTGTCGTGCACCTTGTGACTGTCTTGCCACTGCTCGGCCCAATCACACCACTGCTCCACCTCGAAGGCGCTGTACACGGCAGGGTCGACCAACGCGCGCCGGTCTTCGTCCTGCGGCAGCAACAGGCGCACAGTGCCGAACTCGCTCATCAGTTCCTGGGTACTGCCGCTGGTGGGCGCTTCGGCAAAAAACGGGCTGATGATCTCCAGCGTGCCTGTGCCTTTTGCAGTCTCTGGCCTTTGCAGGTCCTGGTGCAGGAAGTCGAGGAAGGCCAGGCGCCCACGTGCAGCGCCGGAAAAATAGAAGCTGCAGTCGGGATCATCGGCACTCGGCGACCAACCGGCCTGCACCGCAACGATCCCATCGAGCGCAGGTGTCGGTGTACTGGCCTGGAAAAACCGCAAGGCCCGACGCAGCGGCCCAAGGATATTGCCCGGTGCATGGGTGGCGCTGAGCTCGACGAAGTGGCCAACCTCGATGTTGTCCCACCACCCGGCCTTGGTCAGGTTGAACGACCCCGCTGCCAGCACGATAGCCGCCTCCCCCTGCTCGCCCTTGACCACCAGGATCGCCAACTTGGCATGCTGGCAGGCCCCACCGATTCTTACCGGCAGGTAGTCGACTTCCAGACGGCTGCCGGCGGCAGGGTTGAAGACGTCCATGTCGTGGGCCACGGCGAATCGCCGGGCCTTGTCCTGCATCAAGGCCTGCAGTTGGACATAGCGAATGTCATCCTGACTGGAGAGCGCCTGATCGCCCAAAAGCAAGGGAATGACTTCGAGTTCGAAGAAGTCAGGCTCGAAACTGTAGGTGCTGAAAAAGGCAAAGCTCACTTCACGCTCGCCGATGCAGCGGCGAAACGCGTCGCTGATGGTATGTGCTTTCATACGTGACCGGCCTTGGCAATGGCGAGGAAGGCATGGAGGAAAAAGCTGTAGTCCCACGTTTTATGGCAATGCGCGGCCAGTTCGGCAGGCAGGCTGGCGCGGTCGACCGGCACCCTGACCTTGAGCCTGTCCCCCTCCCAATCCAGCCAGGCGGCACCGCCCCGGACGCCCATGACCACTGAATTCTGGCGGATGAGCTGGTCGATCACCGCACCCGCATCCCCGTCATTGGCAGCATCGCTCAAGTCCTGCAGGAAGCACGCATGGGGCAACCCAGGCCGATCCCAGCCCGGCTGGAGAAAGGGCTTGGCAAGCCGCGAACGCAAGTCCTCGACCAACGCTGCGCGGGTTCGCCCACCCTGCCGCTGCAGCCAGACGACCACGGTGTTGGCGAACACCAGTAGCGGTTGCAACAGCAGGATCTGCTCCAGGACCTGCTGCACCTGCGCATCGACCTCATCAGCGCCCACCGCCCAGTTGGCGAAGGCGCGAGCAGGTACGTCGTGCTCGCCCGGCAATGCCAGCCACTGCTGGGCCGCGTCATGCAACGCCAGTTGCAAGGGGCATGCCTTGGCGTACCGCAGCAGCGCCGAGACCAGTTGTTTGCGCATGCCCTGGTCTTTGAGCAGGACCGAAAATGGCCGAGCCAGTGTCGACAGCTGCTGTCTGCTCACCGCGTCCTGGCTTGCCAGCTCGCCGAAGCGCTGCCATTGCGACTTGCCGAACACCTCCAGCAACGCATCTGTCAGGGCGCGCCCTGCGTCGGTCAGGCGCCTGTCGCTGCCCTTGATCAGGCCAGCCTCCTGCAAGGCCGAGGAATACAGCCCCCACAACCCGTAGCTCAGCTGATTGCTCAGAATCTGGGCTTTCTTGTGCATGCCCAGCGCCATCGCGTCGCGCCTGAAATTGGCAACGGCCAGCTGACGCCCCAGCAAGCTGGCCTCGGCAGAGGCTTCCAGACGCAAGTACGCGGCCAGTTGCTCGGCCCTGACATAGCGCGCCTGTACCTCGTCCAGCGAGCGGGATTTGCCTTCATGGGCATGCCGGCAGGCCAGCAGCGCCACCATGAAATGCTCGGCGCGGCTGGTGACCGTGGTCAGGTTGCCGACCAGCTTGCGCCCCACGGCGCTCCAGATCGACTCGATGGCCAAGGGATCCCTGGACCCCTTAGGTCGCAGCCTGTCGTCCAGCAGGGAGAGAACGGTAAACATCAACACACATCCTTGAGAAAGACCCAACATGGCCAACATCGCAGCTGACGCCGACAGTTTGTGTCGCAGTCCCCGCTGCGATCGGCTCGGCCAGATCAAACGGGAAGGCAATATGCCATCTTTTCCGCTGTTTGCGGCAGAGACGACACATTCTGACCATCCCCCGCCCCATGCTGACGGCTCCCTAGCACCAGGAGATCCGTATGGCCGCCCGACTCAACCCCTTCGCACACGGCAGCTACCGCGCCGTAGACACCTGCGCGCTGTCGCTGAAGTGGAGTTTCCAGCTGTTGCTGGAGCTGGGTGGGCATCGCACCTTCATCGGCCGGCACGGCCTCAACGACGATGACCTGGCCCATGAACTGGGCCTGGCCAAATGGGTGGACGATGACCGCTACAGCCCGGCCGTCGCGCTGACGACGCTGCGCAAATGCGCACGCAGCTTCCAGGAGGATCACCCCAGCACGCCCTACCCGGACAACCTGGCGAGCAACCTCGAAGCCCTGGGCGACTTGTTGGCGTTGCCCGAGGCCGAGCTTCAGGTGCTGGGCTTTTGCGTGCTGATGCACAGCGACCCGACCCTCAACGACGCCACCGATCAGTTGGGCATGCTGGGGTTCAACCGGGCATTGAAAGTGCTGTCCGTGCTGCTCGGTCTGCCAATGACGAAGGTCGAGGCGTGCCTTGCCCATGACAGCCCGCTGATGCGCACCGGGTTGCTGGACATCAGCAGCAGCAACCGCGCGGCGATGGCGCTGAGTTCGATGTTGTCGCTGAGCAACCCGGACCTGCCAGGCCTGGTGCGTTTCAGCAAAGGAACGCCGCTGGAGCTGTTCGCCTACGCCTTCCGGGCGAGCCCGCCGGGCAACCTGGGCTGGGAGCATTACAGCCATATCCGCCAGCCGTTGGTGATCGCCGAACGCTACCTGGGCAAAGCCCTGGCCCAGGCGCGCCCAGGGGTGAATGTGCTGCTGTACGGCCCACCCGGCACCGGCAAGACGCAACTGGCGCGCCTGATCGCCAGCCGCCTGGACAGCGCGCTGTACGAAGTCGCCTGCACCGACAGCGAGGGCGACCCGGTGTCGGCCAAGCAACGCCTGTGTTCCTTGCGCGCGGCCAACAGCGTGCTGCATTCGCAGCGTGCCGTGCTGGTGCTCGACGAGATCGAAGATATCTTCCAGGCCGCCGAGACGACCACCGGCAACCGCTCGCAGAAAGGCTGGATCAACCGCATGCTGGAGGAGAACGCGCTGCCGTGTTTCTGGCTCAGCAACAGCATCGAGGCCATCGACGCGGCCCATATCCGCCGCTTCGACCTGGTGATCGAAGTGCCCAACCCGCCCTTGGCGCAACGCAAGCAGATGCTGCGTGAATGCGGTGGCGGCAAGGTCAGCGATGAACTGGTCGAGCAACTGAGCGCCCATGAACAGATCACCCCGGCGGTGCTGGAGCGCGCCGTGCGTGTGGGACGCAGCGTGTCGCCGCGCGCCAGCAAGGCACTGGACAGCACCATTCGCTGCATCGTCGACGGCACCTTGAAGGCACAGGGTTTCGAAAAGCTGCAGCGTAACGAGCGCGCGCTGCCGACGTTCTATTCGCCGCAATGGATCAATGCCGACCTGCCGCTGGACGGGCTGGTGGAGGGCCTGCGCGCCCATCCCCAGGCGCGGTTGTGCTTCTACGGCCCGCCCGGCACCGGCAAGACCGCGTTCGGCCAGTGGCTGGCGCAGGCGCTGGACAAGCCGCTGATGGTCAAGCGGGTTTCCGACCTGGTATCGCCTTACGTGGGGATGACCGAGCAGAACCTGGCAGGTGCCTTCGAGCGCGCCCGACAGGAAGATGCCGTGCTGCTGCTCGACGAGGTCGACAGCTTCCTGCAGGACCGGCGCAAGGCGCGACAAAGTTGGGAAGTCACCGCCGTCAACGAAATGCTCACGCAAATGGAGAGCTACCAGGGGCTGTTCATCGCCTCCACCAACCTGATCCGCGACCTGGACGAAGCGTCCCTGCGGCGCTTCGACCTGAAGGTCCACTTTGGCTACCTGACGAGCGCCCAGGCGCAGGCCCTGTTCGCCGCGCACCTCAAGGCCCTGTCGCTCAAGGACCCGCAGAACAGTGCGGCGGCGCGTTTGCGTGGCGAGGCATTCCTGACCCCTGGGGATTTCGCCGCGGTCGCCCGGCGCGGGCGTTTCAAACCGTTCGCAGGCGCCGACGAGCTGGCGGTCGCGCTGCTGGCCGAGTGCCGTTTGAAGTCCACGGGGCAGCAGCGCTCCATCGGTTTTCAGCAGTGGACGCACTAAAGGTTGACCTCACGGCGCCGATAGGCAGATAACCTGCCAGGCTGCTAGCCAAAGGCCAGCCCTCTTACCACAAGGATGCGTTTCGTGCCCTCCACCAAGACCCACAACGCTTTGAGCCGTCAGTGGGAGCTGCTGCAGCAGCTTCCCAAGCGCTCACCCGGCATCACCGTGACCGAATTGCACAGCCGCCTGGCCGCCGCCGGCTACGCCATCAGCCGGCGCAGCGTCGAACGTGACCTGCACGACCTGTCCCTGGTGTTCCCGCTGCAGTGCAACGATGCCGGTACGCCATTCGGCTGGTACTGGAAGCCGGGCGTGAGTGTCGAGTTGCAGGGCATCACCTTGACCGAGGCGGTGAGCCTGGCACTGGTGGAAGATGCGGTTCGCCCGTTGCTGCCGGGCAGCATGCTGAGCGTGCTGGAACCGCGCTTCGAGCATGCTCGGCAGAAGCTCAGAGGCCTGGGCGACGGCAACCCTGCGGCGCGCTGGCCCGACAAAGTCGCCAGCGTGCGGGCGGACTTCAATCTGCAAGCGCCGGAGATCCAGGCGGACCTCCTGGAGGCGCTGCAGCACGCCGTGATCAGCGAGCAGCAGGTTCATTGCCAGTACTACTCGGCGCACAGCGACAAGCTCAGCGAGCTGACGCTCAATCCGCTGGCCATTGTCCAGCGCGGCCTGGTCACCTACCTGATCGCCACCGCCGAGCCCTACACCGACATCCGCCAGTTCGCGGTGCATCGTTTTCGCACCGCGACCCTGCTCGACACCGCTTGCCGGGGGTTGGGTTCGTTCGAATTGCAGGCGTACCTGGACACCGACGCCCTGCAGTTCGGCACGCCCGAGAAAATCCGCCTGAAGGCCTGGGTGAGCGAGCACCAGGCGCGCTTGATCCGCGAGACGCCGTTGAGTGCGGACATGCTGCTTGAGCCATTGGCGCAGGGTTTCCAGCTTCAGGCCACGGTGACCAACAGCTGGCAGCTGCACTGGTGGATCCTGTCCCTGGGCGACGCGCTGGTGGTGCAAGGGCCGCCAGCGCTGCGCCAACAGGTAGGCGATACGCTGCGCCGCGCCGCTGCGGCGTATGCGCCTGACGCCTGCTCGCAGTGACCCTACCCGCAACTTTTCACGCACAGTAGAACGACATGCTGACGACATCCTCCTTGACCGCTATCGCCAACAGCCTGCGCGACCTGGCCAACTTCGTTGAAGACACGGCGATTGAAAGCCTTCATGAAGTCAGCCTTCCTTTCAGCGAAATCCGCGACGGTTACCCGGCCGACGCGTTGAGCGCGCTGAAGGCCTGGTCCGCCACCAAGGCGCGCTACATCTACAAGTTTTCGGTGCTGGACCATGCCTGCGAACCGCTGCATTTTTCCTTCGAGCTCGCCAAGAAGAGCAAGAAAGACAATCGTGCCTACTGCCGCCTGAATGCGCCTTCACCTCAGCTGTATGTCGGCAGCTCCCTGGATCTGGACTCGAGGATCAAACAGCACCTGGGCTTCGGCAACAAGAGCATCTACGCCATGCAACTCTGCCACTGGCTGCCGCCGGGGGAAGGCACGTTGCATATCCAGGCGTGGCGCTTCGGCATACAGATCGACGCTGCCGTCGTCCAGGCCATCGAGGATGGCCTGTGGGCCGAGAACAGGCCGATGCTCGGCAGACAGGGCGCTCGCTGACTTTGTCGGGGCAACTGTCTTGCTCAGTTTCTGAAAGCTGATGCGATTCCTGTGGGAGCCGGCTTGCCGGCGATGCAGGCGCCGCAGTGCATGGCACCGGCTGCGCCGGTGATCGCCGGCAAGCCGGCTCCCACAAGGGCCCTGCCAACTTCGTGAGTCATGTGGTGGTCTGTGGGAGCGGGCTTGTCCCGCGAAGAGGCCAGCCCAGACACCGGCGTAGCCTGGCACGGGCTACGCCCATGTTCGCGGGGCAAGCCCGCTCCCACAGGCACACGGTCACCGGCTCCCACAAGGGCCCTGCCAACTCCGTGAGTCATGTGGTGTTCTGTGGGAACGGGCTTGCCCCGCGAAGAGGCCGGCCCAGACACCGGCGTAGCCTGGCACGGGCTACGCCCATGTTCGCGGGACTAGCCCGCTCCCACAGGCACAAAGTCAGCGGTGACCGGCCGGCCCAACCTCTGCACCACACTACCTGCGTGCCAGTTCATCCTGCAGTTGCAGCGCCAGCCCGCTGGTCCGCTGCACGTTGCGGCTCACAGCGCCTTCGAACACCCCTGGGCCGGCTTCTACCAGGCTGAACCATTGCTTGGCCCGGGTGATCGCGGTGTACAGCAGCTCCTTGGTCAACACAGGGTTCAAGGCATCGGGCATCACCAGGGCGGTATGGTTGAACTCCGAACCCTGGGACTTGTGCACCGTCATCGCGAACACCGTCTCCACCTCCACCAGCCGGCTCGGCAACACGAAACGGACGCCCCCGCTGCCGTCATTGCGCGGGAAGGCGACGCGCAGCACCCGCTCCGTGTTGGGCCCTGGTACCCAGAGCGCAATCCCGATGTCACCGTTCATCAAGCTCAGGCTGTAGTCGTTGCGGGTGACCAGTACCGGCCGCCCCTCGTACCACCCCTGCGCGCCCGCCAGCAGCCCGCAGCGATGCAATTCAGCAGCAACCCGCAGGTTCAGCCCCTCGACCCCCCAAGGCCCGCGACGCAACGCACAAAGCAGGCGGAATTCATCGAACGCCACCAACACCTTGCCAGCCCAGTCAGCCCACAGGTCGCTGTCGCTGGGCGTGTCAGGCGCCGGGCGCTCGTCACGCAGCTGTTCGAGGTAATGGCGGTAACCTGGCGCGTCGCCTTTGCCGTTGATGATCAGGTCAGTGAGCGCGGCATCCTGCTCACCGCGCAACTTGAGGTTGCACAGCTGCGCGGAGGGCTGCGCCAGCAAGCTGCGTGCTTGCTCGGCATGCTTCTCGTTGACCAGGGTTGCCAGGCGTCCGATGCCTTGCTTGGGGTCGAAGCGGCGCGAGTAACGCAGCATGACGGTCTGCTGCGCCAGTGGGTTGCCCTGGCCGGCAGCCATCTGCAAGCCCGGCGCGCTGAGTGCCTCGCCACTGTGGGTGTTCAACCAGGCCGTGGTCTGCTCGCTGTAGCCGCCTACCTCGGCCTCACGACACAGGTCGCCCAGCACCGAACCTGCATCCACCGAGGCCAGCTGGTCTTTGTCACCCAGCAGGATCAGGCGCGCCCGAGCGGGCAAGGCCTCCAGCAGGCAGGCCATCATTTCCAGGTCGATCATCGACGCTTCGTCGACCACCAGCACGTCCAGCTCCAGCGGTTTGTCCCGCCGGTGAATGAAGTTGCGCGAATCCGGCCGGCTGCCCAGCAAGCGGTGCAGGGTGGACACATCGGTCGGTATCGCCTTGCGCACCGGGACGCTGACCGGTAACACGCTGACCGCCTTGCCAATGGATTCGGACAAACGCGCAGCCGCCTTGCCGGTAGGCGCCGCCAGGCGGATTCGCAGCGGTTTGCCTGCCTCCACCGCGGGGGTTTGCAACAGCCCCAGCAGGCGCACCACCGAGGTGGTCTTGCCGGTGCCGGGGCCGCCGGTGATCACACTGAAGTTGCCACGGGCCGCCAGCGCACAGGCAATCTTCTGCCAGTCGCTGCAGCGTTCGCCATCGATCTCGAATGCCTCGGGGAACAAGGCATCAAGCCGGCTGGCGAGCTTGTCCGGGGTGACCGCCGCCACACTCAAGCGGGCACTCAGGGCCTGGGCGATGCTGCGTTCGTAGTTCCAGTACCGGCGCAAGTACAGGCGCTGCCCGGTCAATACCAGCGGTCGCTCAGGGCTGTGCAGGTCGCCATCGCGGTCCTCGACCAACGGGCTCAGGGCCAGCGCCCGGCGCCACTGCGCCACGTCCAGGCCCTGCAACCATTGCGATGGAAGCTGGCTGCCCTCCTCGCCTTCAGGTGGCAACGACAGCACGAAATCCGGCGCATTCAGCGTTGCCGCCAGGTCCAGGCAAGCATGCCCGCGACCAAGCTGGTGGCTGGTCATCGCTGCGGCCAGCAACACACTGGCCTGGGCCGCGGGGTCCTGCTCGAGCATGAAGGTGGCAAACGAGCGATCCAGCGCGCGCAACCAGCCACGGCCCACCCAGACATCCAGCTGCTGCAGCAGCACTTCGCTGCTGGCCTGCGCCACCGACACCGGTGAATGATCGGCCAGGCGTTGGTTGTTGCTCAGTTGTTTAAGGGTCTGGCTCATGCGCTGACCTCCGTGTGTTGCCCCATGAACAGTTGGTCGAGCTGTTCGATCAGCTGCCGTGGCGGCCTTTCGAAATGCACGCCATGGGTTGGCGCCTGGTGCCCGCGGATGAACAGGTACACCGCCCCGCCCATGTGCCGCTCATAGTCATAGCCCGGCAGGCGCAGCTTGAGCTGGCGATGCAAGGCCAGCAGGTACAGGCACAATTGCAGGTCATAACGCTTGTTCAACATCGTCGCGGCCATCGCCTCGGCGCTGTAGGCCTGGTCATTGCTGCCCAGCCAGTTGGATTTGTAGTCCGCCACGTAGTAGCGGCCCTGATGTTCGAACGTCAGGTCGATGAAACCCTTGAACATGCCGTTCAACTCATTGGCCGCCAGCACCGGGCGCGGCGCCCCCCCCAGGGTGTACTGGCGCACCAGCGCATCGAGGTGCTGAACGCTCACGCTCTGGCTTGAGAACCAGAATTCCATCTCGACCTGGTAGGTGTTCAGGGAAGCGAGCGTGCACTGGGCGCCGTCGAAGTGCAGTGGCGTGCTCAGGTAACTGCCCAGCCAAGCGGACAACGGCTCGATCCAGTTCTCCCAATCGCGCAGGTTGCAGCGCCGGGCAACGGTGTTGTGCAAGGTTTCGGCATCGCTGGCAGCCTTGGCAAAGCCTTCGCGCCCGGCCCATTCGAACAAGCCATGCAGGAAGGTGCCCGGGCCCGCTCCGCGCGGGAAGCCGTGGATTCCGGCGCCGGCAGGCAGGCTTTCAGCCTCCTCCTCCGCCTCTTGCAGGTTGGCCTCCAGCGCGGTCGCGGGTTCCAGGCTTACAGGCGCCTGCACGCCCATCAGCACATTGCCGTCGGCAATCGCCAGGGCCGAGTAGCTGGCAATCCACCAGTTCGCCGCCAGCCTGTGCAGTGGGCGCAGCGCCGGCCCCACCGTGGGCAGGGCCGGCGCCGTATGGACCTTGTCCGAGGGTTCGGGCGCTTCGCACACGTCAATGTGCTCGCAGCCGGCGGCCAACGCCTCGACCAGGTCTGCCACCTGCCCGGGCGCTATCGTGCCCTCGCCCGCCAGCAGGTAACCCAGGCCCGCCTTGTCCAGGTCTGTCGCCCTGCTTCGCGTACTGAAGCCCTGGGGCGCCACGCAGATCCAGGTGGCATGACGGGCGCGGGTCAGGGCCACGTAGAGCAGGCGCATCTCCTCGCCCATGCGCTCATCGTTGGCACGCCCTTGTGCCGGTTTTGCCGTATCGCCCTTGGCCAGCTCGATGACCAGGCCATCGTCATCGTGGAACATGGGCGGTGTCTTGCTGCGCCCGTCGATCGCCTTGGCGCTGCACGCGAATGGCAGCAGCACCAAGGGGTATTCCAGCCCCTTGGACTTGTGCACGGTGATGACCTTGATCAGGTCCGAATCGCTTTCCAGGCGCAGGATTTCTTCCTCGCTCTGGCCCTCTACCTGCTCGGCGAGGTGGCGAATCAGGGCATGCTCGCCATCGAGTTCGGCGGCGCTGCGCTGCAACCATTCGGCCAGGTGCAGCAGGTTGGTCAGGCGGCGCTCGCCCTGCTCTTCCAACAACAGACGGGCCGGCACCTTGAACGTGGCAAAGAGCTTTCGCAGCATGGGCAGCACGCCTTGTTGCTGCCTCAACACGCGAAAATCCCTGAAGCGCAGCACTTGCTGCTCCCAGAACGTTTCGTCCTGGTTCAATTTCTCCAGCGCCTGCCATGCCAGGCCCACGCTGCGGGTCGCCATGGCCGCGCGCAGCAGCCGGTCGTTCGCCGGTTGAGCGCAGGCCCGCAGGATGTACAGCAGGTCCTTGGCCTCGTCACTGGCAAACACCGAGTCACGGTCAGACAGGTACACGCTGGCCAGTTGCCGACGCGCCAGGGCTTTGCGAATGGCTTCGGCCTCCTTGCGATTGCGCACCAGAATGGTGATATCGGCCGGCCGCAAGGCGATCAGTTCACCGTTTGCCGCCCGCAGGCCGGAGCGCTCAGGCGCTGTCGGATCCAGCCAGGCCTGAATCGCCGAAGCCGATGCCTCGGCAGCCTCGCGCAGGTACGTGGCGTTACTGATGATGCCGTTGGTTGGCAGCTGCCAGATCGTCAAGGCGGGTTGCGCATCACCTGCGATGTGCAGCACCTCTTCGCGGCCATTGGCCTGGACGCCGTTGAACGGCACCGGATTGCCTTGGTCCTCTTTGGCAAAGCGGAACGCACCACGGGGATGGGCTTCGGCGAAACTGAAGCAGTGGTTGGCCGCCTCGACCATTGCCTTGCTCGAACGAAAGTTGGTGCCCAAGGTGTAATGCCGGCCTTCGGTAGCCTCACGCGCCTGGAGATACGTGTAGATGTCCGCACCACGGAAGGAGTAGATCGCCTGCTTCGGGTCACCGATCATGAACAGGCCGCAGTCCTCCAGGTTATCGGGGATGCGGTAGATGGTTTCGAAGATGCCGTACTGAACCGGGTCGGTGTCCTGGAACTCATCGATCAGGGCGACCGGATACTGCTTGCGGATGGTTTCGGCCAGGCGGCTGCCTGAAGGCCCTTCGAGCGCGTGACCGAGGCGATTCAACAAGTCATCGAAGCCGATCTGTGCCCGGCGCATCTTCTCTGCATCGAACGACGAGCGCACTTCGCGCAGCGCGTGCAACAACAGCTGCGCGCGGATATCGAGGGGCGCGTTTTCATGATCGACCCAGGCATCGATGGCGGCAAAGGCAGGGTGATCGGCTACGACGCCGCCTCTGTTCAACCTGAACCGGGTTTGCCCGCACTTTCTGACATGCGCGCACGCTTCGGCGCCCTGGCTCCAGGCGGCGATCTCGCAGAGCATTTGCTCGAAGGCCTGGTCGCATTTGCTGGGATAAGTGCCCGCGTGCAGCTTCTCCCGCGCTTTATGCAGCGACGCCTGTACCTCGTCCAGACCTTGCGCCCAGGCAGCCCTGGCCTTGGCTTCGAGCACGACGCATTGTGCCGCCCAATCGATAGAGGTTTGCAGCAGCGCATCCAAACGCGCCGGCGCAGTGATGGCTACCCCCGCCTGCTGGAAGGCGGCGTCAGCTCTGGACAGCAGCGGATTGAGTGCCGCCTGCAGCTCGGTCGGGCTTTTGAAGCAATCGGTGACCACCTTGGCCAGCGCTGGCGGCAAGGGATAGAAGTGCCGCCGCCAGTAATCCCTGACCACTTCGGCCAGCAGCTCGCTCTGGTCGGTCTCCAGCGTCTGGGTAAACAGGCTGCCGCTGTCGAAGGCATGCTCTCGCAGCATCCGGTAGCACCAGCCGTGGATGGTCGAAACCGCCGCTTCATCCATCCACTCGCTCGCCAACTGCAGCCGGCGCGCGCAACCGGGCCACTGCTCGGCGGGGTATTCGGCACGCAGTTGCTGGAGCAGCTTGTCATGCGGGCGATCAGGCTCCGAGAAGCACTGTGCAGCTTCAGTCAAGCGGGCGCGAATTCGGTCGCGCAGTTCCTGGGTGGCTGCATCGGTGAAGGTCACCACCAGAATCTGCGGCGGTGTCAGCTGCTCCTTGAACGCCGCCTCGCCGCCATGGCCCAGCACCAGGCGCACGTACAGCAGGGCGATGGTGAAGGTCTTGCCGGTGCCGGCGCTTGCCTCGATCAGACGGCTGCCGTGCAAGGGAAAGTCGAGGGGGTTGAGATTTACCGGGGTCATTGGTCGTCGCTCCCTGCGTGGCTCGAGGAAAGATGATTGAACAGCCCGCCATACAAGCGCGATGCCCACGCGGGGAACGTGCCGCCAGCACACAGTTGCTCGAAGTCGGCAAAGGCGCGACGCAAGGCGAACGAACGCTCTGCTTCGCCCTTGTGGTTGTAGCCCCCTTCGAACACCTCGCGGGCTTTGTCCAAGGCCGAGTCATTGCCTTCCCCGCCTTCTGCAAGCCAGGCAAAGGCACTTTCGCAAGCCACCGGCAGGGGTTCGCGCATGCCTGCCACCCACGCTTCGAGCAGCGAGCGCAGGTGTTTTTCCGCCTCCTGCGCCGCCATCGGGCGAAACACCACATCCCCGCTCAAGCTGACCAGAATCGACGTGCAACCCTGCCCGCGCAATTGCAACGCCAGGTGCCGCAGCCACGGGCGAACCAGGTTGTGCCAGCGCCAGCTGTCCTTGCTGCACAGCTTCTTGCTGTCCAGTTGCAGGTAGGCGCGCTCGCCTTGGGCGTTGCGCCGGATACCGCCCAACCAGTCACTGAGCCCCGGGATCGTGTCATCGGCATCGATCGTCGCGGCAAACTGGCCTTCCTCGACCTCAGGCCACGCCTGCAATTGCGCGTGGTAGCGCGCCAGCATGTCTGGCATCGGTTCGACCAGTTCGTCTGCCGTCAGGCTGCCGAAAGCACCCAGCGGCAGCTTGCCTTCGCGCTGCAGACGCTGCACCTGCTGGCCAAGCGCATCCAACGCATGCTCTGGCTGGTAAGCCTCCTCGACCCAGCGCTTGAGCGCCTGGCTGAGCCGGTCCTGGTGCTGCCAGTTCTCCAGACCGTCGAGCTGGAAGGTTTCGTCATCGCGGCTGGTCAACTCGTCTTCGTCGAAATTGACCTTCAGCCGTTGCGCAAAGAAGGCACCGACCGGATCCCGCACGAACCCGGCCAGCTGACGCAGGGTCAGGGGCGTGTCCTGCGCCAGGGCGGGCAAGGGCCCGGTCGCCTGCGGCTCGGCTTGCGCCTCATGCACTTCGCGCCACTCGTGGGAATAGGTGAACAACCCGTCAGGCCCAGGCTCGTTGGCGAAATAGGCGGCGCTGAACGGTTGCAGCGGATGCTCCTGGGTCAGCGCAGCGAGCAACTCGCGCGCCGTGGCCGAGCGCCAGCCGCTGGCCAGATGGTCGCGCAGCTGGCCAATCAGCACGGACGGCACGCGCTCGCTGTTGTCGCGGATGTTGCGGCCGACCCAACTGACGTACAGCTGCTCCTGCGCAGACAGCAGCGCTTCGAGCAGCAGGTAGCGGTCGTCTTCACGCCGCGACCGATCCCCAGGCCGGTAGTCGTTGCGCATCAGGTCGAAATCGACGGGCGATTGCTGGCGTGGGTAATCACCATCGTTCATGCCCAGCAGGCACACCACCTTGAACGGGATCGCGCGCATCGGCATCAGGGTGCAGAAGTTCACCGCACCGGCGAGGAAGCGCTGCGACAGGCTGCCCTCTTCAATGCCGCAAAGCCAGGCTTCATGGACCACGCTCAGCGGCAGCGTCTGGGCGTACTGCGCCGCCTCACAGGTGCGCAACCAGGTGTCGAGCAGCTTGAGCAACTGGTTGACCAAAAGCTCTTCGGCATCGCTCACCGGGCGGAAAAACACCTTCAACAGCGACTGCAGGCGCTCGACCCACAGCACCGGCGTCGCCGGCTGTTGCAAGTCTTCACGGGCGATTTCCAGGTGGTCGAGCAAGGTCAGCAAGGGCCCCGCCAGCGCCGCTTCAAGCCCCGACACCTCATCAAAGGGCTCGATGCCATTGAACTCAGGCCCTTGGCCCGCCGCGTAGCCCAGCAACATCCGCCGCATGCCGAAGCGCCAGGTGTTCTGCTCCAGGCCCGCAGGCATGCCCAGGCTCTCGCGCTGCTGCGCATCGAGCCCCCAGCGCACACCGGCGCCGTCGATCCAGCGCTGCAGGATCGGCACATCTGCTTCCTTGATGGCAAAGCGCGCGCGCAGCGCCGGCACGTCGAGCAAGTCGAGGATGTCGCTGGCGGCGAAGCGGCTTTGCGGCAACTTGAGCAAGTGCTCCAGCGCGATCAGCAGGGGCTGGCGCCCACGCTGCCCTTGGTCGGCCACGGTAAACGGCACATGACGCGGGTCATTGCGCGGCACCTGGCCGAACACCGCCTCGATGTGCGGGGCGTAGGCATTGATGTCCGGCACCATGACGATCACATCCCGCGGGCTAAGCTCGGGGTCGGCGCCAAAGCGCGCGAGCAGCTGATCGTGCAGCACTTCCACTTCGCGCTGCGCACTGTGGACCACATGGAAACGCACCGAGCGATCCTCGACCACGTCCACGGCCCCCCAGGTCGCACGTGTCTCGGACAGCGGACGCAATTCGAGAATGTCACTTTGCAACTGGCCCAGCAGGCTTTGCGCCGTCGGCTCGGTGAACAGGTCGATACGCCCGCCCTCGAGGCCCTCGAACAAATGGCGGTAGCTGGCAGGTTCGTCGTAGTGGTCAAGCAGGTTGATGTAGTCGCGCCCCTGCTTGCCCCAGGCCGCCAGCAAGGGCTGGCCATGTTCGTGGGCGGCCATGGGCGCATTGCGCGAAGGCTGACGGCGATAGGTGTGCGCCAGCAGGTCTTTGTCGGCGACGATATCGCCCCAGTGGTGGCGGCAAGGGTTGTGAACACAGAGCACGACCTGGCTGTAGCGAGAAAGCATGGCCAAGGCTTCGAGTACCTGCGCCGGCATCGACGAAATCCCGAACACCACCACCCGCCGTGGCAATCCAGCCGGGGCCTGCTCAGCTTCACGCAGATGCGCGACGAAGCGCTTGTGCACCCCTGCCCGGCTTTGCTCGAGCGCCCCCTCGCCAACATCCGCGAGGATTTCCCGCCACAGTCGAGCCTGCCAGAGGTTGTCCGCCTGCAGAGGTTCGACGCTGCCCTTGATGTGCCTGAGCTGGTCACGCCCCGCGGCCCAGTCGTCCAGCCAATCGGCGCGATAGACCTGATACTGGTCGAACAGGTCCGCCAGGCGCTCGCACAGCTGATGGCGTTTGCGCTGGTCGTCGTCGCCATCGAGGAACCGCTGCAGGCTGCTGAAGGGGGGGTTGCTCAGCAAGCCAGGCAGCAAACGCATCAGCCGCCAGCTCAACGCCGCCTTGTCCAGCGGGGAGGATTCCGGGGTGGTCTGCTGGCCCAGTACCGAGCGGTAGGCCTGCCACAGAAAGCGTGCCGGCAACTGCACATCCAGCGCCGCCGCGATACCACAGCCGCCCTTGGCAGGGTCATCGGCCAGCGCCAGCTTCAACCACTGTGCGATACCGTTGCTGTGAACCAGCACGACCTCGTTTTCCAGGGGGGCCAGGGGGTAGCGCTGCATCCAGTTGACCGCCAGCTCACGCAGGTCGTCCAGGCGATTGCCGTGAATGATCATGAAGCCAGGCTTCAACGCGTCCGCATCCTGCATACAGGCTCCCAATGTGGTCTGAAGGCCTCCCGCAGTGAGGCAGGAAGGCAAAAGGCCACTACTTTAATCCGAGAGCACCGTGCATAACCACTGCTATCGACGGGTTATCAGCCTTGGGCGTGCGGACTCAAGCTGTCTGGCACGCCATTTCACAGGTTCAGGCGAACGCTGACCGTTTTACTTCACCTGGCCAAGGGTCAGCCGCACCTTGTCGAGCAGCTCGCCGATCTGGAATGGTTTGATCAGCAGGTCCATGCCGGTATCGAGGAAGGTCTGGCGATCCAGAGCCGTCTCGGCGTAGCCGGTCATGAACAGCACCGGCAGGCCAGGGCGATAGGTACGCGCCATATCGGCCAAATCGCGGCCACTGATGCCGGGCAGACCGACATCGGTGAGCAGCAATGCGATATCGGCATCTTCACGCAGATGGTCAAGTGCCTGCTCGATGGTTTCGGCCAAGGTGCAACGATAACCGGCATCGGCCAGGACTTCGGCCACGGACAGGCGCACGCACGCCATGTCCTCGACCACCAGCACATGCTCGCCCGCCCCCTGCTGCTCGGGCCGTGGCCTGAGCTCCTCGCGGGCTTCCTGCTGATTGCTGCCCGGCAACATCAAGGTGACTTCGGTGCCCTGCCCCGGCACGCTGCGGATCGCCACATGCCCACCCGACTGGCGGGCGAAGCCATAGATGGTCGACAGCCCCAGCCCGGTGCCCTGCCCCAGCGGCTTGGTGGTGAAGAACGGGTCGAACACCTTTTCCAGCAGCTCCGGCGCGATGCCGCTGCCATCGTCGCGGACGGTCACCGCGACATAACGGCCGTCCTGCAGGTTGGGGTCACCATGCGACCAGGTCGCCGCCGTGTTCACCCAGATATGCCCGCCTTTGGCCAGTGCATCGCGGGCGTTGATCACCAGGTTGAGCACCGCGCTCTCCAGCTGGATCGGGTCGACCAGCGCGATGGTCGGTTCGCTGGAAAGCTCCAGCGACAGCACGATACGCTCGCCAATGGTCCGGGTGATCAGTTCTTCCAGTGACCGTACACGCTCGTTGACGTCCACCGGGCGGGTGTCCAGCGGTTGCTGGCGAGCGAAGGCCAGCAGCCGGTGGGTCAGCGAGGCGGCGCTCATGGCCGAGCTGAGCGCCGCGTCGGCGTAGACCGGGACTTTCTCCACACGGTTCTGCGCAACGCGTTTGCGGATCAGCTCCAGGCTGGTGATGATGCCCGTCAACAGGTTGTTGAAGTCATGGGCGATGCCGCCAGTCAGGCTGCCCAGGGCATCCATTTTCTGCAATTGCAGCAGTTGCGCCTCCGTCCGTTCGCGCTGCGCCATTTCCCGCGCCAGCTGGGTGTTGGCGTCCTCCAGGCGCGCCAGGTGCGAGCGTTCTCGGTGGCGATGTGCGGTGACGTCTTCGACGAAGACCAGGCTCAAACCCGGCGCCCGATAGGGCGAAAGCTGCCACTCGGTGTCCCGCGGCACCCCGCCCACGCTCATGCCCAGGGTGCCCCGCCAGCGCTGACCGTCGACCAGGTGTTGGCGTAACGCGGCAAGGGTGGTGTTCTGGTGGTCGGCAAAGCATTCCTGCAGCACTTCGGGGTGGCGGTTGTCCTGGATCAGTTGGGCGAATGCATGGTTGCACTCATGCACCTTCATCTCGGCATCGAGCACGGCGATCGGTGCCGAGACATTGGTGAAGATTTCCCGAAAGTTGGCTTCGCTTTCACGCAACGCCCGCTCGGTGTCGCGCACCCGCAGGAGGGTGCGCAGGGTGGCGACCAGCACATCCGGGTCCACCGGATGCACCAGATAGGCATCGGCACCCGCATCGAGCCCGGTGATGATATCGCCGGTCTGGATCGACGCCGCCGACACGTGGATCACCGGCAGCAAGGCGGTCGCCGGCCGCGCACGCAGCAACCTGACGATATCGAAGCCGCTCATGTCGGGCAGGTTGACATCGAGGATCAGCGCATCGATCTGCTCGCTGCCAAGCAGCGCCAGCCCCTCGCCGCCGGTACCGGCCTCGAGTACCTGGTAACCATGCAGGGCCAGGCGACGCCGCAGCGCATAGCGCGTGGCCGCATTGTCATCGACGATCAGCAGGTGCACGTCAGCGTTCATCAGTGCTCTCCTGGGCCAGCGCCAGGGGCAGGATGACAAAGAACGACGAACCGACACCGGGTGTACTCTCTACCCCCACCTCGCCGCCCAGCAGCGCGGCGAAACGCTTGCACAGTGACAACCCAAGGCCTGTGCCGCGCAGTCGTTTCTGCAGGGGCGAGTCGAGCTGGGCAAAGTCTTCGAACAATCCGCCCAGCAGTTCCGGGGCAATACCGATTCCCGTGTCGCTGACAGCGAAACGGACCTGGTCGCTGCCATGCAACTGCGCCGTCACCCGGACTTCGCCGCGGGTGGTGAACTTCAGGGCATTGGCGATGAAGTTGCGCAGGATCTGCGCGAGCTTCTTGTCATCGGTGTACATCTGCCCCAGCCCTTGGGGCTCTTCGAAGATCAGGTCCACCGTGCCCGCATCGACGATCGGGCGGAACATCCCGCGCAAGGCTGCGAACAGGTCGAGCATGTCGAACCAGGCTGGCGAGATGGTGATGCGGCCGGCTTCGATCTTGGCAAGGTCCAGCAGGTCCTCGACCATGTCGCTCAGCTCGCGCGTTGCCGTGCTGATGAAGGCCACCTGCAGTTGCTGCTCCTTGCTCAGCGGCCCGTCCACCTCGTCGGCAAGCAGGCTGGTGATACTCAGGATCGAGCCCAGGGGCGTGCGAAACTCGTGGCTCATGTAGGAGAGGAAGCGGCTTTTCAGGTCTGACGCCTGGCGCAACTGCTCGGCCTGGATGTCCAGCTCGGCATAGAGCGCCAGCACACCTTGGTTGGTTTCCTCCAATTCCGTGCGCAGGGCCTGGTTTTCGGCCTGCAGACGCGCCATGAGGGCGGCCTGCTCGGCGCTGATGTCGGGTTCAGCCATGCACGGTCTCCAGATCGATGACCAGCACCGTCACGTCGTCCCGTCCTCGGCAGAAGTCGCGATGCAATACGGCGGCGATCACGGCGGGGTGGCGGTGAGCAAGGCCGGGATAGGTATTGAGGCTCCAACGGGACTGCAGGCCGTCGCTGAACATGATCAACAGATTTCCCTTCACTTGAGCGTAGTCGAACACCTGGCCCTTGCGGTATTGCCCGCCGACGATGCCCGGGTGCGAGGCCAGGCCGCGCGTGCGGTCGCCACCGACCAGTGTCGCGCCGATGTTGCCGATGCCGATGAACGTCAGTTTGTCGCCCGCCCCGTCGTACTGGGCAATGGCAACGGCCCCGCCACGGGTGGCGGACATGGCATGGTGCAGATCGCCCAGCAGGTACTCGGGGGCGTTGAAAGGGCGCTGGGCAAACGCTTCGGCGCCGGCCTTGGCGGCACGCTCGGCCTCCTCGCCATGGCCCAGGCCATCGATCACCAGGGCGCTCAGGCGTTGTTCGTCAAGCGACACGTGCCAGGTATCGCCGCACGCCTCTGCGTCATGCAGAGAATGCTGGCTGACGCCGATGCGCAGGTCCCTGGCCGTGTCTTCTTGCCGGTAGAGCCGCGCCAGTACCACCGCCCCGCCTGCGTCGGCATGCACATCGAACACCTGGGCCAGGCGGCTGACCGCCCCCAGGCCGATGCCCTGGGTGCCACCGGTGGAGTAGCCGTCGGCCAGGCAACTGGGCAGGTCGAAACCTTGGGCACGATCCACCGCGATCAGCTCGATGCCGTGATGGGCGCCATGGCTGAGCGCGCGCAGGTGCAGCTCTCCGTGCTCGGCATGCTTGAGCACATTGCTGGACAGCTCGGTGGCGACGATCGCCGCACGGCCGGCGTCGGTCGCTGAAAAGCCGTGCTGTTCGGCCAGTTTCTGCACGACCCGCCGGGCGTAGCCGACCTGGCTGGCGTCATCCAGGCGCAGGACCTGGGTCAGGCTCGCGGCCAGGCTCATGTCCATCGGGTGATCGTTACCCGGGTGCCTTGCCCGGGAGCGGTGTCCAGTTCGAATTCATCGACCAGACGACGAGCGCCGGTCAGCCCCAGGCCCAAGCCTGATCCCGAGGTCCAGCCATCGGTCAGCGCCAGCCGGGTATCCGCGATGCCCGGCCCTTCGTCGCGAAAGACCAGGCGCAGCCCTACCCGCCCGGTTTCTTCGATGACCTCCCAGTCCATGTCGCCACCGCCGCCGTACACCACCGTGTTGCGAGCCAGCTCGCTGACGGCCGTGACCAGCTTGGTCAGGTCGACCAGGCGCATGCCGCATTCGCTGGCGATCTTGCGTGCCAGTTGCCGGGCCAGTACCACGTCCTGTTCGATGCGTACCGGTTGACTGCCGCTTTGGCGAATGGTCATGAGCGGCCTACTCGTTGGCGCAGCAAGTTCATGCCGCGGTCGACATTGAGCGCGGTATTCACCCCGGGCAGGGTCAGGCCGAGCTCCACCAGGGTGATCGCCACCGCCGGCTGCATGCCGACCAGTACGGTTTGGGCATCCATGATCCGCGACAGGCCGGAAATGCTCGCGATCATGCGGCCGATGAACGAATCGACCATGTCCAGTGCGGAGATGTCGATCAGCACGCCCCGGGCCGAGGTCTGGTCGATGCGCTCGGTGAGGTCGTCCTGCAGCCGCAGCGCCAGCTGGTCATGCATGTCGACCTGGATGGTTACCAGCAGAAACTCACCCATTTGCAGAATGGGAATGCGCTCCATCGTCTCACACCCGCTCGCCAGTGGCCGTGCCCAGGCGCGCGAGCGCCAGTTTCAAGGCATCGGCGAGGTTGGACTTGGTCGTCAGGGTTCCCAGGTCCAGGCCCAGGTGCACGATGGTCTGGGCGATCTGTGGGCGCACGCCGCTGATGATGCAATCGGCCCCCATCAGACGGATGGCCGTCACGGTCTTGAGCAGGTGCTGGGCCACCAGGGTATCGACCGTGGGCACGCCGGTGATATCGATGATGGCGATTTCCGAACCTGTGTCGACGATGCGTTGCAGCAGCGACTCCATCACCGTCTGGCTGCGTTGAGAATCGAGCGTGCCGATCAGCGGCAAGGCCAGTACCCCTTCCCACAGCTTGACCACGGGGGTGGAAAGCTCCAGCAGTTCTTCCTGCTGCCGCTTGATCACCGCCTCGCGGGTTTTCTGGTAGGTGCGGATGATGTGCAGGCCGAAGGCATCGAGCAACTGCGATATTTCCCATAGCTGCTCGGCCAGCAGCGCGGGCTGTTCGCGGTAATGGGCTTGCAGGAGGGAGAACAGCGGGCCTTTGAGGGCAAAGATGAAGTAGGCGGTCTGGTGGGATTCCTGGCCGATCTGGGCGCGGGTGGCTGACAGTTTATCGAGGAAGCGGCGGACCTCCTCCCAGCCTTCGACGCCGATCTGGGTACCGCATTCCTTGCGCAGACCGTCGAGCAGCAGTTGAAGAAAGTCACGGGTTTCCTGACGCAGGTCCTGTTCGCGGATATTTCGCGTCGCCCCGTTGGCTTCCAGCGCCGCCAGCCACTCCCCCTGCAGTTGCGCCTGACTCCCGACGATCGCTTCCAACGTGTTGTTCTGCAGTGCTGCCATTGCGGTTCGCTCCTGAATAATGGTGTCGACTTCAAAAAGGACATCTGCCGATGAAGAAAGTTGTGGCGTCATTGCGCCATCTACCGTGCCGCTAACTCTAGGCCATGTTCATTGGCCATGCGCCGGCGTGAACGGCGGATGCGGGTGCAGTCCAGTTTGTGGGAGCGGGCTTGCCCCGCGAACACGGGCGAAGCCGGTGCCAGGCGGCTTTATTGCCTGGGCCGGCCTCTTCGCGGG
>NZ_AKJC01000110.1 GCF_000282535.1 Pseudomonas sp. GM84 | reverse complement strand
CACCACGTCCATGATCGGCTCGCGTACCCGTGGCAACCAGGGCGGCCACTTCATGTTCGCGGCGCAGGACTGGAAGGGCGAAGTACCGGGCAGCGTCACCGAGGTGATCCGCGTCGACTCCAACCTGGTGAAGCTGATGGGCCGGATCATGGCCACTGGTCCTGCAGACGAGAAAGTCGCGCTCGCCTACATGGACGACTGGAACGTGCGCACCCTTTCGGCCTACCTGGGCGTCTCGGGCCCGAAACCCAAGCAGCGCATTTACCCCGACCCGGCCACGAGCAACTGGCTGCAACGGGTGAACTTCCTGCTGTGTGACGGCAGCATGGGGCAAGCCGACCGGAAATGGCTGGAGCAGTACAAGGCGATTGGCGTCGAGCCGTGCAAGACCGATTTCACCGAGGAGCAACTGGCGGCGGCCAGGCAAGGTGAAGCACTGGGGATAAAACACATCAAGGACCTGGCACCGAAAATGACCGATGCCGGCAAGCTGCTGGGCACGCGCAAGCAACTGGCTGACGGGCCGCGAGACCTGTTCGCCGAGGGCACCTACATCGGTCAGTGGGGGCTGCCGCCCGATGAGACCGTCTACCTGCAGGCGGTCAAGGGCAGCGATGGCGAACCGATCAATGGCGCGAACGGCAAGACCTACCGTTTGCACTTCAAGGCACCGGACGTCAGCCAGTTCTGGTCGTTCACCGTCTACGGCACGGACAACCGCTTCATGGCCCACAACGCCCTCAACCGCCACAGCCGCGGCGACCGCACGCTCAAGCCCGATGCCGACGGCAACTACACAATCGAACTCGCCGCCAAGGGTGATGCCAGCAACCCCAACTACCTGCCGATCCCGGAGAAGGACGTCTACATCGTGCTGAGGATGTATGGTCCGAGCAAAACCGTGCAGGGCGGCGGCTACAAATTTCCGCAAGTAGAGGTGGTCAAGCCATGAAGAAATTACTGCTCTGCGCTGTGTTGTTGAATGCCGGCGTCGCGCACGCCGCCCACCTGGTAACGCCGGACAATTACGCCCGCGCCGAGGTGGATGAAGCCTTTGCCAAAGTCGTTCGAGACGTGGGCAGCAACACGTTTCGCCATGATCGGGCATTGATGCCGCTGGAGAAGCAGCTCGCAGTCACCATGAACCGCGACACGGTGTATTCGTTCGGTGTGTTCTACGCGCCGCCAGGCACCACGATCACGTTGCCCAAGTCTGCAGACAATCGTTACCAGTCGGCCATGATCCTGCAGAACGACGACTACACCGACCAGGTGTTCTACGCGCCTGGCACCTTCAAGATCGAATCGCAAACTGCATTCGCCGCCGCCGTCATTCGTACCCAGGTCGACCCCAACAACCCGCAGGACATCGACAAGGTCCGGGTCCTGCAAGATGCGATCAAGGTGAGCTGGCCTGAAGGCACGGTACCCAAGGACTACCCCATCGTGGCCTGGGACCAGGCCAGCCTCAAGGCTCTGCGTAGCCAGTACCAGAAGGAGGCGGCGAAACTGACCAACTTCAACGAAGCCGCAGGCCCGCGCGGCGTGGCCAAGCCGGAAATGCTCAGGCGCAGCGCTTCGGTCGCCCTGGGGCTGCTGCCGGCCAAGGACGCCATGTACATCTACCGCGACTATGGCCTGAGCGGCAGCAAGTGTTATGAAGCCACCTATGCGAAACCTGAGTTTCTCCAGGGAGGGTTTTTCTCCCTCACGATGTACGGCGCCGACAAATACCTGAAGAGCGAGAACTCCAACCTCAATGACCGAACGATGAAGTTCAACCCGGACGGCACCGTCACCGTGCGCTTCGGGCCCAAGGCACAGTGTGGCGAGGTGGCGAACTGGTTACCGACGCCAGGGGACAACTGGTACCTCGGCATGCGCATCTACCGCCCCGGCGATACGGTGCTCAGCGGCGTCTACACCATCCCCGAGCCACACGCAGTCAAGTGATCTGCCACTCGGCGCTACGCCTCAACGCTCCTGGAGGCGGCTGATGAAAATGGCCAGGCGCTGAGTCACGACGGGGAGCGCTGCAAGCTCCAGCGTTTCCTGGTCGCTGTGCGCCCCCGTACCCCAGGGGCCTAGCCCATCGAGCCCGGCATCGACCAGGTTGGCGACATAGGAAATGTCGGCCCCGCCACGTTCGACAGTGGGCACCGCCTGCAGCGGCCCTCCTCCCAGTACTTCGCTGATTTCACTGAACTGCGCGAGCAATTGCCGATTGCCATGCGTCTCGGACATGGCCGGCATGATGTCGTTGAACTGCAGCGTGCTGGAAGTACCCGGCAGGGACGCTGCAGCGATGTCGCGCAGCGTCTGCTCAGCCTCGCGCTGCTGGGCTTGCGACAAGAACCGCAGATCACCATGGACATGGGTTTCGCCTGCGATGATGTTCTTCAGCCCCTCGGCACTGGCCGTGTTTTGCCGCGTGTCCAGGTTGGCGGTGCGCCCCCCTGCGAGGATGCCTGGGTTGACGGTAAGGCCTGGGTGCTGGGAAAAAGCGATGCGCATCGCTTCGAGCACACGGGCCGTCTCGTAGATCGCGCCAAAGCCGGCTTGCGGCCCGAACAGCAACGATGAATGCCGAGCCTGCCCATGGCTGCTCAACTGCCAGGCACTGATGCCCCTGCGCCCGGTCACTAGGCCCTGGGCTGTCGACGCAAATTCCAGGCCCAAGGCGATTTCGCTTTGCTGGGCGGCATCGCGCAGGGCCTGCCGCGAAATCGAACTGGGCTGGGCGGCCTGTTCTTCATCGCCGACCAGCACCACGGTGATCGAGGCTTCGCCCAACCGGCCAGCCTCGTCGAGGGCCTTGAGCGCGTACAGCAAGGTGACCAGCCCACCCTTGTTGTCCAGCACACCGGGGCCGGTTGCCGTGCGCTGATCGGCGGAACGCTGGAATGTCTGAAAAGGGCTTTCGGGTGCGAACACCGTGTCCAGGTGCGCGATCAGCAAGATGCGCCGTTTGCCACTGCCCAAGGTGGCGACCAGGCTACCGGCGTGGGTCATGGGTGCGGGGAGATCGACCCAGCGGGTCTGGAAGCCTAACCGTTCGAACTGCGGCCGGAGGATTTCGCCGACCTGCTCGACACCGCGACGGTTGCCGGTGCCGCTGTTGATGTTCACCAGTTGCTCCAGCAACGCCACCTGGCTGTCGTGGTGCTGCTCGATGTAACGCACCATCGCCTGTTCGTTCAGGTTCAACGGCGCTACCGAGGCCTGGGCCATGGGCACGCAGGCCAGGGTCAGTGCCAGCAACAAAGTTCGGGCTTTCATGAAGGGCTCCGGGGCCTGGAAGAGGATCCCGGAGAGTCTGCCGCTGCACTGCAGGCCGGCAAATCGAATCAGCCTCATTCGGCTGTAGGAAATTGCCGTCCTGTAGCGCCCTTACCCGAGTGGATCAGGCCCGCAACGCATCCAACCCCATCTGCCAGAAGTCCGCCTCCAATCGCGATGCCTGGCCGAAGATACCGGCCAGTTCAACGAACCGCTGCTCGGTCATGCTCCGCGCCGCCAGCTCATCGAGGTGCTTGCGCGCTGCAGCCGCCACGCCCTGATAGGCCTCGCCGGCATATTCGCCAATCCACTCACGGTACGGATGGTTGCTCAGGTCACCGATACGCTCGGCCAGGGTGCGGCCGATCTCGGCGTAGCCGATCACGCAGGGTGCCAGTGCCGCATGCAGCTCGAGCAGATCGCCCGCGGCGCCGCAGTCGAGCACATAACGGGTATAGGCCACGGTGGCCTGATGCTCCGGCGCCGCCTCGATATCGGCCTGCGACAGCCCCCAGCGGGCGCACAGGCGCAGGTGCAGTTCGGTTTCGTCGAGGATGGCTGCCAGCCCGGCCTGGGCGGCACGGATATCGGCGGGCAGGCGGCTCTTGTAGGCAGCCAGCGCCCAGGCCCGGGCGAACTGGATGAGGAACAGGTAGTCCTGCACCAGGTACTGACGGAACGCAGCCTCCGGCAAGGTGCCCTCACCCATCTGCCGGACGAAGTCATGGTCGACGTAGCTGGCCCACTGCGGCGCGGCGGCCGATTTCAGTCGCGCGAAGATATCCATGTTCATGCCTGCTCCTCATAGATGGCGTCGAAGAACGCCAGTTCCAGTGCCACGGTGCGCGCGTAGAAGTCGCTGCTCAGTGCAGCCTGCTGTGGCCCGACCCGGTCCAGTTCGGCCTGCAGGAAGGCGACGAAGTCGGCGAAGGCCGGATTGTCGTGCAGGGTGATCCATTCGGCATGGACGAAGTTGGCCGGCAGCGGCTTGGGTGCTTTGATCGCCCAGTCCAGGTACAGCCCCTCCGCCACGTTGAGCACCGCCAGGGCGGCGGCATAGGAGCGAGTGGCCGCAGCCTCGCGCATGATCGCCTTGAAGCCGGCGGTGGGCACGGTGTCTGCGGGTTCGGTACGTTGCGCCGGGCTCACGTCCAGGGCCTCGAAGGCACGCAGGAAGTAGGTGTTCTCGTCGCTGCAGATCATGCCGGCGAACCGGCCCAGGCGCAGGCGTGCTTCGAAGGTGTCGGCGGTGGCGATGGCCGCGCCGAGCAAGGTCACGAAGCTGTCGATGAAACGATGGTCCTGTACCAGGTAGCGAACCATGATCGGGTCCGCCACGCTGCCCTCGCAGAGTTCGCGGACGAAGCGGTGGTCAACGGCGGCCGACCAGGTCGACTGGTTCTGGTGACGCAGGGTTTCGCTGAAGCGTTCGGTCATGGTGCTGTCCTCCAATGGGGTGACAGCGAGACCGTTGCAGTTGGACATGTAGCGGCCTCGCAGTAAGGCCGGCAGGAAGGCAGGTCGGTAGCCCCATCCCTTCGCCGGCATGATCCGGATCAGGTTCGAAGGGTCACCGCGCTGCAGGTGCCAGCGGTTTCTCAGCCCGTTGCCGGACTCCCCTTGGTGGCTGGAGGTATACAGGAGCATGGGGAGGATGCCAAGGCGCAGGGACGAATTTGCCCCGGTCGAACCCACCGAAACTGGGCCCGAACAGCCCCATTTCCGGGCTCCAATCCCCAACGCTTGCCGCTCAAGTGTTTTGCGCGCTTTACATTTTCCTCGGCTTTGTATGTCAAACCATTACAACCCAGTCGGTTGGCACAACCATTGCTCAAGCCGTGGAAACGGGCAAAACGCCATTGATGGCTCAAGGCCATTTCTAGCATCGAGCGAGGCATAGGCAATGAAAACACCTGCCGTCATCCACCCCACACGCCACGCCTTCAAACTAACCGCGGTGACCGCGTTGATGGTCAGCCTCGGCCTGATTTGCGCAAGGGCCTCTTCCCTCGATGACGTGAGCCAGCCGTCGCCGACGGACCCTTCGCACTACGACGACCAGCCGGCCGACCCCAACCCGGCCCTGCTCAACCTGTCCAACCTGCCGGAAGCCAACGAAGGCTCGCTGGAACTCAAGGACGGCGTGTTCGGTGACCGCTCGACCAACCGTGTCGACAACGTGCTGCAACCGTTGCAGCAGACATCGCGCAACTACCCCACCAATGGCATGCCAAGCCCGTTGTTCGGCGCGCAGCCGTTCACCCAGCAACTGTTATTGTTCGAAGAATTCGGCCCGGAAAAACTCGACCCCAGCCTGCCACCGCCAAACTTGACCTTCCCGGTTCCCACCTTGGGCGCTGCTCCCGCGCAGGATCCGGACGTGGTGGCCCGCAGCAGCCCCAACGGCAATGCCCTGGAAGCCTTCCTCAAGCAACCGGGCCTGTACCCGTTCCCGACCCAATACTCCAACGTGCTCGACCGCAACCCCTGGAAAGCGCAGATCGAGCTGTTCCTCAACCGCAACTCGGTAGGCTCGCCCGCCGAAGGCCGGCCACCAGGAAAAGCCTGGTCGCACCAGCGCTGGAACGAGTTCTACCCCCAGGCGGCGTTCAAGACCGCGCAGGCCGGCGCGCGCATCAACCAGGGGCTGCGTGACCGCAAGCAGTTGCACAACTACGCGGTCGGCGAGTTCGGGCCTGGCGGGCTGTATTACCAGACCTCGGATATCCCGACCACCATCGGTACCACCAAAGGCATCGACACGCGCTTTCACCCGAACTTCCCGTTGCAGAACCACAAGTCGCTGTGGACCTTCGACGGCACCTTCCCGCCGAAACTGCTGATGGTGCGCTATGGCCAGCCGATCCTCATGCGCCATTACAACGCGCTGCCGATCGACCCTGCGGCGAACGCAGGTTTCGGTCTGCACACCATCTCGACCCATGAACACAACGGCCACTCCCCGGCCGAAAGCGATGGCTTCGCCAACGCCTACTTCTTCCCCGGCCAGTACTACGACTACCGCTGGCCGGTGCAGCTGGCCGGCTACGACACCATCAACACCCGCGCCCAGGACCCTCGCGCGGCGTTCCCTTGCGCACCGGGGGAAACCCTGTTCGTCAACGATGCTTCGCCGGGCCTGAAGACCTGCGAGAACGGCAGCATCAAGATTCGTGGCGACTGGCGCGAAACCATGAGCACCCACTGGTTCCACGACCACATGATGGATTTCACCGCGCAGAACGTCTACAAGGGCAACGCGGTGATGATGAACTACTACAGCGCCCTGGACCGTGGCAACGAGGCACTGCAGGACGGCGTCAACCTGCGCTTCCCCAGCGGCACCGCCATGCCATGGGGCAACCGCGACTACGACGTCAACCTGGTGATCGCCGACAAGGCCTGGGATCAGAGCGGCCAGCTGTGGTTCAACCCGTTCAACACCGATGGCTTCCTGGGCGACCAGATCCTGGTCAACTGGCAGTACCAGCCCAAGCTCAAGGTGCGTGCGCGCAGCTACCGCTTCCGCATCCTCAACGGTTCGGTTTCGCGCTACTTCAAGTTTGCCGTGGTGCGTGAAATCGCCGGCAACAGCGGCGAGTTCAAGGGGCCATCCGGCTCCAACCTGTCCTACGCGCGGGTGCCGTTCCACATGATCGGCAACGACGGCAACATCATGGAACACGCCGTGCCGTTCGACGGCAGCATGGACCTCAACGGCGACGGCGACCGCCAGGACAACAACGGCATCCTGCCGCTGCAAGGCATCGCCGAGCGCTACGACATCATCATCAACTTCGCCAAGAACGGCATCAAGGCGGGCGACAAGCTGTACTTCGTCAACCTGGAAGAGCATGACACCGGCAAAGGTCCCAAACAGGCCATTTCGTTGGCCGATGTCCTGTCGGAGAAATACAAGGCGGTCATCAAGCAGACCAGCAAAGGCCCTGAGTGGGACAAGGGCGACCCGGTGGTCGGCAAGTTCCTGCAACTGCTGGTGCAACCCTACAGCGGCCAGGACGTGAGCATGGACCCGACTGCCTACGAGCCGGCCAAGCCGGGCAAGGCCGAAGGCCTGAAGATGATTCCGCTGACCATCGACCGCACCGCCGCAGCCGACAAGGACAAGCTCAAGGCCGCCCGGCACCGCGAGTTCATCTTCGGCCGCTCCGACGGCACCGACACGGCGCCCTGGACCATCAAGACCGACGGTGGCTTCGGCTACAGCATGGACCCACGGCGCATCAACGCCGCCGCGCAGCTGTCGAGCGAAGCGACCGATGGCGGCTTCAGCGGTGACGGTACCCTGGAAGTGTGGAAGATCAAGAACGGCGGCAACGGCTGGAGCCACCCGGTGCATGTGCACTTCGAGGAAGGCGTGATCCTCAGTCGCGACGGCAAGACACCGCCCGAGTGGGAAAAATGGGCACGCAAGGACGTCTACCGCATCGGCCCGGATACCGACTCTTCCGAAGAAGTGGAAATGGCCATTCGCTTCCGCGAGTTCGCCGGCACCTACATGGAGCACTGCCACAACACCCAGCACGAGGACTCCTCGATGCTGCTGCGCTGGGATATCGAGCACCCTGGCCAGTTCCAGGTGATGCCGACGCCGCTGCCGGGTTGGGACGGTGTGCAGTATGCCCCTTCGGTAGGCCTGCCGACCTTCCGCACCGCCAGCAACAATAATAACGGTGAAGACGACACCAACAAGCCACCGGTGGCGGTCAACGACACGGCCGCGACCACCGCCGGCAAGCCTGTCGTGATCAACGTGCTGGCCAACGACACCGACCCTGACCGCAACCTGCCGCTGACGGTCAGCGGCCTGACCCAGCCGGACTCGGGCAAGGGAACGGTCAGCACCGACGGCGCTCTGGTGACCTTCACCCCGCCTGCCACGGTCACCACGCCGTTCACCGCCAGCTTCAACTACTCGGCGCGTGATGCCAAAGGGGCCGAATCGCTGGTACCGGCCACGGTGAGTGTCGCGGTCGGCCCGGCAGTGGTGGCGGACGAGATCCAGGTCAGCAGTGCCACGGTGCAGGTGCGCAGCAACGACCGCTACACCTGGGAGTTGTCGGGTACCACGACGGTGGCCACTGGCAACAGCATCACGGTGACGGCCAACACTGCCAACGGGCCGTTGAACCTCGGTACGGCGACGCTTACTGCGTCCACCAGTGGCGCGCGCTGGCGGTTGTCGACGACCACCACCGGCAATGCGCCGGCCACGACGGTGACGGTGAAGTCGGTGCTGGGCCAGAGTGTGACCGCGCCGATCAGCGTCAAGTAAAGGCGGGGCCGCGTTGCGGCCCATCGCCGGCAAGCCGGCTCCCACAGGGATCGAAGCGCTGCAAAATCCTGTGGGAGCCGGCTTGCCGGCGATGAGGCCCGAACACCCCCTACAAGCTCCAAAGAGGACTGCATGATGACCGGCTCCTGGCGTGTTCTGCTCGCACTCTCCCTGTTCGCCGCCAGCACCTGCTACTGGCCGCTGAAACCGCTCCTGCAAGCCCAGCCGCAAGTCCAGGCAGAGTCCGAATCCACCACGCCCTGGGGTGCCAACTACTTCCCCAACACCCCGCTGGTGACCCAGGACGGCCAGAAAGTGCGCTTCTTCGACGACCTGATCAAGGACAAGGTCGTCGCCATCAATTTCATCTTCACCGGCTGCTCCGACTCCTGCCCGGTGGAAACCGCACGCCTGCGCCAGGTGCAGAAGATTCTCGGCGACCGGGTGGGCAAGGACATCTTCTTCTACTCGATCAGCATCGACCCCTACAACGACACCCCTGCCACCCTCAAACGCTACGCCGAGAAATTCGGCATCGGCCCCGGCTGGACACTGCTCACGGGCGAGCCCGATGACATCGAACAACTGCGCCGGCGCCTGGGCCTCTATATAGAAGGCCTGGAAAACGGCCGCTCGAAAGACCACAACCTGAGCCTGATCATCGGCAACCAGAGCACCGGCCGCTGGATGAAAGCCTCGCCCTTCGAGAGCCCCTACATCCTCGCCGACCGCCTGGGCAACAGCCTGCACAACTGGAAGCAGGCCACAGCCTCGGCCAACGACTACGCCAGTGCCCCGCAAATCCGCCCGCCCAGCAGCGGCGAGCAGATCTTCCGTACCCGCTGCTCGTCCTGTCATACGGTGGGCAACAACGAGCCCGGACAACCCGGCATCGGCCCTGACCTGCTGGGGGTGACCGCCCAACGCGACCCCCGCTGGCTGGCCCGCTGGCTCAAGGAGCCTGACCAGATGCTGGCAGAGAAAGACCCGTTGGCCACCCTGCTCTACGAGCAATACAACCGCCTGGCCATGCCCAACATGCGCCTGGGCGATGCCGAGGTGTCCGCGCTGGTCAGTTACCTTGAAGAGGAAACGGCGCGACTCCGGGCGCCCCTGGCAGATCGGGGCAAGCCTTGAGCATCAGTCGATCAACGACCCGCGCCCAGCTCGATCCACACCGGCGCGTGGTCGCTGGCCTTTGGCTCGTTGCGCACCCAGGCATCGACGCCCGCCCGCTTCAGGTAAGGCGCAAGGTCCGGGTTGAGCAGCAAGTGGTCGATGCGCAAGCCGGCATTGCGCGCCCAGTGATTGCGAAAGTAGTCCCAGAAGGTGTACACACGCTCGTCCGGGTGCAGATGGCGTATGGCATCGACCCAGCCCTGCGCCAGTAGTCGCTGGTAACACCCGCGCGACTCGGGCTGCAGCAGCGCGTCCTTCAACCAGGAGCGTGGGTTGTAGATGTCCAGGTCGGTGGGCACCACATTGAAGTCCCCCGCCAGCACCGTCGGGTGGCCGCTGCCATGGAGGCTGCGCGCATGCGCGATCAGGCATTCGAACCAGCGCAGCTTGTAGTCGAACTTCGGACCAGGTTGCGGGTTGCCGTTGGGCAGGTACAGGCAGGCCACCAGCACCCCGTGCGCCGCTGCTTCCAGGTAGCGGCTCTGGCTGTCGTCTTCCATGCCGGGCAGGCCCCGACGCACCTCCAGCGGCTCGCTGCCACGCGCCAGGATCGCCACGCCGTTCCACGACGGCTGACCCTGGTAGAGGCAGCCGTACCCCGCCGCTTCCAGTTCCTGGCGAGGGAACTGCTGGTCAGGCGCCTTGAGCTCCTGCAGGCAGGCGATATCGGGCTGTTCCCGGTCGAGCCAGGCCAGCAGCGCCGGCAGGCGGCTGCGAATACCGTTGAGGTTGAAGGTGGCGATCTTCAGCGCTTTCATGGATTGGTTCGCTCACAGGAGATTTCTGATCGAGCCCTTTGCAGTGTGAGCCCTGCCCTGGCGCAACGTTCAATCGCTGTGCGGCTAGTCGATATGGACGATCCGGATCCGGCTCACCTTGATTATCGTCGTTTATCCGTGGGCTGCTGCCCGTCTACCGATGATGACTATGACTGGAGAGCCTATGAAGGTGCTGGTAAGTGTCAAACGCGTGGTCGACTACAACGTGAAAGTCCGCGTCAAGGCGGACCTTTCCGGCGTCGACCTGGCAAACGTCAAGATGGCCTTGAACCCGTTCTGCGAAATTGCCGTGGAAGAAGCTGTGCGCCTGAAAGAGAACGGTGTGGCCAGCGAAATCGTCGTCGTTTCTGTCGGCCCGGCTACTGTGCAAGAGCAGCTGCGTACCGCACTGGCGCTGGGTGCTGACCGTGCCATCCTGGTCGAAGCCGCCGATGAGCTGAATTCGCTGGCCGTGGCCAAGGCGCTGAAAGCCGTTGTCGATAAAGAGCAGCCGCAGCTGGTCATCCTCGGCAAACAGGCCATCGACAGTGACAACAACCAGACCGGCCAGATGCTGGCCGCGCTGACCGGCTTCGCCCAAGGCACCTTCGCCTCCAAGGTCGAAGTCGCCGGCGACAAGCTGAACGTCACCCGTGAAATCGACGGCGGCCTGCAGACCGTTGCACTGAACCTGCCGGCGATCGTCACCACCGACCTGCGCCTGAACGAGCCGCGCTACGCGTCGCTGCCGAACATCATGAAGGCCAAGAAAAAGCCGCTGGAGACGGTGACTGCAGAGGCGCTAGGGGTATCGCTCGCTTCCACCAACAAGACCCTGAAAGTCGAAGCGCCGGCTGCGCGCAGCGCGGGTATCAAGGTCAAGTCGGTGGCCGAACTGGTCGAGAAGCTGAAGAACGAAGCGAAGGTGATCTGAATGACTGTCCTGGTTGTCGCTGAATACCAAGCCGGTGCCATCGCCCCGGCCACCCTGAACACTGTCGCCGCCGCCGCCAAGATCGGGGGTGATGTGCACGTGCTGGTCGCAGGCCAGAACGTCGGTGGCGTCGCTGAATCCGCTGCCAAGATCGCGGGTGTGGCCAAGGTACTGGTGGCCGATAACGCCGCCTACGCCCACGTCCTGCCGGAAAACGTCGCGCCGCTGATCGTCGAACTGGCCAAGGGTTACAGCCATGTACTGGCCCCGGCCACCAGCAACGGCAAGAACATCCTGCCGCGCGTTGCTGCGCTGCTGGACGTCGACCAGATCTCCGAGATCATTTCGGTTGAGTCGGCCGACACCTTCAAGCGCCCGATCTACGCCGGCAACGCCATTGCCACCATGCAATCGAGCGCTGCGGTCAAGGTCATCACCGTGCGTGCCACCGGTTTCGACGCCGTTGCCGCCGAGGGTGGTTCGGCTTCGGTCGAGGTCGTCGCGGCTGTCCATGACGCTGGCAGATCGTCTTTCCTGGGTGAAGAACTGGCCAAGTCCGACCGCCCTGAGCTGACCGGTGCCAAGGTCGTCGTGTCCGGTGGCCGTGGCATGGGCAACGGTGACAACTTCAAGCACCTGTACAGCCTGGCCGACAAGCTCGGTGCCGCCGTCGGTGCCTCGCGCGCCGCGGTCGACGCAGGGTTTGTGCCCAACGACATGCAGGTCGGGCAGACCGGCAAGATCGTTGCGCCGCAGCTGTACATTGCTGTCGGTATCTCTGGTGCGATCCAGCATCTGGCGGGCATGAAGGACTCCAAGGTGATCGTTGCGATCAACAAGGACGAAGAGGCGCCGATCTTCCAGGTGGCCGATTACGGGCTGGTGGCTGACTTGTTTGAAGCGGTGCCGGAGCTGCAAGAACTGCTTTGAGGCAACTGGCCTCATCGCCGGCAAGCCGGCTCCCACAGGGACAACACAGGCCCTGAGAGCAGTGGTCATCCCTGTGGGAGCCGGCTTGCCGGCGATGGGCAACACACACAATAAAAACAAGAGGCCATACACGATGAAATACGCTGATTTGCGCAGCGGGCACGCCTGCGCCTGGCTCAAAGGTATCGCGTTCACCAGCCTGACCCTGACGGGGAGCCAGGTGGCCCAGGCTGGCGGGATGTTCGACCCGAATGCACCGGGCATGACCGGGGACTGGGGCGGGGCCCGCAGCGAGCTGCTGGAGAAGGGCTACGACTTTACCCTCGATTATGTCGGCGAGCTGGGCTACAACGCCCACGGTGGTTACGACCACGACCACACCGCGCGCTGGAGCGGCCAGTTCACCCTGGGCGCGAAGCTCGACCTGCAGAAGATCCTGGGCTGGGAAGACGCCACCTTCAAGCTGGCCATCACCGAGCGCGAAGGCCGCAATATCTCCAACGACCGCATCAGCGACCCACGGGCGCCCATGTACTCCTCCAACCAGGAAGTCTGGGGGCGGGGGCAGACCTGGCGGTTGACCCAGATGTGGATCAGCAAGTCGTTCTTCGAGCGCAAGCTCGACCTCAAGTTCGGCCGCTTCGGTGAAGGCGAAGACTTCAACAGCTTCCCCTGCGATTTCCAGAACCTGGCCCTGTGCGGCTCGCAGATGGGCAACTGGGCGGGCGCCAACACCTGGTACAACTGGCCGATTGCGCAGTGGGGCGGGCGGGTGAAGTACCAACTGACGCCGGAGCTGTTCGCCCAGGTCGGCGTGTTCGAGCACAACCCGTCGCTGCTGGAAACGGGCAATGGCTTCAAGCTCAACTTCAGCGGTGGCAAGGGTGTGATCCTGCCCGTGGAGCTGGTGTGGAAGCCCACCTTCAGGCAGTTGCCGGGTGAGTATCGGGTCGGTGCCTACTACAGCAGCGCGGACGCCGACGATGTGCACAGCCGCGAAGTGCCGGGCGATGTGAACAGCCCCTTGCAAAGCCGCGACAGCAAGTACGGTTACTGGCTGGTCGCCCAGCAGCAGGTGACCGCCCACGACGGCGACCCGCAGCGCGGCCTGTCGGTGTTCGCCAACGTCACGGTGCCGGACCGGGAAACCAGCCAGGTAGGGCACTTCCTTCAGGCGGGGCTCACCTACAAAGGGTTGTTCGACGCCCGTCCCCAGGACGACATCGGCTTCGGCGTGGCGCGCATCCACACCAACTCGCGCTACCGCGACAACCAGCGGTTGGTCAACGCGGCCAACCAGCAGACCGACTACGACAACCCGGGCTACCAACCCCTGCAGGGCAACGAGTACGACGCCGAACTGTACTACGGCATCCACGCCACCCGTTGGCTGGTGATTCGCCCGAACATTCAGTACGTGCGGGATCCGGGCGGTGTCAGCGAGGTCGATGATGCGTGGGTGCTGGGGGTGAAGATGCAGAGCAGTTTCTAACCGAATCGACACGACGTGGCAGGCATCGCTCAGCGGGCGGGCAAGCGCCTAGCCCCCCGTGACCGGTGGAAAGAAAGCGATGTCGTCGCCATCGCACAGCGGCTCGTCCAGTGTGCACAGTTCCTCGTTGCGTGCGCACATCAGGTTGGTCTGGCCGAGGGTTTGCGCCCACAGGCCACCCCGGCCGACCAGTTGCGCGCGCAGTGCACCCAGGGTGGTCAGCGTCGGCGCCCATGGCAGCGCCTCGCCCTCGCTGCCGAGCAGCTCGCGATAGCGCGCGAAGTAGTTCACCCGGATCATGGCGACACCTGGGCCTGGTACAAGCCCGAGCGCCCACCGGATTTGCGCAGCAGGCGCAGCCAGTCGATCTGCAGGCTGCGGTCGGCGGCCTTGCACATGTCGTACAGGGTCAAGGCGGTGACGCTGGCGGCGGTCAGGGCCTCCATCTCGACGCCGGTCGCGCCATTGAGTGCGCAGCTGGCGATGATCCGCACCGAGTCGGGGGCCACGGCCTTGAGTTCGACACTGACCGCCGTCAGCAGCAGCGGGTGGCAAAGCGGGATGAGCTCGTGGGTACGCTTGGCGGCCATGATCCCGGCGATCCGTGCCACGGCGAAGACATCGCCCTTGGGGTGGCCACCGGCGCAGATCAGGGCCAGGGTTTCCGGTTTCATGCGCACCCAGGCTTCGGCCAACGCCTCGCGACGGGTGTCGGGCTTGTCGCTGACATCGACCATGCGCGCGTGGCCGCGGCTGTCCAGGTGGGTGAGGGGACAGGGTGACTCGGGTGTGTCGATCATGAAAGTTCCAGTGGCAAGTTGAATGGGAGGGCTCGCCTTGCCGATCGAGTATTAAAATGCGCATCGAGAGAAGGCATTTGAACTTATGCGTGCGGCCAGCGTTCAGGCTGGGCAAAGTAAGTTGAAGCGTGACTGTCGTCCAATGGGAATTAACGAAGACGCGATAGACCACGCTGATGACCAAGCGTGATAGAGGGGGCTTATTGTGTATTGCGTATTATCGATTGGACGCCGTTTCAACGGCGGTCTAGTTTCTCGGCAATTTTGTCGACTTATTAGAGTGCCTAAAAATGAGTGTTAAACCCACTGCCGTATTCGTTCCGCTGAATATCGCTGTCCTGACCGTCAGCGATACCCGTACCTTCGAAACCGATAGTTCCGGCGAGCTGCTGGCCAGCCGCGCGGTGGACATGGGTCATCGCCTGGTGGCCAGGGTGTTGCTCAAGGACGACCTGTACAAGATCCGCGCCCAGGTGGCCGGCTGGATCGCCGATGAAGACGTGCAGGTGGTGCTGATCACCGGTGGCACCGGTTTTACCGGGCGCGACAGCACCCCGGAGGCGGTCAGCTGCCTGCTGGACAAGCACATCGACGGTTTCGGTGAGTTGTTCCGCGCCCTGTCGATCCTCGACATCGGCACCTCCACGGTACAGAGCCGTGCCCTGGCGGGCCTGGCCAACGGCACCCTGGTGTGCTGCCTGCCGGGCTCCACCGGTGCCTGCCGCACGGCCTGGGAGGGCATCCTGGTCGAGCAGCTGGACGCCCGCCACCGTCCCTGCAACTTCGTGCCTCACTTGAAGGCTGCCAGCCTGTGCGGAACGCGCTCGTGAGTGCGTTGATGGCGGTCGACGAGGCCCTGCGCCAGCTGTTGCTGCTGGCCAGGGCGGCGCCGTTGACGGCGTGCGAGCAGGTTGCCCTGCGTCAGGCCGACGGGCGCGTGCTGGCCGAAGACCTGCGCGCCGCCATCGACCTGCCGCCGTGGGACAACAGTGCCATGGATGGTTACGCCTTGCGTTTCGACGACCTGCAAGCCCAACCGCTGCCGGTGACGCAGACCGTATTCGCAGGCGAAGCTCCCGGGCCGTTGCAGGCCGGCACCTGTGCGCGGGTGTTCACCGGCGCGCCCGTGCCGGCGGGCGCCGACTGCGTGCAGCTGCAGGAGAATTGCGAGGTCGATGCGCAGGGGCGGGTAAGCTCGCTTACGCCGCTGCGGCGGGGCGCCAATATTCGCCTGCAGGGCAACGAGATCCGTGCCGGCGCGCCTTTGCTGGCCGCCGGCACGGTGCTGAAGCCGATTGCCCTGGGGGTGCTGGCTTCGCAAGGCATCACCCAGGTGCCGGTAGTGCGCCGGCCCAGGGTGGCGCTGCTGTCCAGCGGTGATGAGCTGGCAGGCGAGGGCGCGACCCTTGGCCTTGGGCAGATCCATGACAGCAACCGTGTGGTGCTGAGGGCACTGCTGGAGCGGTTGGGGTGCGAGGTGATCGACCTGGGCTGTGTGCCGGATGAGCCTGCGCTGCTGCGTGCGGCGCTGGTCGGGGTGCAAGGTGTCGAGTTGATCATTACCAGCGCCGGGGTGTCGGTGGGTGATGCCGACTGTATTGGCGCGCTGCTGCGCGAGTCTGGTGATGTGCAGCTGTGGAAGCTGGCGATCAAGCCGGGCAAGCCGTTAACCTTTGGCCATGTGGGTGGTGTGCCGTTGCTGGGGTTGCCGGGTAATCCGGGGTCGGCGCTGGTGACGTTTCTGTTGTTGGCTCGGCCTTATCTCTTGGCGCGCATGGGTGTTGAACGGGTGGAACCGATGCGGGTGCCTGTGGTGGCGGGGTTCGCCTGGCCGAAGGCGGGCAAGCGCCAGGAGTACCTGCGGGTGCGGCTTGACGGTGGGCGGGCGCGCTTGCTGGAGAACCAGAGTTCGGCGACCTTGCTCAGCGCGGTGCAGGCCCACGGGCTGCTGGAAGTGCCCGCGGGGGAGACGTTCGAGGCGGGGGATGTGCTCGATTTCATTTCATTTGATGGGCTGGTGGGGTAGTCCTGCACAGTCTGCAGCGGCCCAATCGCCGGCAAGCCGGCTCCCACAGGATCACCACAGATTTCAGGAACTGTGGTGATCCTGTGGGAGCCGGC
>NZ_AKJC01000109.1 GCF_000282535.1 Pseudomonas sp. GM84 | reverse complement strand
TTGCCGGCGATAGGGCCAGGGAAGTCAGCGCGCCGGCGCGAGCTTGCCCTTTTCGTCGGAAAAGACGATTTCCACCCGGCGGTTCTGTGCCCTGCCCCGCTCCGAGGCATTGGCCTCGACCGGGTACTGGTCTCCATAGCCCTCGACCTGCAAACGCTTTTCGTCGATACCAAGATCGACCAGCATGTCGGCCACCGCCTGGGCACGATCACGCGACAGCTTGAGGTTGTCCTCAGGCGCTCCCGTGCTGTCGGTATAACCCTCGATACGCACCACCCGGCGCGGGTTGAGCTGGAGGAACTGCACCAGCTTGAGCACCGTGCGACTGGCCGAGCTCCTCAAGTCGGCACGGCCCGTGTCGAACAGCACATCGCCCAGGGTCATCACCAGACCCCGATCGGCCTGCTCCGAGGCCATCGCGGCAATCTGCGTTTCAACCCACTTGCCCTGCTGCTGCACGCTGGCAAGCTTCGCCTCGCGCAAAGCCAACTGCAGGCGTTGGCGCTCGAGTTCGAGCTTGGCCAGGCGCTCCTGATTCAGGGCCAACTTGGCGTGCTCACTGGCGATTTCGCTGTAGCGCTGGCTGAGGTAGGCATAGTGGCGTACATCACTGCCGGTGCCGATGTAGCTCGACAGCCGATCGGCACGGGCCAACGACTCACCTGCACGGATCACGTCACGCGGCGCACTGCGCAGCACATTGGAATCGTCCTTCACCTTCTGGAACGCCGCCGTGGCATCGTCCAGTGCCGCCGAGCTGCGCTGGCTGGCACAGCCCTGCAGTCCGGCCACCAGCGCCAGCAAGGTCAATGCGGCCATCGGTTTACTGCGCATCATGGCTGCACCTCCAGTTGCTTGCGCAGGCGATTGACCCGCGACTGCAACTGTTCGAGCTGCTCGTCACTCTTCTGGTTCAGCACCTGCGCTTCGGCCAGGCGCGCATCCAGCTCGGCCTGCTCGGCACGCATGCGGGCGTCCCGGTAGTCCTCGGTCAGCATGTTGGTCTTGGCCCGAGCGAACTTGCCTTCGGCCAGCTTCAGCGCCTCGACCTGGTCGGTGGCTCCGACCGCCTTGGCCTGCTCCAGCGCCTGCTCGGAAATACGCATCTGCTCATTGGGCGCCGGGTCGTTGGCGCAACCGGCCAGGCCGAGCACAGCCACGGCAAGGATCAGTGATTGGGTCTTCACACACTCTTCCTACTGTTTGGGGGCGTCCGCCTGCATATGTACCTGCGCTTTCCAGCGCTCGACATTACGCTGCAGCACGGCTTCGGACGCACCGGAGATCGGCAATTCTGTCAGTTTTTTTGCCAGTTGCCCACGCAACCAGGCGTCATTGCAGGCTGAGTTGTGCGAGACGGCCAGATAAAGGCCTGGTCGATCCACCGGCAGGCCGCGGGCGATCAGGTGGCTGCTCATGCCCAGGCTCTGTGTGATGGCCATGCCCGAATAGCGCCCGGCCAGCACGTAATCGACCTGACCCAGCACCAGCTTCTGGAAGGCCTGGGTCAGGTTCTGCGCCGGCTCCAGCTTGAGCTGTGCCTCGGCGAAGGCACTGAACGCCGGGGTCAGGCGGGCACGCTCCGACAGGCTGCCACGGTACTTGGCCAAGTCCGCCGGACCGTCAAACACCAATGCCGCGTCATGGCGCGTCCACACCAGGTACTCATTGAGCTGCAAGGGGGGGTGAATGTAGTCCAGCGCGGTCAGTTGCTCCACTTGCATCGGCGTGTCGAGCAGCAGGTCGATTCGCCCGCTGCGCACTTCCTCCAGCGCCTGGTCGCGCTTTCCAGCACTCAGCACTTCCACCTGCACGCCGAGCTCGCCAGCCACCTGCCTGAGCAGGTCGACATTGGCGCCGATCAGGTGCTTGGGGTCTTTCGGGTCCTGCCATGAATAAGGGGGAGCATCCGGGCTACCGGTCGCCACCAGGCGCTCGCACTTGCCCGCTGCCATGACCAGCGGCGAGAACATTGCCACCGTGCACGCCAGCACCCTGCTCGCTTTGCGAAACGCCATCCATCACTCCTTGCCCGGCAAAAAAAAACCCGGCCCTCAGTGCGAGGGCCGGGCTTCTTTATAAGTGAAGCAGGCGGATCAGACCAGCTTTTCCAGCTCCGGAACCGCTTCGAACAGGTCAGCGACCAGGCCGTAGTCAGCCACCTGGAAGATCGGCGCTTCTTCGTCCTTGTTGATCGCGACGATCACCTTGGAGTCTTTCATGCCGGCCAGGTGCTGGATCGCGCCGGAGATACCGACGGCGATGTACAGCTGCGGCGCAACGATCTTGCCGGTCTGGCCGACCTGCATGTCGTTGGGCACGAAGCCTGCGTCGACCGCGGCGCGCGAGGCACCGACGGCAGCGCCGAGCTTGTCGGCCAGGCTGTACAGGTGCTTGAAGTTGTCACCGTTGCCCATGCCACGGCCGCCGGAAACGACGATCTTGGCAGCAGTCAGCTCTGGGCGGTCGGACTTGGCCAGCTCTTCGCCAACGAAGGCAGAGATACCGGCATTGTGCGCGGCATCAACCGCTACAACGGCAGCGGAACCACCCTCGGCGGCAACGGCGTCGAAACCGGTGGTACGCACGGTGATGACCTTGACCGCTGCGCTCGATTGCACGGTAGCAATGGCGTTACCGGCGTAGATCGGGCGCTTGAAGGTGTCGGCCGACTCTACCGAGATGATCTCGGAGATCTGGTCGACGTCCAGCAGCGCAGCAACGCGCGGCAGGATGTTCTTGCCGTTGGTGGTGGCAGGGGCCAGCACGTGGCTGTAGCCCTTGGCCAGCTCGACGATCAGCGGCGCGACGTTTTCCGGCAGGACGTGGGCGTAGGCGGCGTTATCGGCCACCAGCACCTTGGCCACGCCAGCGATCTTGGCAGCGGATTCGGCGACGCCACCGACGTTCTGGCCTGCGACCAGCACGTGCACATCACCACCGATCTTGGCGGCTGCGGCGACAGTGTTCAGGGTAGCCGGGGCAACGGCACCGTTTTCGTATTCAGCGACAACCAGGATAGTCATTTAGATTACCTTCGCTTCGTTCTTCAGCTTCTCGACCAGTTCGGCCACCGACTTGACCTTGATGCCCGCGCTGCGAGCAGCCGGCGCTTCGACTTTCAGGGTCTTGTTGGTGGAGGCGAGCGATACGCCCAGCGCGTCTGGAGTAACGGTCTCCAGCGGCTTCTTCTTGGCCTTCATGATGTTCGGCAGCGACGCGTAGCGCGGCTCGTTCAGGCGCAGGTCGGTGGTGACGATCGCCGGCAGGTTCAGCGAAACGGTCTGCAGGCCGCCGTCGATTTCACGGGTGACGTTCAGCTTGTCGCCAGCCACTTCCACCTTGGAGGCGAAGGTGCCTTGAGCGTAGCCGGTCAGCGCGGCCAGCATCTGGCCGGTCTGGTTGTTGTCACTGTCGATGGCCTGTTTGCCGAGGATGACCAGCTGCGGCTGCTCTTTATCGACAACGGCTTTCAGCGCCTTGGCCACGGCCAGGGAGTTCAGTTCATCGGCGGCTTCGACCAGGATGGCACGGTCAGCACCCAGCGCCAGTGCGGTACGCAGCTGTTCCTGGGCAGTGGCCGGACCGACAGAGACGACCACGATCTCGCTCGCAACGCCTTTCTCTTTCAGGCGCACGGCTTCTTCCACGGCGATTTCGCAGAAGGGGTTCATGGACATCTTGACGTTTGCAAGGTCGACGCCGGAGTTGTCCGCCTTGACGCGAACCTTGACGTTGTAGTCGACCACTCGTTTGACAGCTACAAGAACCTTCATGGATTCCTCGTTACTCTCCGGTGAATAGATAGTCGCCTGGGGCCATGCCCGGCGATGCACGTGGGTACAAGGGCACCTCTAAAAACGTACCGGGAAGCGCAATCTTCACAGTGACCAGGCAGTCCTGTTCAGAAGCTTTGACGGCAAAACCCGCGAGTCATTTTCTGTCGTGGCGTGTAGACTCCACTACAAAATCGGGTTTGGCCCGAAAACCCTGCGCTACGCCTGGTTTTTAGGGGTGCACCTGCGCCCGACGGTCAGGCTACGGCGAACGTAAAACCGCTCGTATCTTGACCGTAACACCCAATCCGGTCAATACGGCAAATCGGTCACCCTTCAGCCGCGTTCCTTTGAGTTTACTGGCCTGCGGCAAATTCAAACAAACGTTTGTATTGGACCCGCCGAGTGGTGTAGATATAATGCGCGGCCAAGACAAAACGGTGTAGTCCATCCTTTGCGTAGCTACAGGCTCGCTCCCGTGACGAGCCGCTGCACGCAAGCACCCCCAATAAGACCAAGCAACAGCACGAGCCTTGATGAGTAGGAGAGAACCAGTGGAACGCGAATACATGGAATTCGACGTGGTCATCGTCGGCGCCGGCCCGGCGGGCCTGTCCGCCGCCTGCCGCCTGAAGCAGAAGGCCGCCGAAGCCGGTAGCGAGATCAGCGTCTGCGTGGTCGAAAAAGGCTCTGAAGTCGGCGCCCACATCCTCTCCGGCGCCGTGTTCGAACCGCGCGCCCTGAACGAACTGTTCCCCGACTGGAAAGCACTCGGCGCGCCGCTCAACACCGAGGTCAAGCGCGACGATATCTACGTGCTCAAGGATGCTGGCAGCTCGACCAAGGTCCCCGACCTGTTCGTGCCCAAGACCATGCACAACCACGGCAACTACATCATCTCCCTGGGCAACCTGTGCCGCTGGCTGGCCCAGCAGGCGGAAAACCTCGGCGTTGAAATCTACCCAGGCTTTGCCGCGCAAGAAGCGCTGTTCGACGAAAACGGTGTGGTGCGCGGCATCATCACCGGCGACCTGGGTGTCGACCGTGAAGGCAATCCGAAGGACGGCCTGTACACCCCGGGCATGGAACTGCGCGCCAAGTACACCCTGTTCGCCGAAGGCTGCCGTGGCCACATCGGCAAGCAGCTGATCAAGCGCTTCAACCTCGACAGCGAGTCCGACGTCCAGCACTACGGCATCGGCCTCAAGGAAATCTGGGAAATCGACCCGTCCAAGCACGAGCAAGGCCTGGTGGTGCACACCGCCGGCTGGCCGCTGGACGTGATGAGCCCCGACAACACGGGCGGCTCGTTCCTCTACCACCTGGAAAACAACCAGGTAGTGGTCGGCCTGATCGTCGACCTGTCCTACGCCAACCCGTACCTGTCGCCGTTCGACGAGTTCCAGCGCCTCAAGCACCACCCGGTGATGAAGCAGTACCTCGAAGGCGGCAAGCGCATCAGCTACGGTGCCCGCGCCATCTGCAAGGGTGGCCTGAACTCGCTGCCGAAGATGGTCTTCAACGGCGGCGCGCTGATCGGTTGCGACCTGGGCACCCTGAACTTCTCCAAGATCAAGGGCAGCCACACGGCGATGAAGTCCGGCATGCTTGCGGCCGACGCCGTCGCCGACGCACTGATCGCGGGTAGCGAAGGCGGCGATGCCCTGAACACCTACGTCGAAGCCTTCAAGGCCAGCTGGCTGCATGAAGAGCTGTTCGCCAGCCGCAACTTCGGCCCGGCCCTGCACAAGTTCGGCCCGCTGATTGGTGGTGCGTTCAACTACATCGACCAGAACTGGTTCGGCGGCAAGCTGCCGTTCACCCTGCACGATACCAAGCCGGACTACGCCTGCCTGAAGCTTGCCGCCGACTCGAAGAAGATCGACTACCCGAAACCGGACGGCAAGCTCAGCTTCGACAAGCTCAGCTCGGTATTCCTCTCCAGCACCAACCATGAAGAGGAACAACCCTGCCACCTGAAGCTGACCGACCCGCACGTGCCGATCGCCAGCAACCTGCCGCTGTACGACGAGCCGGCTCAGCGTTACTGCCCGGCAGGCGTTTACGAAGTGGTCACTCAGGAAGACGGCAACAAGCGCTTCCAGATCAACGCGCAGAACTGCGTGCACTGCAAGACCTGCGACATCAAGGATCCGGCCCAGAACATCACTTGGGTCACCCCTGAAGGCGCTGGCGGGCCGAACTACCCGAACATGTAAGTCCCTGCCCTTGCGGTAAAGAAAAGCCCCCGGTTTGTGAGAACCGGGGGCTTTTTTGTATCTATGTTTCCGACTTGAGGTCTTTGGCGCTTATGAGATCGCGCGCCGCCCGCGCGGCGCATCGCGAGCAAGCTCGCTCCTACATTTGTTGCAACGTACCTATGTCTGATAGGCCATGGTTGGCAGCCTTGTGGGTACGACGCGATTCTTCGGCGGGCGCTAAAAAGCGGGCAACCATGGCCTGACAGACCGTGGCACGTTGCAACAAATGTAGGAGCGAGCTTGCTCGCGATGCGCCGCGCGGGCGGCGCTCGGTTTACGCCCCACTACAGAACCCAAGCCATGCTCTGGCTCATTTGTCACCACACATGATCGGCATCGGCTCTGCCGCGAACGCCAGCGGCTCGCGGCGCCCGAAGTACAGCGCCGTCAGCAACCCGACCGTGCCCATGATCAGACAGAACCCGACACACACCCACGGGCTCCAGGGCATCAGCGCAATCAACGCCAGCGGCGTGGTACTGGCCCACAGGGCATAGGCGATGTTGTAGGTGAAGGAAATCCCCGACACGCGGATCTCGGCCGGGAACAACCCGACCATCACCGACGGCACCACACCCACCACGCCGCAGCTCAACCCCGCCAGCGCGTAAGCCAGCCACGTCATGCCCCACTCCCCGACCAGGCTCGCATACAACGCACCGATGCCCAGCGGCAGCAGCAGGCTGTAGATCATCAAGGTGCGCCAGGCGCCCAGGCGATCGACCAGCAGCCCGGCCAGCACGCAGCCGATATTGAGGAAGACGATGCCCACACTGCTCAGGGCAAAGGTATGCCCGGCACTCATGCCGAAGCGTTGCTGCATCACCGTCGGGGTGATGACGACCAGCACCACCACCGCCGAGGTCAGCACGCAGGTCAGCAGCGCTGCCGGAATCAACGCCGAACGATGCTCGCCCAGCACCCGCCGCAGCGGGTACTTCACCGGCTGTTCCTGACGCTCGCGCAAGGCCAGGAAAACCGGGGTTTCACTGAGCCAGCGGCGCAGCCATACACCGATCACGCCGAACACCCCACCGAGCAGGAACGGATAACGCCAGGCGTAGTCGAGAATCTCCTGCGCCGTGAACACCTGCGCCAGCACCGTCGCGGTCAGCGCGCCGAGCAGGTAACCGAAGGTCAACCCCGCCTGCAGGAAGCCCAGAGCATAGCCGCGCCGTCCAGGTGGCGCGTGCTCGGCGACGAAGGTCCAGGCGCTCGGCACCTCGCCGCCCACTGCGGCCCCCTGCAGGATACGCAGGGCCAGCAGGATCAACGGCGCCGCATAGCCGATGTCGGCATAGGTCGGCATCACCCCGATCAGCAGGCACGGCAGGGCCATCATCAGGATACTCAGGCTGAACACCCGCTTGCGCCCCAGGTGGTCAGCGAAGTGGGCCATGAGGATGCCGCCCAGCGGCCGCGCCAGATAGCCGGTGACGAAGATGCCGAAGCTCTGCAGCAGGCGCAGCCACTCGGGCATTTCCGGCGGGAAGAACAACTGGCTGAGGGTCAGGGCAAAGAACACGAAGATGATGAAATCGTAGATTTCCAACGCGCCGCCCAGTGCCGCCAGGCCCAGGGTCCGATGGTCGCCGCGGCTGAACCGGGGCGGGCGAGCGGTATCGATGGCAGTCATGGCAGGAGTCCGCAGATCGGCAAAGGGCAAGAGGATAGCAAATCCCCGCCCGGCCCTGCCCTCCCCGGTTAGCGGTTGAACACCGTGTGCGCGAAGTTCCTGCGTGGCGGGGCCTGCTTGCCACCCGCGCGCATCCCTGGCGGCAGCTCCAGTTTGCCGATGACCACCGGTGCATCGATGATCGCCATGAATGAGAGCAGCGCGTCGTTGTCCGGCACCTGCGGCAAGCTGACGTTCACCGCCTGCCGCTCGGCCTGGGGCACCGCAGGCACTTTCAGATGTTGGGAGTGGTACAGCAGGGCATGCTGAATTTGCGCGCTGACCCGACAGAATCGCGCCAGGTCGACGCCGGCGTGGCTGCCCAGTTCGTAATTGCCAAGCAGCAGATTGAACGGCTCCAGTGCGCAATGCACCAGGCGCTGCAATTCGTCGAAGCTTTCCACCGGGGCGATCCGGTAATAGCCCAGGCCATTGAGCATTTTCTCCAGCTGCAGGCGCTGGCACGGGTGCTCGTCGGCAATCAGGATGCGCAGGGTCTTGTTGGTCATTATCGGACCTGGGCAGTCGGTTGAATTGGGACACGCTCCCTGACCAAACTACGCCAGTGACGGGCAACCGCCAGGAAATTCCTGGAGGGGTCAATTTAGATAGTTGTCGGGAAACAGTGAGAAATCAAGTTGCCAGCACATAGAATTTTCACCGGCTTACGACAACTTTTTCAGGATTCCCATTGGCGCATGCGCACCCGGCAGTGCTTCATGGCATTGACGATGTGCTTTTCCACCAGGCTGCGCGAGATGCCCACGCGCTCGGCGATCTGCTGATGCGACAGGCCCTCCAGCTTGCGCAACAGGAAGCTGTCGCGGCAGGGTTTGCTCAATTCATCCAGGGCTTTGCGCATCAGCGCCAGGCGTTGGTCGAGCTGCAGGTTCAGGGTAGGCGCCGCCGTGTGCCAGCGCTCGTCCTGGTCCAGCACCTCCAGCGGCTCGGACTGGCGCAGCAGGTGGCGCCGATGACGGTCGATCACCAGATTCAGCGCAGTGCGGTAAAGGAAAGCGCGGGGGTGCTCGATCGGCTGCGTGTCGGTGCGTTCCAGCACCCGCAGGTAGGCATCGTGTGCAATGTCCTCGGCCGCCTGGCGATTGCCCAGGCGGGCAGAAAGAAAGCTCACCAATTCGCGATAGTAGTGTTCCACGACGGCACCTGGGGTCGTCCTGACAGGCCGGGACAGGGTCTGAGTGATATCAGCGTGGGATATTACAAATTATAATTATTCTCAGCAACACTCCGCTGGGCCCCGATCTAAATCCGCCGCGCCTGCCTTCGTCTTACTGGCACCTCCCTGCGCGCCCCGCTCTGGTCGCGTGTGGCCCACCCTTGGCTGGAAGTCCGCATGAGACGCTTACCCAACACCCGCCGCCGCATGATCCTAGGCAGCCTAGGCCTGTTTGCCCTGGGCAGCCTGCTGGCCTGGAAAGCACTGCCCTTCGGCGCCCTGCCGGTCAGCACCGTTGCCGTCGCCCGTGGCGACATCGAAAGCAGTGTCACCGCCCTCGGCACCCTGCAGCCGCGCCGCTATGTCGATGTGGGTGCCCAGGCCTCCGGGCAGATCCGCACCTTGCACGTGGAAGCCGGCGACGAAGTTCGCAAAGGACAGCTGCTGGTGGAGATCGATCCGTCGACTCAGCAGGCCAAGCTCGACGCCGGGCGTTTCTCGATCGACAACCTCAAGGCCCAGCTGGCCGAGCAACAGGCCCAGTACCTGCTGGCGCAGCAACAGAACAGACGCCAGCGCGAACTGGCCGCAGCGGGCGCCACGCGCGCAGAAGACCTGCAGGCCGCCGACGCCCAGCTCAAGGTGACCCAGGCCCGCATCGACATGTACCAGGCGCAGATCCGCCAGGCCCAGGCCAACCTGCGCAGCGACGAAGCCGAGCTTGGCTATACCCGCATCTACGCGCCCATGGACGGCACCGTGGTGGCGGTGGATGCCCGTGAGGGCCAGACCCTCAACGCCCAGCAGCAGACGCCACTGATCCTGCGCATCGCCAGGCTGTCGCCCATGACCGTCTGGGCCCAGGTCTCCGAGGCCGACATCGGCAAGGTCAAGCCGGGCATGACCGCGTATTTCACCACCCTGTCCGGCGGCAAGCGCCGCTGGCACAGCACGGTGCGCCAGATCCTGCCGATCCCGCCCAAACCCCTGGCACACGCAAGCCAGGGCGGCGGCAGTCCGATCAGCGCCGGCTCCGGCGTCAGCCAGGTGGTGCAGTACACCGTGCTGCTGGACGTCGACAACCCCGATGGGGCGCTGATGGCCGACATGACCACCCAGGTGTTCTTCGTCGCCGGCCACGCCAGCCAGGTGCTGACCGCACCGCTGGCCGCCCTGGACGAGGGTGCCGGCGAAGGCCTGCGCCTGGCTCAGGTGCTGGGCAAGGATGGCAAGGTCGAACAGCGCCAGGTGCGCATCGGCCTCAGCGACCGCCTGCGCGTACAGGTCCTTGATGGCCTCGACGAAGGCGAGCGCCTGGTGATCGGCGCGCCACCTGCCAGCGGAGGTTGAATGTCCATTCCCCTGATCGAGTTGCGGGACATCCGCAAATCCTATGGCGGCCACGACACACCCAAGGTCGAGGTGCTGCGCGGCATCAGCCTGAGCATCCAGCCGGGCGAGTTCATCGCCATCGTCGGCGCCTCGGGTTCGGGCAAGTCGACCCTGATGAACATCCTCGGCTGCCTCGACCGCCCCACCTCCGGCAGCTACCTGTTCGCCGGCAAGGACGTCGCTCAGCTCGACGGTGACCAACTGGCCTGGCTGCGCCGCGAGGCCTTCGGCTTCGTGTTCCAGGGCTACCACCTGATCCCCTCCGGCTCCGCCCAGGAGAACGTCGAGATGCCCGCGATCTATGCCGGCACCCCGGCCGCCGAACGCCATGCCCGCGCCGCCGCCCTGCTCACACGCCTGGGCCTGGCCAGCCGCCTGGGCAACCGCCCGCATCAGTTGTCCGGCGGCCAGCAGCAGCGCGTGTCGATTGCCCGGGCCTTGATGAACGGCGGCCACATCATCCTCGCCGACGAGCCGACCGGCGCCCTCGACAGCCACAGCGGCCGTGAAGTCATGGCCCTGCTCGACGAGCTGGCCAGCCAGGGCCATGTGATCATCCTGATTACCCACGACCGCGCGGTGGCGGCACGCGCCCGGCGGGTGGTGGAAATCCGCGACGGCCTGATGATCAGCGACTCCGCCGCCGAGCAGGCGCCCGAGGCCCCGCATCAGAGCCTGCAGGCCGACGAGCTGCGCCAGCGCCTGGACCGTGGCGCCACCCAGCACGGTGCCTGGCAAGGCGAACTGCTCGAAGCCCTGCAGGCCGCCTGGCGGGTGATGTGGATCAACCGCTTCCGCACCGCCCTGACCCTGCTCGGGATCGTCATCGGCGTGGCCTCGGTGGTGGTCATGCTGGCCGTGGGCGAAGGCAGCAAACGCCAGGTGATGGCACAAATGGCGGCGTTCGGCTCCAACATCCTCTACCTCAACGGCCGCGAGCCGACCCTGCGCGATCCGGGCGGGATCGTCACCCTCGATGACGTCTCGGCCATCGCCGAGCTGCCCCAGGTGCAGCGTGTCATGCCGGTGATCGGCAGCGACATGATGGTGCGCCACGGCAACAACAACCAGAAGTTCTATGTCGGCGGCAACAACGTCGAGTTCCCGCACATCCTCAACTGGCCCGTGGTCGAAGGCAGCTTCTTCAGCGAAGCCGACGCGCTCAGTGGCGCCGCCGTGGCGGTCATCGGCCAGAAGGTCAGCGACAAGCTGCTCGGCCCCGGCAACAACGCGCTGGGCGAGTACCTGCTGATCGGCAACGTGCCGTTCCAGGTGGTCGGCGTGCTCGCTGGCAAGGGCGCCAGCTCCGGCGACCAGAAGAGCGACGAGCGCATCGTCGTGCCTTACTCCGCCGCCGCCACGCGCCTGTTCGGCAGCCATGATCCGGAATACGTGATCATCGCCGCCGCCGACTCGACCCGCGTCGCCGACAGCGAAGCGGCGATCGAACGGCTGATGCGCAAGCGTCACCAGGGCAAGGACGACTTCGAGCTGACCAACGACGCGGCGCTGATCCAGGCCGAGGCGCGCACCCAGAACAGCCTGTCGCTGATGCTCGGGGCGATTGCCGCCATCTCGCTGCTGGTCGGCGGCATCGGGGTGATGAACATCATGCTCATGACCGTGCGCGAACGTACCCGCGAAATTGGCATTCGCATGGCCACTGGCGCACGCCAGCGCGACATCCAGCGCCAGTTCATCAGCGAAGCAGTGATGCTGTCGATGGTCGGCGGGGTCACCGGCATCGTCCTGGCCCTGGCGATCGGCGGCGCGCTGGCCCTGGCGCAGGTGGCCGTGGCCTTCGCCCTGCCCGCCATCCTCGGCGCGTTCACCTGCGCCGTCGTCACCGGCATCGTGTTCGGCTTCATGCCGGCCCGCAAAGCCTCCCGACTCGACCCGGTCAAGGCCCTCACCAGCGAATAACCCATGACATTGCCAAGCCGCATCAGCCTGTTGACCCTGTGCCTGGGCCTTGCCGCCTGCAGCACGCCGCCACCGCCCGCCAGCGGCATCGCGCCGCCGCCACGCTGGCAGGGTGATACCGCCTCCTCCACCCTCGGCCTGCCGTCGGCAGGCTGGTGGCAAGCCTTCGCCAGCCCCGAGCTGGACCAGTTGATCGAACGTGCCCTGCGCAATGCCCACGACCTGGCCGCGGCCACGGCGCGGGTTCGCCAGGCCCAGGCCCGCGCCGTGATCGCCGGCGCCCCGCTGCTGCCCGAAGTGCAGGTGGGCGGCGACGGCAGCCGCCAGCGCCTGCTGCACGGCGAAGGCTCCGACCAGCTGGACGTCAACCGCAGCGAGCCGACCTACACCGCGTTCGGCACCCAGCTCAGTGCCAGCTACGAGCTGGACTTCTGGGGTGGCCTGCGCGCAGCCCGGGCCAGCGCCCTGCACGGCCTCGATGCCAGCCGCTTCGACCGCCAGACGGTGGAACTGACCCTGGTCGCCGCGGTGGCCGACAGCTACTTGCAAGGCCTGGCCCTGGCCGAGCAACGGCGCATCGCCCAGCTCAACCTGAGCAATGCCCAAGGCGTGCTGCACCTGGTCGAAACCCGTGAGCGCGCAGGCTCGGCCACGCGCCTGGAGCTTGCCCAGCAACGCAGCCTGGTGGCCGCCCAGCAGCGCCAGCTGCCGCTGCTCGAACAACAGCTGCAAGACAGCCGCGTGACCCTGGCCACCTTGCTCGGCGACCCGGTCCAGACGCTGCCCGCCAGCCGCCAATCGATCACCCGCGTGCTGTGGCCTGCCATTGGCAGCGGCGTGCCCAGCGAACTGCTGACCCGGCGCCCGGACATCGCCGCCGCCGAAGCCCGTCTGGCCGCCGCCAGCGCCAACGTGCAAGTGGCCAGGGCGGCGATGCTGCCGAAAATGACCCTCGGCGCCAACCTGGGCACCGGCGCGAATACGTTCGCCGAGGTTTTCGACAGTTCTTACTACACGCTGACCGCAGGCCTGGTCGCGCCGGTGTTCAACAACGGACGGCTGCGCGCTTCGAAGCAACTGGCCGAAGCCGAGCAGGACGAGTTGCTGGAGAGTTACCGCAGCAGCATCCTGGCGGGCTTCGCCGATGTCGAAAAGGCCCTCAACGCTATCCATGGCGTGGACCGCCAGCGGCAATGGCAGGATGAGGAAGTGTTGCAGGCGCGTCAGGCATTCGACTTGGCGCAGCAGCGCTACGGCGCTGGCGCCGAGACCCTGTTGAGCGTGCTCGAAACCCAGCGCACCCTGTACCTGGCCCAGGACCAGCAGGCGCAGCTGCGCCTGGCCCGGTTGCAAGGCAGCGTGGCGTTATACAAGGCGCTGGGAGGTGGCTGGCAGGTCCAGCGCTGAGAAGAAGCCCCACATTCCCTGTGGGAGCCGGCTTCGGTGTCTGGGCCGGCCTCTTCGCGGGACAAGCCCGCTCCCACAGAACCCCACCATGCTTGAAATCGGAGCTG
>NZ_AKJC01000108.1 GCF_000282535.1 Pseudomonas sp. GM84 | reverse complement strand
GCCGGCTCCCACAGGAGATCGGCATTGTTTCCTGTGGGAGCCGGCTTGCCGGCGATAGGGCCCGAGCAGACAAACCGGTTTGCCAGTCCAGTCACCGCCTGCTAAACCTTGAACAGTTGCATCCGCCATCATCGAAGGAATCGCTAGCATGGCAGTCGAGACTGATTTTTCGCAGGACGGGAAAAAACTCACGATCAAGATCAAGGGGCGTTTCGATTTCGGCAAGCATCAGGAGTTTCGCGATGCCTACGAGCGCCAGCCCAAGCGGCCCGACTCGGTGGTCGTCGACCTTAAGGACACCACCTACCTGGACAGCTCCGCGCTCGGCATGCTGCTGTTGCTGCGCGATCACGCGGGCGGCGACGACTCGGATGTGCGTGTGGTACATGCCAGCTCCGACGTGCGCAAGATCCTGGCGATTTCCAATTTCGAAAAGCTGTTCGACATCAGTTGACTGCCCAGATGCCGGCCGAACGGATGCTGACCGTGCTGGTGGCCGAAGACAGCGCCACCGATCGCCTGTTGCTGGCGCAGATCGTCCGCCGTCAGGGGCACGAGGTGTTCACCGCCGAGAACGGTGAGCAGGCCGTGGCGCTGTTTGCCGAAAAGCGCCCGCAACTGGTGCTGCTCGATGCCCTGATGCCGGTGATGGACGGTTTCGAAGCGGCGCGACAGATCAAGGCACTGGCCGGCGAGGCGCTGGTGCCGATCATCTTCCTGACCTCGCTGAACGAGGAGGGTGCCCTGGTGCGCTGCCTGGAGGCCGGGGGCGACGACTTCATGGCCAAGCCCTACAGTGCGGTGATCCTCGGCGCCAAGATCCGCGCCATGGACCGCCTGCGCCGTTTGCAGGCGACCGTGCTCGAGCAGCGCGACGAGATTACCCGGCATCACCATCACTTGCTCAACGAGCAGCGGGTGGCCAAGGCGGTGTTCGACAAGGTCGCCCATTCCGGTTGCATCACGGCACCGAACATCCGCTACCTGCAGTCGCCCTACGCGTTGTTCAACGGCGACCTGCTGCTGGCGGCGTTCACGCCGTCGGGCGACATGCATGTGCTGCTCGGCGATTTCACCGGGCATGGCTTGCCCGCAGCCGTCGGCGCCATGCCCCTGGCCGAAGTGTTCTACGGCATGACCGCCAAGGGCTACGGCCTGGCGCAGATGCTGCGCGAGATGAACGCCAAGCTCAAACGCATCCTGCCGGTCGACATGTTCTGCTGCGCGCTGCTGCTCAACCTGAACATGCAGCGCGGCACGGTGGAGGTGTGGAATGGCGGTATGCCGGACGGCTACTTGCTGTCGACCTCGGGCCAGGTGCTCTCGCCCCTGGCCTCGCGCCACTTGCCGCTGGGTGTCCTCAGCGCCGAGCGTTTCGACGACAGTACCGAGGTGTTGCCGCTGGCGGCGGGAGAGCGGCTGTTGCTGCTGTCCGATGGCGTGGTCGATACGGCCGACGAGCAAGAGCGGCTGTTCGGCGTCGAACGCTTGCAGGACGTGCTGACGGCCAACCGCGACCCGGCGCAGTTGTTCGGTGAGGTAATGCAGGCCCTGGAGCGTTTTGGCGGGCGCCCGCGGGATGACATCAGCTTGTGTGATATCCGCATGTTCGCGCCCGAAGAGCGGGTTCCGGCACCGACCCTCTACTCCGACAGCGGACGCTCCAGTGCGCTGGATTGGTCGCTGGGCTATGAATTGCGCGGTGAAAGCCTCAAGCGTTTCAACCCGGTGCCTTACCTGGTGCAGTTGCTGCAGGAGATCCATGGCTTGCGGTCGCTGACCGGCGCCTTGCACAGCGTGCTCAGCGAGCTGTATTCCAATGCCCTGGAGCATGGGGTGCTGGGCCTGGATTCCTGGATCAAGCGTGATGTGCAGGGCTTTGCCCATTACTATCAGGAGCGCGCCCGGCGGCTGGGTGAATTGGTCGATGGCTTCGTGCGTATCGACCTGAAAGTTGAACCGCTGGCTGCTGGCGGGCGTCTGACGATCGAGGTCCGCGACAGTGGCGCGGGCTTCGATGTGCACAAGGTGCTCTCGCGCCCCCCGGAGGATCAGGGTCTGAGCGGTCGCGGTCTGAGTCTGGTGCAGCGGCTTGGCAGCAGTGCGCAATGGTGTGAGGGAGGGCGTTGTGCACAGGTGCAGTTCGAATGGTGAGCCGCATGAAGGCTCGGGCATAATCCGGCTTGATCAAGGAGTGAACAAGTGACAGACATGCATATCGATCACAGCGTGCTCAGGGACCTGCAGGAGGTCATGGAGGAGGGTTATCTGCAATTGCTGGAAACCTTTCTCGAAGACTCCGAGCAGCGCCTGAGTCAGTTGCACGGTGCCAGGACCGCCAACGAGCTCGGTATGGCCGCGCACAGCTTCAAGGGCAGCAGCGGCAACATGGGCGCTGTCGGCCTGGCCCGGCTTTGCCAGCAACTGGAAGAGCGGATAAAGGAGCGGCCGCCCTACGGCATCGAGGAGCTGATTCACCGGATCGACCAGGAATACCTGGAGGTGCAGCGCTTCTACCGCAGCGAACGTGAACGGGTGTCTGCCAACTGATCGACAGGTTGGCGCGAGTCTTGCCTGTCTGTGCCAGGACGATATTCATGTTTCTGGCGCGGAGACCTTTCAATGCCTGTCGCACCCAATCCTTTGATGCAAGCCAACACCCTGAGCAAGCCGTCGAGCGCGGCTTCCGCGCGGGTGGACAAGCCGCTGCAGGCGGCGGGCGGGCAGGGCGGCGGCTTCGATCAGCTCATGGCCAGCCAGGGGCGCGACAAGCCGTCGATGCCCGACGACAAGATCAAGCCCAAGGACAAGCCAGACGCGCCTTCGGGCGGCAAAAAGGAGGCAGCCGACAAGCCGGCCGTTGCCGATGACGGCAACGAATTGCCTGCCGCCGATCAGGCGCAAGGCAGCAGCGACGCTGCGTCGAGCTCGGTAGATGCCAATCTGGTGGCGGGTCAGGTCACCGATGTGCAGCCGGGCGCACAATTGCTGCAGGCTCAGGCCCAGACGGTGTCGCCGGTGTTGCAGGCAGCGGCGCAGCAGGTTTTGCCCGAGACCGCCGCAGACGAAACCTTCGACCCCGATGCCGACCCGCTGGCCAATATGCCGACGCTGCGCCTGGCATTGGAGCAAAGCGCCCAGGCCAAAGGCACGACCTCGGCACATGCGGCCGATGCTTCGCAGCAGGCTGAGGACGGCCCGGTTACCGTCAATCCATTGGCGAACCTGATCGACAATGTCGAGGGCGAGGCCGGTCAGTCGCAGGCAGGTGACAAGGCCTTCGGTGCCTTGCTCGAAGAGGGCCTCAAAGACACCAAGGGCGCCGCTGGCGATACCCGCATCGATGATTTCGCCGACCGCCTTGCCAGTCTGACCCAGGCCGCCACGGCCAAGACCGCCAACGCCGTGCCGGTGACTGCCAGCCCGTTGCACCAGCCGCTGGCAATGAACCAGAACGCCTGGGCTGAAGGTTTGGTCAATCGGGTCATGTACCTGTCCAGCCAGAATCTCAAGTCGGCGGATATCCAGCTGGAACCGGCCGAGCTGGGGCGCCTGGACATTCGCGTCAACCTGGCGACGGACCAGTCGACCCAGGTCACCTTCATCAGCGGCCATGCTGGCGTGCGTGACGCGCTGGACAGCCAGGTGCACCGCCTGCGTGAACTGTTCGCCCAGCAGGGGCTGGCGCAGCCGGACGTCAACGTCGCCGACCAGTCGCGCGGGCAGCAGCAGCAGGCGCAGCAGGAGGGGGCGCAGTTGTCCGGGGTGGCGGCGCGGCGTGGGCAGGAAGGGGGCGGGGCGGAGCCAGGTGAGCTTGCCGATGCTTCCCGGCCGGTTGAGCGGCAGGTGGTCATTGGTGATAGTGCGGTAGATTTTTACGCTTGAGATTTATGTTGGGGTTGAGATCGCGCGCCGCCCGCGCGGCGCATCGCGGATAAATCCGCTCCTACATTTGTTGCAACGTGCCACGGTCTGTCAGGCCATGGTTGTCCGCCTTTGGTGCCCGCCGAAAAATCGCGTCGTACCCACAAGGCTGGCAACCATGGCCTATCAGGCATAGGCACGTTGCAACAAATGTAGGAGCGGATTCATCCGCGATGCGCCGCGCGGGCGGCGCGCGATCTCAACCCCACAACATTACTCACGCCATACCCTCCCGCAAAACCTGGCATAACACTTGCTCAAGCCACGTCATCCTTCTTTGAAACCCCGCTGGACGACGGATTATTGGCATGGCGAAGAGCGACGCAGTGAAAGACCCCGCCGCTAAAGGCAAACTCAAGCTGATCCTGCTGCTGGTGCTGGCCCTGCTGCTGGCAGTCGGCCTGTCGGTGGGCGCCACCTGGTTCATCATGCACAAGAGCGACGCAGCCCCGGCTGCCGACCCGGCGGCGGCCAACGTCAAGCCGGCAGCGCTCTACGAGCCCCTGACCCCCGCCTTCGTGGTCAACTTCAACCAGAACGGCCGCCAGCGCTATATGCAGGTGAGCATCACCCTGCAAGGCCGCAGCCAGGCCGACCTGGACGCCCTCAAGGTGCACATGCCGGTGATCCGCAACAACCTGGTGATGATGTTCTCCGGGCAGGGCTTCGACACCCTGGCCGGCAGCCCGGTGGGGCAGGAGATGCTGCGTCAGAAAGCCACCGCGGTGGTGCAGGAAGTGGCGCAGAAAGAAGTCGGCAAGCCGGTGGTCGACCAGTTGCTGTTCACCAATTTCGTATTGCAGTAGGAGTCCGCCATGGCCGTACAGGACCTGCTGTCCCAGGATGAGATCGACGCCCTGTTGCACGGCGTCGACGATGGGCTGGTACAGACCGAGAGCGCTGCCGAGCCCGGCAGCATCAAAAGCTACGACCTGACCAGCCAGGACCGTATCGTGCGGGGTCGCATGCCGACCCTGGAAATGATCAACGAGCGCTTCGCCCGCTACACCCGTATCAGCATGTTCAACCTGCTGCGCCGCTCGGCCGACGTGGCGGTTGGCGGCGTGCAGGTGATGAAGTTCGGCGAGTACGTGCATTCGCTGTACGTGCCGACCAGCCTCAACCTGGTCAAGATCAAGCCGCTGCGCGGCACCTCGCTGTTCATCCTCGACGCCAAGCTGGTGTTCAAGCTGGTGGACAACTTCTTCGGTGGAGACGGCCGTCACGCCAAGATCGAAGGCCGTGAATTCACCCCGACCGAGCTGCGCGTGGTGCGCATGGTGCTGGACCAGTGCTTTGTCGACCTCAAGGAGGCCTGGCAGGCGATCATGCCGGTCAACTTCGAGTACATGAACTCGGAGGTCAACCCGGCCATGGCCAACATCGTCGGGCCGAGCGAGGCGGTGGTGGTGTCGACCTTCCACATCGAGCTGGACGGCGGTGGCGGCGACCTGCACGTGACCATGCCGTACTCGATGATCGAGCCCGTGCGGGAAATGCTCGATGCCGGCTTCCAGTCCGACCTGGACGACCAGGACGAGCGCTGGGTCAAGGCCCTGCGCGAGGACGTGCTGGACGTCTCCGTGCCGCTGACCGCCACGGTCGCCCGCCGCCAGCTGAAGCTGCGCGACATCCTGCACATGCAGGCCGGCGACGTGATCCCGGTGGAGCTGCCCGAGCACCTGGTGCTGCGCGCCAATGGCGTGCCGTCGTTCAAGGCGCGCCTGGGCTCGCACAAGGGCAACCTGGCCCTGCAGATCATCGACCCGATCGAGCGCCGCTGAAGGCGTGCCGGTCGCTCACTACGAATTGAATGCCTGTCGAGGACATCATGGCTAACGAAAACGAGATCACCTCCCCCGAGGACCAGGCCCTGGCCGACGAGTGGGCCGCGGCACTGGAAGAAACCGGTGACGCCGGCCAGGCCGACATCGACGCGCTGCTGGGCGGTGACGTCGGCAGCGCCGGCAGCGGGCGCCTGCCGATGGAGGAATTCGCAAGCTCCCCAAGGCCGAAGGAAAACGTCAGCCTCGAAGGTCCGAACCTGGACGTGATCCTGGACATTCCAGTGAACATCTCCATGGAAGTCGGCAGCACCGAAATCAACATCCGCAACCTGCTGCAGCTCAACCAGGGCTCGGTGATCGAACTCGACCGCCTGGCGGGCGAGCCGCTCGACGTACTGGTCAACGGCACGTTGATCGCCCATGGCGAAGTGGTCGTGGTCAACGAGAAGTTCGGCATCCGCCTGACCGACGTGATCAGCCCCAGCGAACGCATCAAGAAGCTGCGCTGAGTGAAGGGCACGATGCGGGCCATGACGGCCCTGGTCACGCTGTTGGCCAGTGAGGTGGCGATTGCCGCGGCCACCGTCGCACCGGCCACGCCGCCCGCCGCCGCACCCGGCAGCCTGGGCGGGCAGCTGGCGCAGATGGTGTTTGGCCTGCTGCTGGTGGTCGGGCTGATCTTCTTCCTCGCCTGGGCGCTGCGCCGCATGCAGGGCGCGGCGCCCAAGGGCGGCCAGGTGATAGAGATCGTCGGCAGCCGCGCCATCGGCCCGCGTGACCGGCTGCTGCTGGTGCAGGTGGGCAAGGAGCAGATCCTGATCGGCCATACACCCGGCAGCATCGAGGCCCTGCATGTGCTGGCCGAGCCTGTCGAGGTGCCTGCCAGCGCCCGGCAGGCCACGCCGGAATTCGCCCAGCGGCTGATGGAGCTGATGGGCAAGGATCAGAAGGACAAGAAGTGATGAGCGGCGCCTTGCGCATACTGTTGACCTGGGTGCTGCTGCTGGCGGCGCCACTGGCCCTGGCCGCCGACCCGCTGTCGATCCCGGCCATTACCCTGTCCAACGGCCCGGACGGCCAGCAGGAATATTCGGTCAGCCTGCAGATCCTGCTGATCATGACCGCGCTGAGTTTCATTCCAGCGTTCGTCATCCTGATGACCAGCTTCACCCGCATCATCATCGTGTTCTCGATCCTGCGCCAGGCCCTGGGCCTGCAGCAGACGCCGTCGAACCAGGTGCTGACCGGCATGGCGCTGTTCCTGACCCTGTTCATCATGGCGCCGGTGTTCGACCGGGTGAACCAGGACGCCGTGCAGCCGTACCTGAAAGAGCAGATGACCGCCCAGCAAGCCATCGACAAGGCCCAGGGGCCGCTCAAGGACTTCATGCTGGCGCAGACCCGGCAGAGCGACCTGGACCTGTTCATGCGCCTGTCCAAGCGCACCGACATCGCCGGCCCCGACCAGGTGCCGCTGACCATCCTGGTGCCAGCGTTCGTCACTTCCGAGCTCAAGACCGCGTTCCAGATCGGCTTCATGATCTTCATCCCGTTCCTGATCATCGACATGGTGGTGGCCAGTGTGCTGATGGCCATGGGCATGATGATGCTGTCGCCGCTGATCATCTCGCTGCCGTTCAAGATCATGCTGTTCGTCCTGGTCGATGGCTGGGCGCTGATCATGGGCACCCTGGCCGGCAGTTTCGGCGGCGTCTGACGCCGTCAAGGAGAGCCCTGCATGACCCCTGAAGTTGCTGTCGACCTGTTCCGTGATGCCCTGTGGCTGACCACGCTGATGGTCGCCATCCTGGTGGTGCCGAGCCTGCTGGTGGGCCTGATCGTGGCGATGTTCCAGGCCGCCACGCAGATCAACGAACAGACCCTGAGCTTCCTGCCGCGCCTGCTGGTGATGCTGGTGACGCTGATCGTCGCCGGCCCCTGGCTGGTGCAGAAGTTCATGGAGTACATCACCGGGCTGTACACCAGCATCCCGCAGCTGATCGGTTGAGACCGCCATGCTGGAGCTGACCGACGCGCAGATCGGCACCTGGGTCGCCACCTTCATCCTGCCGCTGTTTCGGGTAACGGCAGTGCTGATGACCATGCCGATCTTCGGTACGCGCATGCTGCCGGCGCGTATCCGCCTGTACGTGGCGGTGGCGATCACCGTGGTGATCGTGCCGGCGCTGCCGCCGCTGCCCGAGTTCGACCCGCTGAGCCTGCGCGGTCTGCTGCTGTGCGGTGAGCAGGTCATCGTCGGCGCGTTGTTCGGGTTTTCCCTGCAGATGCTGTTCCAGGCCTTCGTCATCGCCGGGCAGATCGTCGCGGTGCAGATGGGCATGGCCTTTGCCTCGATGGTCGACCCGGCCAACGGCGTCAACGTGGCGGTGGTCAGCCAGTTCATGACCATGCTGGTGAGCGTGCTGTTCCTGGTGATGAACGGCCATCTGGTGGTCTTCGAGGTGTTGACCGAGAGCTTCACCACCTTGCCGGTGGGCAATGCGCTGGTGGTCAACCACTTCTGGGAAATGGCCGGGCGCCTGAGCTGGGTGTTCGGCGCCGGACTGTTGCTGATCCTGCCGGCCATCGCTGCGTTGCTGGTGGTGAACATCGCCTTCGGCGTGATGACCCGTGCGGCGCCGCAGTTGAACATCTTCTCCATCGGTTTTCCGCTGACCCTGGTGCTGGGGATCGGCATCTTCTGGGTAGGCCTGGCCGATATTCTTTCCCACTACCAGGCATTGGCCAGCGAAGCGCTGCAATGGCTGCGTGAACTGGCAAGGGCGCGCTGAGCATGGCGGAGAGCGAGAGCGGTCAGGACAAGACAGAAGAGCCCACCGACAAGCGCAAGCGCGACGCGCGCGAAAAAGGTGAGATCGCCCGTTCCAAGGAGCTGAACACGGTGGCGGTGACCCTGGCCGGTGCCGGGGCCTTGCTGGCCTTTGGCGGCAACCTGGCCGAGACATTGATGGCGCTGATGCGCCTGAATTTCTCGCTGTCACGCGAGGTCCTGACCGATGAGCGCTCCATGGGGCTGTTCCTGCTGACCTCGGGCAAGATGGCCATCTGGGCGACCCAGCCGATCCTGGTGCTGCTGTTCGTGATCGCGTTCGTCTCGCCCATCGCGTTGGGCGGGTTCATCTTTTCCGGGAGCCTGCTGCAACCCAAGTTCAGTCGCATGAACCCATTGTCGGGCATCAAGCGCATGTTTTCGCTCAATTCGCTGACCGAGCTGCTCAAGGCGCTGGCCAAGTTCTTCATGATCCTGATCGTGGCGCTGGTGGTGCTCGGCAATGACCGCCAGGCGCTGCTGGCCATTGCCAACGAGCCGTTGGAGCAGGCGATCATCCACAGTGTCCAGGTGGTGGGTTGGAGCGCCCTGTGGATGGCTGCAGGTCTGTTGATCATCGCGGCGGCGGACGTGCCGTTCCAGCTGTACCAGACGCACAAGAAGCTGAAGATGACCAAGCAGGAGATCAAGGACGAGTACAAGGACAGCGAGGGTAAGCCTGAGGTCAAACAGCGCATCCGCCAGTTGCAGCGCGAGGTTTCGCAGCGGCGCATGATGGCGGCGGTGCCCCAGGCCGATGTGATCATCACCAACCCGACGCATTATGCGGTGGCATTGCAATACGACCCGGAGAAGGGCGGGGCGGCGCCGTTGCTGCTGGCCAAGGGGACGGATTTCATTGCCTTGAAGATTCGCGAGATTGGCGTGGAGCACAAGGTGCAGATTCTTGAGTCGCCGGCCCTGGCGCGGGCGATCTACTACTCCACCGAAGTCGAGCAGGAGATCCCGGCGGGGTTGTACCTGGCGGTGGCGCAGGTGCTGGCTTATGTGTTCCAGATTCGCCAGTACCGTTCTGGCAAGGGCAAGCGACCGGAGCCGTTGAAGGAAGATTTGCCGATTCCGCCGGACCTGCGCCGCGACAGCTGATCCTGTGTAGCGCTAGCTGGCCTCTTCGCGGGGCAAGCCCGCTCCCACAGGCACACCACAGGTCTTGAGCATTGAGGTGTACCTGTGGGAGCGGGCTTGCCCCGCGAAAGGGCCGGCGCTGACAGCGCAAAACCCAAAGTTGGAAGGCTTCTTGCAGAGCCACGCCCAAGCGCCCCTTGGGCGTCAAAGTTTTGCATGAAGAGGACTCGCGGTGGATCGCACTCAGTTAATCAGCAACGCCCGCCACAACCTGGCCGGTCTCGGCCGGGGCAACCTGGGGGTGCCGCTGCTGCTGCTGGTGATGTTGGCAATGATGATGTTGCCGATACCGCCGTTCCTGCTCGACGTGTTCTTCACCTTCAACATCGCCCTGTCGATCGTGGTCCTGCTGGTTTGCGTGTACGCCCTGCGCCCGCTGGATTTCGCCGCGTTCCCCACCATCCTGCTGGTCGCGACGCTGTTGCGCCTGGCCCTGAACGTCGCCTCCACGCGCGTGGTCATGCTCCACGGCCAGGAAGGCCATGGCGCCGCGGGCAAGGTGATCCAGGCCTTCGGTGAGGTGGTCATCGGCGGCAACTATGTCGTGGGTGCGGTGGTGTTCGCCATCCTCATGATCATCAACTTCGTGGTGGTGACCAAGGGCGCCGGGCGTATCTCCGAAGTAAGCGCGCGTTTCACCCTCGACGCCATGCCCGGCAAGCAGATGGCCATCGACGCCGACCTCAACGCCGGCTTGATCGACCAGGCCCAGGCCAAGTCGCGCCGCGCCGAGGTGGCCCAGGAGGCCGAGTTCTATGGCTCGATGGACGGTGCCAGCAAGTTCGTCCGTGGTGACGCCGTCGCCGGCCTGCTGATCCTGTTCATCAACCTGATCGGCGGCATGCTCATCGGCATGCTGCAACACGGCATGAGCTTCGGCGACGCCGGCAAGGTCTATGCCCTGTTGACCATCGGTGACGGTTTGGTGGCGCAATTGCCATCACTGCTGCTGTCCACCGCCGCCGCGATCATGGTCACCCGTGCCTCGGGCTCCGAGGATATGGGCAAGCTGATCAACCGGCAGATGTTCGATTCGCCCAAGGCGTTGGCGGTTTCGGCGGGGTTGATGATCGTCATGGGCCTGGTGCCGGGCATGCCGCATATCGCCTTCCTCAGCCTCGGTCTGCTGGCCGGAGGTGGTGCCTATCTGGTGTGGAAAAAGCAGCAGAAGGCCAAGGTCGCGGCGCAGCAGGAAGCGCAGCGCCAGCAGGATCTGCTGCCGTCACCGCAGCGAGCGATGGAAACCAAGGAGCTGGGTTGGGACGACGTGACGCCCATCGACATGATCGGCCTGGAGGTCGGCTACCGGCTGATTCCGCTGGTCGACCGCAACCAGGGCGGCCAGTTGCTGGCGCGGATCAAGGGCGTGCGCAAGAAGCTGTCCCAGGACCTGGGTTTCCTCATGCCTACCGTGCATATCCGTGACAACCTCGACCTGCAGCCGAGCGCCTACCGCCTGACACTGATGGGGGTGATCCTGGCCGAAGCCGAGATCTACCCGGACCGGGAGCTTGCGATCAACCCGGGCCAGGTGTTCGGCACCCTCAACGGCATCGCTGCGCGCGACCCTGCATTCGGCCTGGAGGCGGTGTGGATCGATGTCGGCCAGCGTGCCCAGGCGCAGTCGCTGGGCTACACCGTGGTCGATGCCAGCACCGTGGTGGCCACCCACCTCAACCAGATCCTGCAGAAGCACTGTCATGAGCTGATCGGTCACGAGGAAGTCCAGCAATTGCTGCAGGTATTGTCCAAAGCTTCGCCTAAACTTGCCGAGGAGTTGGTGCCGGGCGTCATTTCCTTGTCGGGGCTGCTCAAGGTCCTGCAAGCGTTGCTCGCCGAGCAAGTACCGGTGCGTGACATTCGCAGCATTGCCGAGGCCATCGCGAACAATGCCGGCAAGAGTCAAGATACCGCCGCGCTGGTGGCGGCAGTGCGCGTCGGATTGTGTCGCGCCATCGTGCAAAGCATTGTCGGCGTTGAGTCCGAGCTGCCTGTCATCACCCTTGAGCCAAGGTTGGAACAGATTTTGCTCAATAGTCTGCAAAGGGCCGGGCAAGGTCAGGAAGACGGTGTTCTTCTGGAACCGAGCATGGCCGAAAAGCTGCAGCGTTCGTTGATCGAAGCGGCCCAGCGCCAGGAGGTGCAAGGGCAGCCGGCCATCCTTCTGGTCGCCGGCCCGATCCGCGCCATGCTGTCGCGCTTCGGTCGCCTGGCTGTACCGAATTTGCATGTTCTGGCGTATCAGGAAATACCTGACAACAAGCAAGTCACCATCGTTGCCACCGTGGGCCCCAATGGCTGAGGTAGTGGGTTATGCAAGTTAAGCGTTTTTTCGCCGCCGATATGCGTCAGGCCATGAAGCTGGTCCGTGATGAGCTGGGCGCCGACGCCGCCATCATCGGTAACCGCCGCATCGCCGGCGGTGTCGAACTGACGGCGGCGCTGGACTACAAGCTGTCCGCGCTGGCCCCGCGTGTGCCCAACGTCGAGCTCGAAGAAGAGCTGCGCAAGACCCAGACGCGCATCGCCACCGCACAGGCCGAGCTGGACAACCGCGAAGATGCCAGCGAAGGCAACCGCCAATTGTTCGCCGGGCAGTCGCTGACTGCCTCGGAGCCTCTGATCGAGCCGCACGTGGAGGCGCCCGCTGCTGCTGCCGCGCCTGCGCCGGCAGCGGTCGACCCACGCCTGTTCGATGCCATGCGCTCGGAGCTCACGGGCCTGCGCGAGCTGCTCGAAGTGCAGCTCGGCTCGCTGGCCTGGAACCAACTGCAGGGCAGCAAGCCGGCGCAAGCCAACGTATGGCGTCGTCTGCAGCGCATCGGCTTGTCCGGGCCGATCGCCCGCGAACTGCTCGAGCTCACCGGCGAGATCGAAGAGCCGCGCCATGCCTGGCGCATGCTGCTGGCGCACCTGGCGCGGATGATCGAAGTGCCCGAGGTCGAGCCGATCGAGGAGGGCGGGGTGATCGCCATGGTGGGCCCTGCCGGCATGGGCAAGACCACCACCCTGGCCAAGCTGGCTGCGCGCTACGTGCTCAAGTACGGCCCGCAGAGCCTGGCCCTGGTGAGCATGGACAGCTTCCGTATCGGCGCCCAGGAACAGCTCAAGACCCTGGGCCGCATCCTCAATGTACCGGTGACCTACGTCGACCCGGGCCAGTCGCTGGCCCAGGCGCTGGAGCCGCTGCTGCGCAAGCGCGTGGTGCTGATCGATACCGCCGGCCTGCAGGCCAGCGACCCGGCCCTGCGCATGCAGCTGGAAACCCTGGCCGGGCGCGGCATCGCCTCGAAGAACTACCTGGTGCTGGCCACCACCAGCCAGAAGCAGGTGCTGACGGCCGCCTACCACAGCTACAAGCGCTGCGGCCTGGCCGGTTGCATCCTGACCAAACTCGATGAAACGGCGAGCCTCGGCGATGTGCTGAGCCTGGCCATCAGTCATGAACTGCCCGTGGCCTACCTGACGGACGGCCCGCGCATTCCTGACGACCTGCATTTGCCGCGCCCGCACCAGTTGGTGACCCGCGCCGTCAATGTGCAGATGCAGGACGAGCCCAGCGAAGAGGCCATGGCCGACATGTTCGCTGATCTCTATCACAACCCACGGCGAGCGGGTTGAAGATGATGAAGCGTATGCAAAATACCTACACCAAAGGGGCTGCTGTAATGCCCCTCGTGTGGCTTGGGTCCAAGCGAGACAAGGTAAACAACAAACATGGGTAGCATGCATCCCGTACAGGTGATCGCCGTGACCGGTGGTAAAGGTGGCGTCGGCAAAACTAACGTATCAGTGAACCTGTCCCTGGCGCTGGCCGAACTCGGCCGCCGGGTCATGCTGCTGGACGCCGACCTGGGCCTGGCCAATGTCGACGTGTTGCTGGGCCTGACCCCGAAACGCACCCTGGCCGATGTGATCGAAGGGCGCTGCGAGCTGCGCGACGTGCTGCTGCAGGGGCCGGGCGGTGTGCGTATCGTGCCGGCGGCCTCGGGCACCCAGAGCATGGTGCACCTGGCGCCAGCCCAGCATGCCGGGCTGATCCAGGCGTTCAGCGAGATTGGCGACAACCTCGACGTGCTGGTGATCGACACCGCGGCAGGTATTGGTGAGTCGGTCGTCAGCTTCGTTCGCGCCGCCCAGGAAGTGTTGCTGGTGGTCTGCGACGAACCGACTTCCATCACCGACGCCTACGCGCTGATCAAACTGCTCAACCGCGACTACGGGATGAACCGTTTCCGCGTGCTGGCCAACATGGCGCAGAGCCCGCAGGAAGGGCGCAACCTGTTCGCCAAGCTGACCAAGGTCACCGACCGCTTCCTCGACGTCGCCCTGCAATACGTGGGCGCCGTGCCTTACGACGAGTGCGTGCGCAAGGCGGTGCAGAAGCAGCGGGCCGTGTATGAAGCCTTCCCGCGCTCCAAGTGTGCGCTGGCCTTCAAGGCTATCGCCCAGAAGGTCGACAGCTGGCCGCTGCCGGCCAACCCGCGCGGGCACCTGGAGTTCTTCGTCGAGCGCCTGGTGCAACCCACCAGTGCGGGGCCGGTGCTATGAACGCGAGCGGTTTCAAGATGTACAGCAAGGCGTCCAAGGACGCCCAGTACGAATTGATCGAACGCTACGCCCCGTTGGTCAAGCGCATTGCCTATCACCTGCTGGCGCGCCTGCCTGCCAACGTGCAGGTCGAAGATCTGATCCAGGCCGGCATGATCGGCCTGCTGGAAGTCGCCAACAAGTACGACGCCAGCAAGGGCGCCAGCTTCGAAACCTACGCCGGTATCCGCATCCGCGGCGCCATGCTCGACGAGGTGCGCAAGGGCGATTGGGCACCGCGTTCGGTGCACCGCAACACCCGCATGGTCAGCGACGCGATGCGCGCCGTTGAAGCCAGAACCGGTCGCGACGCTAAAGATCATGAAGTTGCTGCCGAACTCCAATTGAGTCTCGATGATTACTACGGGATCTTGAACGATACCCTGGGCAGCCGCCTGTTCAGTTTCGACGACCTGTTGCAGGACGGCGAGCACGAAGGGCTGCACGAGGACGGCGCCAGTGGCCAGGTCGAGCCATCGCGCGACCTGGAAGACGAGCGCTTCCAGGTCGCCCTGACCGATGCCATCGCCAACTTGCCGGAGCGTGAGCGGTTGGTGCTGGCGCTGTACTACGACGAAGAGCTGAACCTCAAGGAAATCGGTGAGGTGCTGGGGGTCAGCGAATCGCGTGTCAGCCAGCTGCACAGCCAGTGTGCCGCGCGCCTGCGCAGCCGCCTGGGAGAATGGCGGGCGCGCTGAGCCTGGGGTCGTTGCAGTCGTTTTCCACGTGCGTTTTCCATGTTGCACCGAATTGATTGAGTGCGCGCTCGGGGCCGAGCGCGTTTGAGACTGCTTGGAGGTCTAATTGAACAAAGACATGAAAATCCTCATCGTTGACGATTTTTCGACGATGCGGCGGATCATCAAGAATCTGTTGCGTGACCTTGGCTTCACCAACACCGACGAGGCCGACGACGGCACCACGGCGCTGCCGATGCTCGAGAACGGCCATTACGACTTCCTGGTGACCGACTGGAACATGCCTGGCATGTCCGGCATCGACCTGCTGCGCAAGGTGCGCGCCCACGAGCGCCTGAAGGGCATGCCGGTGCTGATGGTGACCGCCGAAGCCAAGCGCGACCAGATCATCGAAGCGGCCCAGGCCGGCGTCAATGGTTACGTGGTCAAGCCGTTCACCGCCCAGGTGCTCAAAGAAAAGATCGAGAAGATCTTCGAACGCGTCAACGGCTGAGTCACGTCAGGGGGCGCCATGGAATCAACACAAACATCTTTGGGGGAGTTCGAATCGACCCTGAAGAAGCATGCCCAGGAGCTGGTCGAAAGCCTGGAGCGGGGGCGTTTCGGCGAGGCGGTGCAGCTGATTCATCAGCTCAACCAGACCCGCGACCGTGGCCTGTATCAGGAAGTCGGCAAGCTCACCCGTGAGCTGCACAGCGCGATCGTCAGCTTCCAGATCGACCCGAGCATGCCGCAGGCCGAGGAGGTCTCGCAGATCACCGACGCCACCGAGCGCCTGTCCTACGTGGTCAAACTCACCGAAGGTGCCGCCAACCGCACCATGGACCTGGTGGAACAGAGCACGCCCGTGCTCAATGACCTGGCGGCCGAGGCGCAGGGCCTGAGCGTGGATTGGCAGCGATTCATGCGCCGCGAAGTCGCCGCGCCGGAATTTCGCGAGCTGGTCAAGCGCGTCGACAGTTTCCTGACGCACAGCGCCGAGGGCAACCGCAAGGTCTCCGGCTACCTCAACGACATTCTGCTGGCCCAGGACTACCAAGACCTGACCGGCCAGGTGATCAAGCGCGTGACCGCGCTGGTGACCGAAGTCGAAAGCAATCTGCTCAAGCTCGTGCTGATGGCCAGTCAAGTCGACCGTTTTGCCGGCATCGAACACGACCACCAGCAGCTGCGTGCTGAAAAAGATCAAGAAAAACATCCGACTCGGGGTGAAGGTCCGCAGATTCATGCCGATAAGCGTGAAGACGTCGTGTCCGGTCAGGACGATGTCGATGATCTGCTGTCCAGCCTGGGTTTTTAAGGAGCACGTTTGATGAGCTTCGGCGCCGATGAAGAAATCCTCCAGGATTTCCTGGTAGAAGCCGGCGAAATACTTGAGCAACTGTCCGAGCAACTGGTCGAGCTGGAAAGCCGGCCCGACGATGCCGACCTGCTCAATGCGATCTTTCGCGGTTTCCACACTGTAAAAGGGGGCGCCGGCTTCCTTCAGCTCAACGAGCTGGTGGAGTGCTGCCATATCGCCGAGAACGTGTTCGACATCCTGCGCAAAGGTGAGCGCCGGGTCGACGCGGAATTGATGGATGTGGTGCTCGAGGCCCTGGATACGGTCAACAGCATGTTCGGCCAGGTGCGCGAGCGCAGCGACGTGACCCCGGCCACGCCCGAGTTGCTGGCGGCCCTGTCGCGGCTGGCCGAGCCGGCC
>NZ_AKJC01000107.1 GCF_000282535.1 Pseudomonas sp. GM84 | reverse complement strand
AGGGCCGGTACTGTCAGGCGATGATCTCGACTTCTCCCAAGTGCCCACCAAAGGGACCGAAACTGCGCTCGATCAGTCGCCTTTTCCCTTGATCATCCACAATCAGCACCGTACTGGCCCGAGTCCCATAATTCTGGCTGGCAATGAACACACTCGACAGCAGCTTCTCGGTGACCAGGCCCACACCGGTCTCCGGCAACTCGCTCTCCGCCGCCGGCTCGGCATCGGCCAGCAAAGCCAGCAACCGCTGCGGATCCGCAGACCCCAGCAAACCCTCCAACCCTTCGCGCGCCTTCACAAGCTTCGGCCACGGCGTATCCAGCCCGGCATTGGAAAGTCCGTACACCCCAGCCTGGAGCAGTCGCGGTGTGGCTTCACGGCCATGCAGGTAGCCCAGTTGGCGCCCATCCCCCACCAGCAGGTTGAACCCCGAATACAGCGCGCTGCGGCTAGCGACGTGGTCGAGATAGCGCTCGACCCCAAATTCCCCCTGCAGGAACCCCGCCACCAGCTCACCGCGGCTGCGCGGTCCAAGCGGCTGCCCAGGGTCACGGATGTTGGTCAACGCCGCGAACCGCCCTTGCGGCCCCACGCCCAGCCAGGTACCGCCTGCCTCCAGGTCACGCCCGGCGTGCACGCCAGGCGCATCCTCCCACGCTGCCAGGGCCTGCGTCGGCCGGGCATAGAACTCGTCGCGGTTGGCCGCGACGATCAGCGGCAGGGCATGCCCCGGCCGCCAGGCGAATACGATCAGGCACATAGGTTGAGCCTCTGTGTTTTTCGCCACTCTACCCACTGTGGCGCAGGCGTTCCATCCTGACGCAGAGTTCACTAGAGCCCCGAGGCCGGCTTCCGTTACCATGCCGGATTGTTTTTCTCGGGGACGACGAATGGAGTTCGCACTCTATCTGCTGCTGGGCGCCTGTGCGGGCGTGCTGGCCGGGCTGTTCGGTGTGGGCGGCGGCATCATCATCGTGCCGGTGCTGGTGTTCAGTTTCACCTTGCAGGGCTTCGATGCATCGGTACTGACCCACCTGGCAGTGGGTACCTCGCTGGCGACCATCGTCTTCACCTCGATCAACGCCGTGCTCGAGCACAATCGCAAGGGCGCGGTGCAATGGCCGATCTTCGCCTGGATGACCGTCGGCATCCTGCTTGGCGCCGGTATCGGCGCCAAGACCGCCTCGCTGATCCAGGGGCCGCAGCTGCAAAAGATCATCGGTGTGTTCGCCCTGATCGTCGCCGCGCAGATGGCCCTGGATCTCAAGCCCAAGGCCAGCCGCGGCGTGCCCGGCAAACCCGCGCTGATCGGCGCAGGCGGCGTGATCGGCTGGGCCTCGGCGATCTTCGGTATCGGCGGTGGCTCGCTGACCGTGCCGTTCCTGACCTGGCGCAGCCTGCCCATGCAGCAGGCGGTGGCGACATCGTCGGCCTGCGGGCTGCCGATCGCCGTGGCGAGCGCCCTCAGTTTCATGTGGCTGGGCTGGGACGAAACGCACCTGCCCGCCCACAGCGTGGGTTATGTCTACCTGCCGGCGCTGGTCGGCATTGCCGTCACCAGCATGTTTTTCGCCCGCTTCGGCGCGCGCCTGGCACACAAGCTGTCGCCGCGCCTGCTCAAGCGCCTGTTCGCCGCGCTGCTGTTCTGCGTCGGGCTGAGCTTCCTGATTTGAACCAAGAGGAATATCCATGCTGCCTTACCCGCAGATAGATCCCGTGGCCGTGGCCATCGGGCCGCTGAAAATCCACTGGTACGGCCTGATGTACCTGATCGGCATCGGTGGCGCCTGGCTGCTCGCCTCGCGCCGGCTCAACCGTTTCGACCCTACCTGGTCGCGGGAGAAACTCTCCGACCTGGTGTTCTGGTTGTCGATGGGGGTGATCGTCGGTGGACGCCTGGGTTACGTGCTGTTCTACGACCTGCACGCCTACCTGGCCAACCCGACGCTGATCTTCGAAGTGTGGAAAGGCGGCATGTCGTTCCATGGCGGCTTCATTGGCGTGATGCTGGCGGCCTTGTGGTTCGGCAAGCGCAACAACAAGTCGTTCTTCGAGCTGATGGACTTCGTCGCGCCGCTGGTGCCGATCGGCCTCGGTGCCGGGCGTATCGGCAACTTCATCAACGCCGAACTGTGGGGCAAGGCCACCGATGTGCCTTGGGCAATGGTCTTCCCACCGTTCAGCGACCCCGCCCAGCTGCCGCGTCATCCGTCGCAGCTGTACCAGTTCGCCCTGGAAGGTGTGGCATTATTCGTGATTCTTTGGTTGTACTCGCGCAAAACGCGCCCGACCATGGCCGTCTCCGGCATGTTCGCGCTGTTCTACGGTATTTTCCGCTTCATCGTAGAGTTCGTGCGGGTGCCCGATGCCCAACTCGGCTACATCGCCTTCGGCTGGTTGACCATGGGTCAGTTGCTCTGTTTGCCGATGATCGTCGGCGGCATCTTCCTGATCTGGTTGGCCTACAACCGTAAACCCACGGCAAAACCCGCCGTATGATTCTCACGGCAGGGGCGATCCCCCTGCCGTTCTTGTTACAGGTAAGCCATGAAACAGTATCTAGATCTGGTCCGCGACGTCATCGAAAACGGCACGCTGCAAGGCAATCGCACCGGCATCCGCACCATCAGCCTGCCAGGGGCCATGCTGCGCTTCGACCTGCAAAAAGGCTTCCCGGCCATCACCACGCGCAAGCTGGCGTTCAAGTCGGCGATCGGCGAGATGGTCGGCTTCCTGCGTGGCGTGAAGAACGCCGGAGAATTCCGCGAGCTGGGCTGCAAGGTGTGGGACCAGAACGCCAACGAGAACGCCCAGTGGCTGGCCAATCCGTTCCGCCAGGGGCATGACGACCTGGGCGAGATCTACGGCGTGCAGTGGCGTCAGTGGCCAGGTTACAAGCGCATCCCGCTGAGCAACCCGGCGGCCATCGAGATGGCCGAGAAAGCAGGCTTTCGCAAGATCGCCCAGGACGAGGAAGACGGCCAGGCGTTCGTCATCCTGTACAAGGCCATCGACCAGGTGCGCCAGTGCCTGGACACCATCGCCAACGACCCGGGCAGCCGGCGCATCCTGTTCCACGGCTGGAACTGCGCGCAACTGGACGAAATGGCTCTGCCGCCGTGCCACTTGCTGTACCAGTTCCACCCGAATGTCGAGACCAAGGAAATTTCCCTGACCCTCTACATCCGCTCCAACGACCTGGGCCTGGGCACGCCGTTCAACCTCACCGAAGGCGCGGCGCTGCTGTCGCTGTTCGGCCGCCTCACCGGTTACACCCCGCGCTGGTTCACCTACTTCATCGGCGATGCCCATGTGTATGAAAACCACCTGGACATGCTCAATGAGCAGCTCAAGCGCGAGCCGCTGGAAGCGCCGAAGCTGGTGATCAGTGACCGCGTGCCGGACTTCGCCAAGACTGGCAAGTACGAGCCGGAGTGGCTGGAGAAGATCGAGCCGAGCGATTTCAGCCTGGAAGGTTACGAGCACCACGCGCCGATGACCGCGCCCATGGCTGTTTGATCTCATTGGCCCTATCGCCGGATCAATGCCCGTGACTACGCCCCACATGTGAATGCTCGGTATCGGGCACCGACACCGCCCCGTTCACCTCAAGCTGCTGCAAGATCGCGCATTCCGCCCCTTGCGCATTGCAGCGCTGGCGCAATTCCACCAGCTGCGCCTGCAGCGCCACCAGCCCATCGATCCGCGCCTGTACATGCTCGATATGCTCATCGATCAACGCATTGACGCTGCCGCACGACCCTTCAGGGCTGTCGCGCAGGCGTAACAGGCTGCGGATTTCATCGAGGGTCATGTCCAGCGTGCGGCAGTTGCGAATAAAGGTCAGCCGCTCGACATGGGCCTGGGTGTAGAGCCGATAGTTGCCGTCGGTACGTGCCGGTTCCGGCAACAGTTGCTCACGCTCGTAGTAGCGGATGGTCTCCACGGCGCAGTCGGTGGCCTTGGCCAGCTCTCCGATCTTCATGGCACATTCTCCAGCAGGTGGCTTGACCCTATAGTGGCTACAGGGTGTTCACTTGGCAACAGGCGCACATTAAGGATGACCCCATGAACCAGCCTGTCAGCCACGAACACAAGCACGCGCATGACCACGCCCACAGCTGCTGCGGCGCCAAAGCCGCGCCCGCCTTGGTGCAACTGACCGAAAAGGCCAGTGGCAAGGCGCAGCTCAGCCGCTTTCGCATTCAAGCCATGGACTGCCCCACCGAGCAGACCCTGATCCAGGACAAGCTCGGCAAGCTGGCCGGCATCGAGCAGCTGGAGTTCAACCTGATCAACCGCGTGCTGGGCGTGCACCATACCTTTGCGGGCACCCTCGAGATCGAGCGGGCCATCGAAAGCCTCGGCATGAAGGCCGAGCCCTTGGCTGCGGAGGGTGAGGACAAGGCTGCCGAGCCGAGCAAGACCCGTTGGTGGCCCTTGGCGTTGTCCGGCCTTGCCGCAGTCGCGGCGGAGGTCGTGCACTTCAGCGTGCTGGCACCCGAATGGCTGGTCGCCGCACTGGCGCTGGCGGCGATCCTCGGCTGCGGCCTGGGTACCTACAAGAAGGGCTGGATTGCCCTGAAGAACCGCAACCTCAACATCAACGCGCTGATGAGCATTGCCGTGACCGGCGCGGTGCTGATCGGCCAGTGGCCAGAAGCGGCCATGGTCATGGTGCTGTTCACCCTCGCCGAACTGATCGAAGCGCGCTCCCTCGACCGTGCGCGCAATGCCATCGGCGGCCTGATGCAGCTGACCCCGGACATGGCCACGGTGCAGCAGGCGGACGGCCAATGGCAGGACGTGGAGGTGCGCGACGTAGCCATCGGTGCTCGCGTGCGGGTGCGTCCGGGTGAACGCATCGGCCTCGATGGCGAGGTGGTCAGTGGGCAATCCAGCGTCGATCAGGCGCCGATCACCGGCGAAAGCCTGCCTGTCGAGAAGGCCGTTGGCGACAAGCTGTTCGCCGGCACCATCAACCAGGCCGGCGCCCTGGAGTACCGCGTGACGGCCGGCGCCGGGCAATCCACCCTGGCGCGCATCATCAAAGCCGTCGAGGAGGCCCAAGGCGCGCGGGCGCCCACCCAGCGCTTCGTCGATACCTTTTCGCGCATCTACACCCCGGTGGTGTTCGCGCTGGCCCTGGCCGTGGCGATCATCCCCCCGCTGTTCATGGCCGGCGCCTGGTTCGACTGGATCTACCGCGCGCTTGTGCTGCTGGTGGTGGCTTGCCCGTGCGCACTGGTGATCTCGACCCCGGTGACCATCGTCAGCGGTCTGGCCGCCGCGGCGCGCAAGGGTATCCTGATCAAGGGCGGCGTCTACCTGGAGGGCGGGCGCAAGCTCGATTACCTGGCCCTGGACAAGACCGGCACCATCACCCACGGCAAGCCGGTGCAAACCGACGCCACGGTGCTGGAACCGTTGTTCGAAGGCCGTGCCCAAGCCCTGGCGGCAAGCCTGGCCGCACGCTCCGACCACCCGGTGTCGGGGGCCATTGCCCAGTTCGCCAAGGCGCAGAACCTGCCGCTGAGCGAAGTCAGCGCGTTTGCCGCCCTGGCCGGCCGCGGCGTGCGCGGTGACATCGACGGCGAAACCTATCACCTGGGTAATCACCGCCTGGTCGAAGAGCTTGGCCTGTGCTCACCCGAGCTCGAAGCGCAGCTCGATATGCTGGAGCGCCAGGGCAAGACCGTGGTGCTGCTGCTCGACCGTTCCGGCCCGCTGGCGCTGTTCGCCGTGGCCGACACGGTCAAGGACAGCAGCCGCCAGGCCATCGCCGAATTGCACGCGCTGGGCATCAAGACTGTCATGCTCACTGGCGACAATCCCCACACCGCCGAGGCCATCGCCGCCCAGGTCGGCATCGACCGTGCCGAAGGCAACCTGCTGCCCGCCGACAAGCTGGCCACCATCGAGCAGTTGTATGCCCAGGGCCACCGCGTCGGCATGGTCGGTGATGGCATCAACGACGCGCCGGCCCTGGCCCGCGCCGAAATCGGCTTTGCCATGGCCGCTGCCGGGACCGACACCGCGATCGAAACGGCCGACGTGGCGCTAATGGATGACGACTTGCGCAAAATCCCGGCGTTCGTCAGGCTGTCGCGCCAAAGTGCGGCGATCCTGACGCAGAACATCGTTCTGGCGTTGGGCATCAAGGCGCTGTTCCTGGCGATCACCTTTGCCGGCATGGCGACCCTGTGGATGGCGGTGTTCGCCGACATGGGCGTGAGTCTGCTGGTGGTATTCAACGGTCTGCGGCTGTTGCGCAAGTAGCGCAGGCTGCGCGCAACAGAGGTCCTGCAATGCTGAGTGCCGAGCTCAAAGCCTTCTACATGGTGGCCCGCCTGGGCAGCATCACCCTGGCGGCCAAGAAGCTCGGGCTCAGCCAGCCCACGGTGACCACCCAGATTCGCAACCTGGAGAGCCAGTACGCCGTGGAGCTGTTCTACCGTGGCGGCCGGCGCCTGGTGCTGAGTGAAGAGGGCGTGCGCCTGCTGCCGATGGTCAAGGCACTCCTGCAGCAGGAGGCCGATATCGAGTTCGAGCTGCGCAACAGCGGCCATGCCCAGGGCAGCCTGCGTATCGCTGCTACCGCGCCGTATTACGTCCTCGATCTGGTGAAGATCTTCCGCGAGCGCCTGCCGCAGGTGGAAGTGGCGGTGGAGATCGGCAACTCCCAGCAGGTGCTGGAGATGCTCGAAGACTACCGCGTCGATATCGCCGCCTCGTCCCAGCTGCTCGAAGATGCCCGCCTGGTGCGGCGGGTGCTGGGCACCGACCCGCTGGTGGTGGCGGTGCACCGCAATCATCCGCTGGCGCACCGCCAGACAGTGTCCATCGACGTGGTGGCAGGGCATTGCCTGCTGATGCGGGAAAAGGGCTCGACCACCCGCAAGCTGACCGAGCAGATGCTGCAGGAGGCCGGGGTGAAGGCCGGGGCCTTGCTGGAGATCGGCAGCCGCGAGTCGATCCGCGAGGCGGTGCTGCGCAATATCGGCATCAGTGTGATTGCCCGGCATGAGGTGCCGCACAACTCCGAACTGCGGGTGCTGACGCTGGAGAATGCGCCGGTGATGCATGAGTACCTGTATTGCCTGAAGGAGCGGCGCCAGGCGCGGTTGCCGGCGGCGTTTCTTGGGGTGGCGCAGGAAGTCTCTGGTTCGCAGTTCTGACGGACTGCGGTGGCTTCTTCGCGGGGCAAGCCCGCTCCCACAGGTTCAGCGTTGTCCTTGAGGGCTGCATAGTTCCTGTGGGAGCGGGCTTGTCCCGCGAAGAGGCCAGCAAGGCCAATACAAAATCTGCCTATACCACTATCACCCGCTTTTGCCCTAAAGCCACAGAACCTTCGCACAGCCTTCCTAGCATGGCCCCATCTCTTCGATGAGGCCTTGCCATGAACCACGCCACCCCAGGCGCACAAATGAAAGTGCGCGGTATCCACAAGCGTTTCGGCGCTTTCACGGCGCTGAACGATGTCTCCCTGGACATCGCCGCCGGCGAGCTGGTCTGCCTGCTCGGCCCTTCTGGCTGCGGCAAGACCACCCTGCTGCGCTGCATCGCCGGCCTCGAACGCCAGGACCGTGGCACGCTGTACATCGGCGAGCGCGATATCTCCGAGCTGCCGCCCCAGGCCCGTGACTACGGCATCCTGTTCCAGTCCTACGCCCTGTTCCCCAACCTCACCGTCGAAGCCAACATCGCCTATGGCCTGACCGGCAGCAGCCGTGAGCAGAGCCGCCAGCGTGTGGCCGAGATGCTTGAACTGGTGGGCCTGGCCGGCAGCGAGAAGAAATACCCCGGCCAGCTCTCCGGCGGCCAGCAGCAGCGTGTGGCCCTGGCCCGTGCGCTGGCCCCGGCGCCGTCGCTGTTGCTGTTGGATGAGCCGATGTCGGCGCTCGATGCCCGTGTGCGAGAGCACCTGTGCACCGAGCTGCGCCAGCTGCAACGCCAGCTGGGCATCACCACGCTGATGGTGACCCACAACCAGGATGAAGCCATGCTCATGGCCGACCGCATCGCCGTGATGAACAACGGCCAGGTCGAGCAATACGCCACCCCGCAGGAAATCTACGACCAGCCGGCCACGCCGTTCGTGGCCGAGTTCGTCGGCCAAGGCAACTGGCTGCCGTTCCAGCGCAACGGCGACAGCCACGCCCAGGTCGGCGCCATGAACATGCGCCTGGCCGCCGGCGCCCCACGGGCCAGCAGTGGCCGGTTGTTCTGCCGCCCGGAGGCGATCACGGTCAACCCGGTCGTGCACGAAGAAAACCTGTTCCCGGCGAAAGTGCGCGAGATCACCTTCCTCGGCAACCGCTGCCGCATGAGCTTCGAACTGCAGGCCTTGCCGGGCCACGCCCTGCTCGCCGAGCTGGCCCCAGAAGCCATGCCGCGCCTGGGCTCGCAGGACATCTGGGTGGCGCTGCCGCCACAGAGCCTGCAGGTGTTTGCCTGAGATGGCCGCGCCAATGTCCCTGCCGCTCACCGAGGCCAAGCGCGCATCGCGCAGTGATGTCGCGCTGGGTGATCGCCTGTTCGTCGTCGGTGGCAAGAGCCTGCTGCTGATCCTCCTTCTGCTGGCGGTGCTGATGCCGCTGCTGGCGATTTTCTGGCGCGGATTCAGTGGTGATGCCGGCCAGGGCGGTGGCCTGCTCGCGGCCCGTGAGCTGTTCGCCAGCGACAACTTCCACTGGCTGCTCGGCAACAGCCTCAGCGTGGCCTTCAGCGTCGCTGCCATCGTGGTGCCGCTGGCCTACCTGTTCGCCTATGCCCTGCAGCGCACGCTGATCCCGGCCAAGGGCCTGTGGCGGGGCATTTCGCTGCTGCCGTTGCTGGCGCCGTCGATGCTGCCGGCCATCGCTCTGGTCTACCTGTTTGGTAACCAAGGGCTGTTGCGCGGGCTGCTGCACGACAACATCTACGGCTTCTGGGGCATTGTCCTGGGCGAGGCCATCTACACCTTCCCCCATGCGCTGATGATCCTGCTCTCGGCCCTGTCGCTGGCCGATGGGCGGCTGTTCGATGCGGCGTCGAGCATGGGCGCAGGGCCTTGGCGAGCGTTTCGCAGCATCACCTGGCCGGCCACGCGCCAGGCCGTGTTCGCCGCGTTCTGCCTGGTGTTCACCCTGACCATCACCGACTTCGGCGTGCCGGTCGTGGTCGGCGGCGACTACCAGGTCTTGGCGCTGGAGGCGTACAAGGCGGTGGTGGGGCAGCAGCAGTTCGGCCGTGGTGCATTGATCGGCATGGTACTGCTGGTGCCCGCGCTGCTGAGCTTTGCCGTCGATGCCTGGTTGCGTCGGCGCCAGGGCGATGCCATGAGTGGCCGTGCCCAGGTGTTCGAGCCCAAGCCGTCGCGAGGCCGTGATGCCTGCTTCCTGGCGATCGTGCTGCTGGTGTGCGCGGCGCTGCTGACGGTGATCGGCATGGCGGTGTACTCGTCACTGGTCACCTTCTGGCCCTACAACCTGACCTTGTCGTTCAAGCACTACATGTTCGAAGACACGGCGGGCGGCGGCTGGCTGGCCTACCGCAACAGCGTGACGATGGCCATCGCCACCGCGCTGATCGGCAGCCTGGTGATCTTCACCGGCGCTTACCTGATGGAGAAGACCCAGGGCCAGCGCCTGCTCAACCAGGCACTGCGCCTGCTCAGCTTCATCCCCATGGCGGTGCCGGGGCTGGTGCTGGGCCTGGGCTATGTCTTCTTCTTCAACCTCACCGGCAACCCGCTGCATGTGTTCTACGGCAGCATGGCGCTGCTGGTGGTGTGCACCATCGCCCATTACCTGACCACCGCGCAGATGACCGCGACCACCGCGCTGCGCCAGCTCGACGGCGAGTTCGAGGCGGCCGCGCTGTCGCTCAAGGCGCCGCTGTACAAGCACTTCGTGCGGGTCACCGTGCCCATCTGCCTGCCGGCGCTGCTGGACATCATCCGCTACCTGTTCGTCTCGGCGATGACCACCGTCTCCGCGGCCATCTTCCTGTACAGCCCCGACACCATCCTTGCCGCCGTCGCCGTGCTGAACATGGACGATGCCGGCAACGTCGGCGGCGCTGCTGCCATGTCCACCCTGATCCTGCTGACCAGCGCCGCTGCATCCTTGCTGCTGGCCGCCGCTTCACGCGGCCTGTTGCGCCGCTCCCAGGCCTGGCGCCAGCGCGCTGCCGGCCATTGACCGACTGCCCACACTGATAGGAAACGCATCATGTTCAAGCCCCTTGCACTTGCCGCTGCCGTATCCGCCGTATTCAGCCTGCAGGCCTCGGCCGCCGGCACCCAGTTGACCGTGTATACCGCCCTGGAAGCCGAGCAGCTCAAGAGCTACAAGCAGGCGTTCGAAAAGGCCAACCCTGATATCGAGATCAAGTGGGTACGCGACTCCACCGGTATCATCACCGCCAAGCTGCTGGCCGAAAAAGAGCGCCCGCAGGCCGATGCGGTCTGGGGCCTGGCCGCTTCCAGCCTGGCCATCCTCGACCAGAACGGCATGCTCGAAGCCTATGCGCCGAAGGACCTGGGCAAGATTTCCGCCAACTACCGCGACGACGCCAACCCGCCGGCCTGGGTCGGCATGGACGTGTGGGCCGCGACCCTCTGCTTCAACACCATCGAGGCCGAGAAACAGGGCCTGAGCAAGCCGGTGAGCTGGCAGGACCTGACCAAGCCGGAGTACAAGGGCAAGATCGTCATGCCCAACCCGGCCTCGTCCGGCACCGGTTTCCTCGATGTGAGCGCCTGGTTGCAGACCTTTGGCGAACCCCAGGGCTGGGCTTACATGGACGCCCTGCACCAGAACATCGGGCAGTACGTCCATTCGGGATCCAAGCCCTGCAAGCTGGCGGCGGCCGGCGAGTTCCCGATCGGTATCTCGTTCGAGTACCCGGCGGTGCAGCTCAAGCGCCAGGGTGCGCCGCTGGAGATCGTTTTGCCGAAGGAAGGCCTGGGCTGGGAGATCGAGGCCACTGCCGTGATCAAGGGCTCGTCCAACGCCGAGGCGGCCAAGCGCCTGGCCGACTTCTCGGCCAGCCCCGCCGCCATGGAGTTGTACAAGGAGAACTTCGCCGTACTCGCAGCGCCCGGCATCGCCAAGCCGCAGACGGAATTGCCGGCTGACTATGAGCAGCGACTGATCAAGAACGACTTTGCCTGGGCTTCGAAAAATCGTGACGAGATTCTGACCGAGTGGCGCAAGCGCTATGACGGCAAGTCGGAGAAAGTGGCGCAGCAGTAAGCGCTGCGAGGCCTTCGGCCTCGATCGCCGGCAAGCCGGCTCCCACAGGAACAGTGGTGGCTACGCTATCCCTGTGGGGCTCCCACAGGAACAGCGTTGGCCTACGCTATCCCAGTGGGAGCCGGCTTGCCGGCGATAGGGACTGACAGGCACCTTAAATTTCACCTGAGGAAATCCAATCGATGCTCACCCCCGACCAGGTCATCGACAACACCTTCGCCCTCTATGAACGCCACGGCAGCGACGACTACATCGGCGAAGCCATCACCCAGCTCGAACACATGTCCCAGGCCGCGCAACTGGCCATGGCCGAGGGCTTCGACGACGAAGTGGTACTGGCCGCGTTCTTCCACGATATCGGCCACCTGTGTGGCGGCGAGGGGGACATGGGCGGTTATGGCGTGGTCAGCCATGAACGCATCGGTGCCCAATACCTGCGCCGCTGTGGGTTCAGTGAGCGCATGGCGCTGCTGGTGCAGTATCACGTGGAGGCCAAGCGTTACCTGACGTTGCGCCAGCCGGGGTATTACGCACGGCTGAGCGAGGCGAGCCGGCGGACCTTGGAGTATCAGGGTGGGGTGATGACGGAGGCCGAGGCGGATGCGTTCGAACAGGGGCCGCTGTTCGGGGTGAGTTTGCGGATGCGCGAGTGGGATGAGCAGGCCAAGGAGGTGGGCGTGCCGGTGATCGATCTGGCGCTGCTCAAGGGCAAGGCGTTGGCGTTGCTCTGAGTTGTCGGGTGTCTGTGCCGGCCTCTTCGCGGGGCAAGCCCGCTCCCACAGGTACCTCACTCATCTCAATGACAGTGGGATACCTGTGGGAGCGGGCTTGCCCCGCGAAGAGGCCCTGGCAGACAAGCTCAAATCTGCAGAACCAGCGCCTCCAATTGCTCCTGCCGCTCCGCCTGATTCACCCGCGCCCCGGGGTTGAGCGTCGACCACTGCGGGTGCGCCCGGGCCTTGCTCAAGGCCTCGGGCAGCTTGCCCTCGCGCCAGGCCTTCTCATCCAGTGGCCCCAGCCGAATGCTGTCTTGCGCCGCATGCCCACGGTTTTCCAGCGCCACCATCAACTGCTGCTGGCGCAGGGCGAGCAGGCGCAGCACGTTGTCGTCCACGGTCAACTCGCGCTCGCCCTTGAGCTTGCCCATCAACCTCGAACCATAGTTGCGCGCCGTCTGCAGCGCCCCACCGGCGATGGCGCCGGCCAGTGCGGCGGCACCGAGAGTCAGGCCACCGACCAGCAGATCGACACCCGCGCCAGCTGCCGCCCCTGCCGCCACCCCGCTGCCCAGGCGCACGCCCAGCAGCTTCAGGGTTTCGGGGTTGAACAGGTCATCGCCCCAACGCCCGTCGAGCAGCGGCAGGTCGCCGGCGTTGGCATCCTCGCGGCGGAACGCATAGAGCTTGAGCAACGCCTCGACACAGCGTTGCTCGCGTTGGCGTACTTCCTGGCGCAGCGCCTCGATGGCCTTGGCTTCGGCAGCCGGCTCGGCCGTGACGCTGCGCCGGCAGGCGGCGCAGTCGAGCAGCAGTTCGGCGATCAGGCGCTTGCCGCTGCGCTGACGGGCCAGGCGTTGCGCTTGCTGGTCGTCGATCAGCCGTTGCAGCGCAGGGCGGGCCTCTTCCAGCAGCAGGGCGAGGCTTTCATACAGGCGGCGCTCGCCATCTTCCGGCGGCGCCACGCTGTCGAAGCGCACCAGCGCATGCAGGCCAAGGCGGGCCAGGGCTTCGCGCCACTGCGGCTCGCGGTGCTGGCTGCTGGCGACGAAGTTGAGCACCGGCAGCAGCGGCTTGCCGCAACTGGCCAACACTTCCAGTTCGTCACGGTACTTGGCCAGCACCGGCTCGCGCGCGTCGATCACGTACAGCCCGGCATTGCTCGCCAGCAGTTGGCGCAGCACCTTGGCCTCCTGCTCGAAACGCTGGCGCGCTTCGCTGCCTTGCAGAAAGCGCTCGAGGCGGGCCGGACCGTCCAGACGCTCGCCCGGTCGTTCCAGGCGCTCCAGGTAGTCGAGCAGGGCAATGGCGTCTTCAAGGCCAGGCGTGTCGTAGAGCTCCAGCAGCGGCTCGCCATCCACCGACAGGCGGGCGCCCTCCACGTGGCGCGTGGTGCTGGGCCGATGGGACACCTCGCCGAAGCCCACGTCGCGGGTGAGGGTGCGCAGCAGCGAGGTCTTGCCGACGTTGGTGTGGCCGACGACGGCCAGTTTCAGCGGCTCAGTCATGGCCATGCTCCAGCCAGGTCAGCGGCGAGGTGTCGGCATGGGGCAGGCCGAGACGGTCCAACGCCTCGTGCCAGTCGCCCAGGCGTTCGGCATCCAGGGCCTCGCCCGGTGCTGGCTGGAGCAGCCAGATGCGGGTGGCGCCAGCGTTGCGTGCCAGCTCCGCAAGCAACGCCAGGCTGCCGCGGTCTGGCGAGCGGCGGGGGTCGCAGGCGATCGCCAGGCGCGCCGGGGGGAAGCGGCTGAGTTGTTCGAGCAGTTTGTTGCGCGACTCGCGGCTGTCGAGCACGCCGGCGTTGGTCACTGAATGGGGCAAGGCGGGTGGCCAGGGATGTTGCTCGTCCAGCTCCAGGCCCACCAGCAAGGCACCACTGCTGTCGGTGTCCATCTGGCCGGCCTGGAATTGCGGCAATGCCTCGGGCGCGGCGTCCTGCACGCCAATGCGTTCACTGCGCGGCATCAAGGATTCGCGCAGTTGCGCGTAGCCCGGCAGGCTCAGGTCCAGGGTCAGGCGCTGGCGGCCCTGGCGCCAACGCCACAGGCACAGGCCGAACAGGAGCAGGCGAGGCAGCAGGCCATAGACCACGACCACACCGAGCAGCCAGCTGGCCCACGCCTGGCGGGCGAGGTCCAGCGCCGGCAAGGTGTCGCCGCTGGCGCGGATCATGGCCTCGTCGGGTACGGCGAAGCCGAGCAGCGAGGGCAGGGCACCGAGGGCCCGAGTCAGTTGAATGAACGGCTCGGCGGCGAGCAGGGTAGTTTCCCAGACGAAGCCATAGCGCCGGGTGGCAAGCAAGGCCAGCAACAGCACCAGCGCGCTGAGCATCGCCAGCAGCCACAGGCCGTGCACCAGCGCACCGAGCAGCCAGCGATTCAAGCGCTGGCGTTGCAACAGCACCAGCAGCGCTGGCGCCAGGTGCGCGGCCTTGGCGTCGCGGGCGAAGCGTTCGCTCAGCCATAACCACAGGCGACCCAGGCTGGCGCCCTGTTCGCTGCTCATGGCCAGGCCAGCGACCCAGCCAAGCAGCATCAACAGGTTCACCCCGAGCAGGCTGCCCAGGGCCCAGAACACGTTGACCGGGCGTTGCCCGTCACCCAGGGCGGCAAAGGCCAGGCCGGCGCCGCTGAGCACGGCCATCAGCATCAGCGCCAGCAGCGCCAGGCGTGCGCCTTGCTTCCAATGGCTCAAGGCACTGCTGATGCCGTCACGTTCGGCGAGGAACAGTGCGCGGGCTTCGATACGCGCCGCCAGTTCGCCGCCCTGCTGGCGGGCGCGGCGGTTGGCTTCCTGGTCCTCCAGGAGGCCTGCGTGTTCCTCGCGCAGGCGCACCGCTTCGGTGAGCCAGCGTTTGTCCAGGGGAGTCAGTGCAGTCACAAGGTCTTCCATTGCACGGTTCAGGGCAGAAGCATAACTCACACGCCGGGTGCTATCCTCGCGGGCATGAATACATCACTTCCTCTGAGCCTGATCGCGGCGCATGCCGAGAACCGCGTGATCGGCATCGACAACTCCATGCCCTGGCACCTGCCGGGGGATTTCAAGTACTTCAAGGCCACGACCCTGGGCAAGCCGATCATCATGGGTCGCAAGACCTGGGATTCGCTGGGCCGGCCACTGCCGGGGCGGTTGAATATCGTGGTCAGCCGCCAGCCGGGGCTGCAGCTGGCGGGTGCCGAGGTGTTCGCTTCGCTGGAAGCGGCGCTGGAACGTGCCGAGCAGTGGGCGCTGGAGCAGGGCGTCGACGAGTTGATGCTGATCGGCGGCGCGCAGCTCTATGGGCAGGCGCTGGACAAGGGCCTGGTCAGCCGCATGTACCTGACCCGCGTGGAGCTGCGCCCGGAGGGGGATGCGTGGTTCCCCGAGTTCGACCTGGCCCAGTGGCAGCTGGTATCCAGTGACCCACAGCCAGCGCAAGGCGAGGGGCCGGCTTACCACTTCGAGGTCTGGGATAAACGCTGATTCTTTCGTGCGCACATCTTGAAGTTGCTGATCAGCGGGCCTCATCGCCGGCAAGCCGGCTCCCACAGGGACTCGCAGCGCTGCAAATACCTGTGGGAGCCGGCTT